>NZ_JAEEAP010000055.1 GCF_016103465.1 Streptomyces sabulosicollis
ACCCTGCCCTGGCCCCGGGCCGCCGCCCCCGGAACAGCGGTAGGGGCGGGCCGCCGCCGTACGGGCGGCGATGGGGGCGGGCCGCCGCCGCGGGGACGGCGAGGGGAACGGGCCGACCACGCGGCCCACTCCGGGTGTGCACGTGCCGCCGCGCACGCCCCGCCCGGCCGCGCGAGACCCGCATATGCCCCTCCACGGCCCCCGCCCCCGAACGCCCACCGCCGCCCCGGTGGTCCGGGGCGGCGGTGGCGGAGGGATGAACGGCGGCGGTTGGGTCAGTCCTCGGACTCGGAGGCGGACTCCTCCGAGGACTCGGCCGACGTCTCCGCGTCGGCCCCGCCCTCTCCGGGCTCCAGGAGCCGGGAGAGCTGGCCGCCCAGGACGCGCTTGAACTTGCGCTTCTGGGGGCGGGTGCGGTCCAGGACCGCGACCTCGAGCTGTTCGGCGGTGAGGCTGCGCTCGCCGCCGTTGTTGTCCCGGGAGAGCGAGTCGACGGCCAGCTTGAGGGCTTCGGCGAGGGTCATGCCGTCCCGGTGGCGCTGGTCGAGGTAGCTGCTGATCTGGTCGGCGTTGCCGCCGACGGCGACCGAGCCGTGCTCGTCCACGATCGAGCCGTCGTGCGGCAGCCGGTAGATCTGGTCGTCCTCGGGGCCCTCCCCGACCTCGGCGACGATCAGCTCGACCTCGTACGGCTTCTCGGCGGCGCTGGAGAAGATCGTGCCCAGGGTCTGGGCGTAGACATTCGCCAGCCCACGGGCCGTGACATCCTCGCGGTCATAGGTATAGCCGCGCAGATCGGCGTAACGGACACCGCCGATGCGCAGATTCTCGAATTCGTTGTACTTACCGACCGCCGCGAAGGCGATCCGGTCATAGATCTCGCTGACCTTGTGCAGCGCGCGGGACGGGTTCTCCGCAACGAAGACGATGCCGTCGGCGTACTGCAGCACGACCACGCTGCGACCGCGCGCGATGCCCTTACGGGCGTATTCCGCGCGGTCGGCCATGGCCTGCTGAGGAGAAACATAGAACGGCGTCGTCACCGGCTGTCCGTCCCTTCTGTCATTGGCGAATGCATTCCGGTTGGACCGTCCTGATCAGAGCAGGGCGGCGCGGGGGCCGTCCGGCTCTTCGAGGCGCCGCTCATGGATCGCGCGGGCGAGTTCGGACACCTCGTCCTCGCTGAACCTCCTGAAACCGTCCTCGGTGAGGGAGGTGATGATCGGATAAATTCGGCGGGCGAGATCCGGCCCTCCGGTGGCCGAATCGTCGTCGGCGGCGTCATAGAGGGCCTGGAGCACGGCGGTGGCGGCCTGCTCCTCGCTCAGGTCCTCGCGATAGAGTTTCTTGAGCGCGCCCCGGGCGAACATCGAGCCCGAGCCGGTGGCGGCGAAGCCGCGCTCCTCCGAACGCCCCCCGGTCACGTCGTAGGAGAAGATGCGGCCCTTCTCCCGGTCGACGTCCCACCCCGCGAAGAGCGGGACCACGGCGAGGCCCTGCATCGCCATGCCGAGGTTGCCGCGGATCATGGTCGACAG
The DNA here is from genome assembly GCF_016103465.1 of Streptomyces sabulosicollis. Lineage (GTDB taxonomy): Bacteria > Actinomycetota > Actinomycetes > Streptomycetales > Streptomycetaceae > Streptomyces > Streptomyces sabulosicollis. The sequence continues at coordinate 1,539 of NZ_JAEEAP010000055.1, forward strand.
CCTGTTCGCCTTGCCCTCGAGCGAGAGCACGGTGCCCTCGACCTTCTCGAAGTGCTCCAGCTCCAGCTGGAAGAGCTTGACCATCTCCACCGCGATACCGGCGGTCCCCGCGATCCCGACCGCCGAGTACTCATCGGCGGGGAAGACCTTCTCGATGTCGCGCTGCGCGATGACATTGCCCATGGTGGCGCGGCGGTCACCGGCGAGCACCACGCCGCCGGCGAAGGTCACCGCCACGATGGTGGTGCCGTGGGGGGCCTCGATGGCGCCCTGCACCGGGGGCAGCGGACGGTTCCCCGGGAGCAGCTCGGGCGAGTGCTCGCCCAGGAAGTCCATGAACGACGAGGAGCCGGGCGTCAGGAAGGCAGCCGGCAGACGCCCTGTGCTACGAGTGTTGGCTTCCACACGTTTCCTTCCACCAGATCTTGAAATACTGCACGGACCATACCCCTGGCCATGGAAGTCATCCGTCCTGCGTCCCCTCCGCGGGGACGCAGGACGGAGAAGACGCGCCTTACTGCCCGCCCTTCTGGACGAAAGACCTCACGAAGTCCTCCGCGTTCTCCTCGAGCACGTCGTCGATCTCGTCCAGCACGGAGTCGACGTCGTCCGAGAGCTTCTCCTGTCGCTCCTTGAGGTCGTCCGCGGCCTGCGCGTCCTGCGTCTGCTCCTCGACCTCTTCGGTCGAGCGCGACGCCTTCTGCTGACCGCCGCCGGTGTCCTTGGTCGCCATTTCCCTCACCCCGCTCGGTTCGCCCGCTGATTCGATCGGTCTCAAGATCAGACCCTACAAGCAGGGTCCGACATCGGCCTCCCACTCGCTACAACGCACGGAGGCCACCTCGATGATTCCCGGCCCAGGGGCATTTCAGCCTCCGGACAGCACCCGGACCAGGTCCTCGGCCGTGCGGCAGCGGTCCAGCAACTCCTTGACGTGGTTGCGGGTGCCGCGCAGCGGCTCCAGGGTGGGAACCCGTTGCAGAGAGTCACGACCCGGCAGGTCGAAGATCACCGAGTCCCAGGAGGCCGCGGCCACGTCGTCCGCGTACTGCTCCAGGCAGCGGCCGCGGAAGTAGGCGCGGGTGTCCTCCGGGGGCTTGTTCTGGGCGCGCGCGACGTCCTGGTCGTCCAGCAGCCGCTTCATCTTGCCGCGGGCCACCAGCCGGTTGTACAGGCCCTTGTCGGGGCGCACGTCGGCGTACTGCAGGTCCACCAGATGGAGCCGGGCCGCGTCCCACTCCAGGGCGTCGCGGCGGCGGTAGCCCTCGAGCAGCTCCCGCTTGGCGATCCAGTCCAGCTCGCCGGACAGGCTCATGGGATCGCGCTCCAGCCGGTTCAGCACGTCCTCCCAGCGGGTCAGGACGTCCCGGGTCTGCTCGTCGGCGTCCGCGCCGTAGCGGTCCTCGACGTATTTGCGGGCGAGCTCGAAGTACTCCATCTGGAGCTGCACCGCGGTAAGCGTACGGCCGCTGCGCAGCGTGACGAGACGGCGCAGCGTCGGGTCGTGGGACACCTGGTGCAGGGTGCGCACCGGCTGGTCCACCGCGAGGTCCACGGCGATGAAGCCGTCCTCGATCATCGACAGCACCAGGGCGGTGGTGCCCAGCTTGAGGTACGTCGACAGCTCGGAGAGGTTGGCGTCGCCGATGATCACGTGGAGCCGGCGGTACTTCTCGGCGTCGGCGTGCGGCTCGTCGCGGGTGTTGATGATCGGGCGCTTGAGCGTGGTCTCCAGGCCGACCTCGACCTCGAAGTAGTCGGCCCGCTGGCTGATCTGGAAGCCGTGCTCATGGCCGTCCTGGCCGACCCCGACGCGTCCCGCGCCCGTGACGACCTGGCGGGAGACGAAGAAGGGGGTCAGGTGGCGCACGATGTCCGAGAAGGCGGTCTCCCGCTTCATCAGGTAGTTCTCATGCGTGCCGTAGGAGGCGCCCTTGTTGTCGGTGTTGTTCTTGTAGAGGTGGATGGGCTGGCCGCCGGGCAGCTCCGCGGCGCGCAGCGCGGCCTCGGCCATGATGCGCTCGCCCGCCTTGTCCCAGAGCACCGCGTCCCGGGGATTGGTGACCTCGGGGGCGGAGTACTCGGGGTGGGCGTGGTCCACGTAGAGCCGCGCGCCATTGGTGAGGATCACATTGGCCAGGCCGATGTCCTCGTCCGTGAGCTGGCTGGCGTCGGCGGTCTCGCGCGCGAGGTCGAATCCGCGGGCGTCCCGCAGCGGGTTCTCCTCCTCGAAGTCCCAGCGGGCGCGGCGCGCCCGGTGCATCGCCGCCGCGTAGGCGTTGACGACCTGGGATGAGGTGAGCATGGCATTGGCGTTCGGGTGCCCCGGGACGGAGATCCCGTACTCCGTCTCGATTCCCATCACGCGCCGTACGGTCATGCGGCCCTCCTTGCCCGGCGCCGCCCCCGGCTGGGATCGGCGCTCAAGTACCGCTGCGCTCCCGGTCCATCTGCGGCCCCCGATCCCCCGTGCCGCGATACTGCGGTACCGAAGAGCCTAGAACGGCCAAGCGGTGCTGCGGAGATCATTACAGTCATTGCTCCGGTCGGGCTCGTAGGACTCATACGAAGAATGCGGTCGGAAAAGCGCATCCGGCTGCGGATGCCCCGTCCAGGACATCCGCAGCCGGACCGCGGTGTTACAGGTACTGACCGGTGTTCGCCACCGTGTCGATGGAGCGTCCGGTGTCCGCGCCCTGCTTTCCGGTGACCAGGGTGCGGATGTAGACGATCCGCTCGCCCTTCTTACCGGAGATCCGGGCCCAGTCGTCCGGGTTCGTGGTGTTGGGCAGGTCCTCGTTCTCCTTGAACTCGTCCACGCAGGCGGCGAGCAGATGGGAGACGCGAAGGCCCTTCTGGTTGTGGTCCAGGAAGTCCTTGATCGCCATCTTCTTGGCGCGGTCCACAATGTTCTGGATCATGGCGCCGGAGTTGAAGTCCTTGAAGTAGAGGACTTCCTTGTCGCCATTGGCGTAGGTGACCTCCAGGAAGCGGTTCTCCTCGGACTCGGTGTACATCTGCTCGACCACCGACTGGATCATCCCGCCGATCGCGGCCTTGGGCGACCCGCCGTGCTCGGAGAGGTCGTCCGTGTGGATGGGCAGGGACTCCGTCAGGTACTTCGAGAAGATGTCCTTGGCGGCCTCGGCGTCCGGACGCTCGATCTTGATCTTCACATCGAGGCGGCCGGGGCGCAGGATCGCCGGGTCGATCATGTCCTCGCGGTTGGAGGCACCGATGACGATCACGTTCTCCAGGCCCTCCACGCCGTCGATCTCGGAGAGCAGCTGGGGGACGATGGTGTTCTCCACGTCCGAGCTGACCCCGGAGCCACGGGTGCGGAAGAGGGAGTCCATCTCGTCGAAGAAGACGATGACGGGTGTGCCCTCGCTGGCCTTCTCCCGTGCCCGCTGGAAGACCAGCCGGATGTGCCGCTCCGTCTCGCCGACGTACTTGTTGAGCAGCTCGGGGCCCTTGATGTTGAGGAAGAAGCTCTTCCCCGCGGGCTTGCCGGTCACCTCGGCGACCTTCTTGGCAAGGGAGTTGGCCACGGCCTTGGCGATCAGCGTCTTGCCGCAGCCGGGCGGGCCGTACAGCAGCACACCCTTGGGCGGCCGCAGTTCGTGCTCCTTGAAGAGGTCGGGGTAGAGGTACGGGAGCTCGACCGCGTCGCGGATCAGCTCGATCTGGTTCCCCAGGCCGCCGATCTTGTTGTAGTCGATGTCCGGGACCTCTTCGAGGACGAGCTCCTCGACCTCGCTCTTCGGTACCACCTCGTAGACATAGCCGGACCGGGGCTCGAGCAGCAGGGCGTCACCGGGCCGGATGGTGGTGCTCAGCAGCGGCTCCGCCAGCCGCACCACCCGCTCCTCGTCGGTGTGCCCGATCACCAGGGCGCGCTCGCCGTCCTCAAGGACTTCCTTGAGGGTGACGATGTCCCCGGCGCGCTCGAACTCCATGGCCTCGACCACATTGAGCGCCTCGTTGAGCATGACCTCCTGGCCGCGCTTGAGGTCGTCGAGCTCGACGCTTGGGCTGACATTCACCCGGAGTTTACGGCCCCCGGTAAAGATGTCGGCCGTACCGTCCTCGTTCGCCTGCAGAAAGGCTCCGAAACCGGCCGGCGGCTGTGCGAGCCGGTCGACCTCCTCCTTGAGGGCCACGATCTGGTCGCGGGCCTCACGGAGTGTGTTCGCGAGCCGCTCGTTCTGTGCGGAGACTCCCGCCAGATTGGTCTGCAGCTCGACGATCCGCTCTTCGAGAATCCTCGTATGACGCGGAGAGTCGGCGAGCTTGCGGCGCAGGACGGCGATTTCCTGCTCGAGATAGGCAACCTGGCCGGCAGGGTCGTCAGACCCCCGCCCCGGCCGGATGCCGCGGTTGATGTCGTCGTCGTGGGCTGCCACGGTCCTCACCTCCTCCAAGGGGAGCTGGACGCTTCCTGACCCTACCTGGGCCGGTGCGGGTTGAAACCCCTAGATCACAAACCCGGTCGGCGTGTGTCCGATCTTCACCCTTGCGCACTCCCTCACGCCAGGTGAATACCCACCCAACAACATCGGAAAGCGACCGGTTGTATCGTCGACACGGTCAACACCCGTCAGGGTTGGCGATATTTAGACAATGTTGAATCGCGTATCGAAGGAACAGCAGGGGGCACACCGTGCGGAACGAGGAGCTCGGCGATCTTGAAGTCTGGATCGACCAGGATCTGTGCACCGGGGACGGCATCTGCGCCCAGTACGCTCCTGAGGTCTTCGAACTCGACATCGACGGTCTAGCCTACGTCAAGAGCGCCGACGATGAGCTGCTACAGGAGAAGGGCGCGACCACCCCGGTGCCCCTGACCCTGCTGACCGAGGTCAGGGATTCCGCCAAGGAGTGCCCCGGCGACTGCATCCATGTACGCCGCGTCACGGACCGGGTCGAGGTCTACGGACCCGACGCGGAGTGACACACCGCGAGTAACCGCTCACACACTCCCGGGGACCGGCAGCGCCTTCAGTACGAACTTTCCGTCCCGCCACCGCCAGTTGACCTTGCGCTGCAGATCCGGACAGCACCGCGGGACCTTGGCCGACGAGTATCCCAGCAACGTGGCCGAAACCTTCTTTCCGCGCACCGCGAAATCGCTGACGCTCATCCCTTCCTTCGGATCCACGAAGGTGGCCACCACGCGGGGCGCGGCGCCCGCGTCGGCCGGCTGGGAGAGCGCGTAGACGCCGCTGGGCGGGGTACCGAAAGCAGTCGGGCAGCGCACCACGGCGACGGTCTCCGGCCGCCCGTCCCCGTCCAGGTCCGCCGAGCCCCGGTCGATGACGTCGGGCCGGGCCCGTCCGCAGTCCATGGGATAGTCCGCGGCGCGGGGGTCGGGGGCCTTGGCCGCCGGGAGCCCCCCGGTGCTCTGCGCGGAGGCGGTGGTGGACGTGGTGGCCTTGGCGTCGGAGGGCTGGAAGAACGACCCCCCGGCGATGACGGCGGCGACGGCGGCCGCGGTCGCCACCCAGTGCACCGGACGGGGATGGGTGTGCGCGAGATCCGGGCCCAGAGGCTGCACGCGGGATGACTCCATGTGAGGGGCTGAGGCGGGAGATGACCCGCATCGTGCCACATCTCACAGGGGCACGGCCACCGCCCTCACAGGGGGAATTCGGTGGCCGCGCCGCGCCGTTAGTGGCGCCGGTTCCCGTCGGACGGGCCTCGGACGTGTGCCGGACGGCCGACGGACGGATGCCGGGGATGGCCGTCAGGCGTCGCCGGAGGGGGTGTCCTGACCGCCGGAGGGGCGCCTGTCGCCTCCTGAGGCATCCGCGGCGCCGGTGTCCTTGGCGGGGTCCTTGGCGGTGCCCCAGCCCACGTAGTCCTCGCCGTAGGCGCCCTTGGCGGGCCTGCGGCGGCGCATCGGGGGCTCCACACCGTCCGCGAGCCGGCGGGCGGTGAGCAGGAAGCCGGTGTGGCCGATCATGCGGTGGTCGGGCCGTACCGCCAGACCCTCCACGTGCCAGGTGCGCACCATGGTCTCCCAGGCCGACGGCTCGTTGAAGGTGCCGTGCTCGCGGATGGCCTCCACGGTGCGGGCGAGCTGGGTGGTGGTGGCGACGTACGCGCACAGGATGCCGCCGGGGACGAGCGCCTTGGACACCGGCTCCAGGCACTCCCAGGGGGCGAGCATGTCCAGGATCACGCGGTCCACATCGGTGTCGCTGAGGTTGTCCTGGAGGTCGCCGACGGTGAGCCGCCAGGCGGGGTGCGGGGCGCCGAAGTAGCGCTCGACGTTCTGGGCGGCGATCTCGGCGAAGTCGGCCCGGCGCTCGTAGGAGTGCAGCATGCCCTGGTCGCCGATGGCCCGCAGCAGGAAGGTGGAGAGCGAGCCGGAGCCGACGCCCGCCTCGACGACGCGTGCGCCGGGGAAGATGTCGGCCATCGCCAGGATCTGCCCCGCGTCCTTGGGGTAGACCACGGCGGCACCGCGTGGCATGGACAGGACATAGTCGGGGAGCAGGGGGCGCAGCGCGAGATACGCGACGTTTCCCGTGGTGCGCACGACGGTTCCCTCGGGGGCGCCGATCAGCTCGTCATGGGGGAAGGAACCCTTGTGGGTGTGGAAGTTCTTCCCGGATTCGAGCGTGAAGGTGTAGTGGCGTCCCTTGGGGTCGGTGAGCTGGACCTGGTCCCCGACCTGGAAGGGCCCGCGACGGCGGGCGGCACCGGTCGGTTCGGACATGTGAACAGCCTACCGGGCACTGCGGCGTGCCCGGACCACGCCCGGGGGCCTCAGGAGCGGCCCGAGGGGGTCCTGGCCATGGCCGCCACGAAGGCGCGCTCGACGTCGGCCGTGGAGAGCACCCCGTAGATCTCCCCGGTCTCCTCGACCACCAGGTACTCGGTGGCGGGGGTGGCCCGCAGGGTGTCCAGCAGGTCCTCGCCGGTGAGCTCGGCGGAGACCCGCATACCGTCCTTGAGGTCCTGGGCGAGACCGCTGACCGCGACCCAGGGGCGGCGGTGCTCGGGGATGCCCACGATGGCCGCCTCGCGCACCACGGCGGTCGGGGCGCCGTGGCCGTCCACCACGACCAGGGCGCGCGCCCCGGCCTCGTTCGCCCGGCGCAGCGCCTCGGAGAGCGGGGTGTCGGCCGCCACGGGGACGGCGCGCCGGGTGAGCGTACGGGCGCGCAGGTCCGGCAGCCGCTCCCGCAGCCGGGCCATCCGCAGGCTGTTGCCCGCGCCGGTCCAGATGATCGCGGCGAGTATGGCGGCCAGCAGCGCGTCGGTGAGCGAGTCCACGCTGCCGAAGCTCTCGGGCTCCTCGCCGAGCCCGCCCGCCTGGGTGAGCAGCGGCAGCCCGACGAGCACCGCGACGGCGAGCGCGCGGCCGCTCCAGGCGGCGGCGACGGTGCCGGTCATGGGCCTGCCGCTGAGTTTCCAGACGACGGCGCGCAGCATCCGCCCGCCGTCCAGCGGCAGCCCGGGCAGCAGGTTGAACGCGGCCACGATCAGATTGGAGATCATCAGCCCGGCGAGCAGCACCCCGGGCACCGTGCCGGGCTCCACGACCAGCATGCCGAGGTAGAACACCCCCGCCAGGACCAGGGAGAGCAGCGGGCCGACGAAGGCGAGCACGAACTCCCGGCCGGGGGTCTCGGTCTCCTTCTCGATCTCCGAGACCCCGCCGAAGAACTGCAGCTGGATCCGGCGCACCGGCAGCTTGAAGCGGAGCGCGGCCACGGTATGGGCGAGTTCGTGCACCAGTACCGAGGCGTAGAAGGCCACCGCGAAGAAGAGCGAGACCAGATAGCGGGCGGCGCCGAGCTCGGGCAGCACCCGGTCGAGCTGGCCGCCGAAGACCCAGGTGATGAGGGCGGCGACCAGGAACCAGCTGGGCGAGACGTACACGGGCACGCCGAAGGGCCGGCCCATGAGGAAGCCGCCGCCCACGTCGCGTGGGCGCGGCCGCTTGCCGCCCTCGGGCTCGGTCGCGCGGTCCGATTCCCCGTTGTCGGACTGCCGCTGCCCGCTGTTGTCCACGGTGTCCCCTCGTCGGATGCTCGCTCGCACCCCTCTTTTTGATACGGTCCCCACGATCATGCAGTGCCGGGGGCTCGAACGTCGATGGTATGCGTCCGGCTGTCGGTGGCGGGTCGTAGGGTCTTCGCCATGGGAACCACCACGGGCACCACCACCGGGAAGGCCGAACCCTCCGACAGGCCGCCGAAGTCCGCCCCCGCCGCCTCGTTGTCACCCTCACGGGCGGCCGATTTCATGCGGTGCCCGTTGCTGTACCGCTTCCGAGTGATCGACAAACTGCCGGAGAAACCCAGCGCGGCGGCCACCCGCGGCACGGTGGTCCACGCGGTGCTGGAGCGGCTCTTCGACGCCCCGGCCGCCGAGCGCACCGCGCCGCGGGCCCGGGCGATGGTGCCGGGCGAGTGGGAGCGGCTGCTGGCGGCCAAGCCGGAGCTGGCCGAGCTGTTCCAGGAGGAGGACGGCGCTCCGGCGCCGGACCGGCTGGCCGAGTGGCTGACGGGCGCCCAGACGCTGGTGGAGCAGTGGTTCTCGCTGGAGGATCCGACCCGTCTGGAGCCCGCGGAGCGCGAGCTGTTCGTGGAGACCGAGCTCGAGTCCGGGCTGACGCTCCGTGGAATCATCGACCGGATCGACATCGCCCCCACCGGTGATGTGCGGATCGTGGACTACAAGACGGGCAAGGCCCCCGCGCCGCAGTACGCGGGCGAGGCCCTGTTCCAGATGAAGTTCTACGCCCTGGTGCTGTGGCGGCTGCGCGGGGTGCTCCCGCGGCGGCTGCAGCTGGTCTATCTGGGCAGCGGCGATGTGCTGACGTACGACCCCGAGGAGCGGGATCTGCGGGCCGTGGAGCGCAAGGTGCAGGCCCTGTGGGAGGCGATCCGGCTGGCCACGGAGACCGGTGCCTTCGTGCCCCGTCAGACCAGGCTCTGCGGCTGGTGCGACCACCAGGCACACTGTCCGGAATTCGGGGGTACGCCGCCGCCGTATCCGCTGGCCGTCGTGCCCCTCCAGTCCGGCACAATGGGCGCGGGCTAGCGAATGAAGGAGTTCCCGTGGCGATCCGCGTCCTACTGGTCGATGACCAACCGCTGCTGCGCACCGGCTTCCGGATGATCCTGGAGGCGGAGCAGGACCTGGCGGTCGTCGGCGAGGCCGGGGACGGTCTGCAGGCCCTCGACCAGGTGCGGGCGCTGCAGCCCGATGTGGTCCTGATGGACATCCGGATGCCGCGGATGGACGGCGTGGAGGCGACCCGTCAGATCACCGGTCCGGGGCGGGACGGCCCGGCCAAGGTGCTGGTGCTGACCACCTTCGACCTGGACGAGTACGTGGTGGAGGCGCTGCGCGCCGGGGCCAGCGGCTTCCTGCTGAAGGACGCGCCCGCCACCGAGCTGGTGCAGGCCATCCGCGTGGTGGCGGCGGGCGAGGCGATGCTGGCGCCCAGCATCACCCGCAGGCTGCTGGACAAGTACGCCGGGCATCTGCCGTCGGGCGAGGAGCCGGTGCCGGACACCCTGCACACGCTGACCGAGCGCGAGGTCGAGGTGCTGAAGCTGGTGGCCCGGGGGCTGTCCAACGCCGAGATCGCCGCGGATCTGTTCGTCAGCGAGACCACGGTCAAGACGCATGTGGGCCATGTGCTGACCAAGCTGGGGCTGCGCGACCGGGTACAGGCCGCCGTCTACGCCTACGAGAGCGGGCTGGTCCGCCCCGGCGCGCAGTAGGCGTCACCGGGGCGGCACGGGCGGGACGACCGGCCGATCAGCCGGTCGTCCCGGAAACCCCTGAACCTGTGAACCCGTCAGCCCGTGGGCCCGTCAGCCGTCGGACGACTTGCCGATCTCCCAGAAGCGGAAGACCGTCGAGGAGTCGAGGGTCCACTGCAGCCCGGTGATGTCGTCCTGGGCCACCGCGTACTGCTTGCCCTGCCACAGCGGGAGCATCGGCACCTCGTCGGCGACGATGTCCTGGATCCGCTGGAAGTCGCCGACCGTGGCCTCGCGGCTGGGCTGCTCGGCGGTGGCCGGGATGAGCTGCGCGGTCAGCCGCGGCGAGGTGTAGTGGTTGGCCAGGACGTTGCCGGCGCCGAAGAACGGGGCGACGAAGTTGTCCGGGTCCGGGTAGTCGGGCACCCAGCCCTTCACGTAGACGCCGTACTTCCCGCCGGCGACGCCCTTCTCGTACGCGGCGACGTCCACGCTCTTCACATCGACGTCGAACAGCCCGCTGGCGTTGAGCTGCTCGGCGATCCGGCGCAGGCCCGGGACGGTGCCGGGGCCGTAGCGGATCGGGGTGCCCCACAGGGTCAGCTTGACCTTGCCGGTGATCCCCTCGTCCCGCAGCGCCTGCTTGGCCTTCTCCGGCTGCGGGCGGTCGCCGTACTTGTCGTAGAAGGCGGTGTTGTGGCCGGTGATTCCGGCCGGGACCACCGAGTACAGCGGCTCGGCGGTGCGCTTGTAGACATCCCGCACCAGGGTGGAGCGGTCGATGAGGTACGCCATGGCCTTGCGCACTCCGAGCTTGCCCGCCACCGGGTCCTTCATGTTGAAGACCAGGTGCTGGACCTCGGCGCCGGTGCCCTCCACCACGTTCAGGCTCTTGCCGCCGCCGAGGCTCTGCGCCTGGAGGTCGGCGAGGTCGCGCATGGCCAGCCCGCGGTAGGCGAGGTCGACGTCCCCCTTCTGCACGGCGGACTTCAGCCGCGCCTGGGCGCCGTGGAAGAACTTCAGGGTCAGCCCGGAGTTCTTCGGCTTGGCGGGCCCCTGGTAGTCGCCGTTGGCGGAGAAGTCCGCCTCGTCCTTGGTGAAGGAGTCCAGCTTGTAGACGCCGGAGCCGACCGCCTTGTGGTCCGTGCGCAGCTTGTCGGCCGGGTACTCCCGGTGGTCGACGATGGACCCGGCGCCGGAGGCGATCTTCTGCGGGAAGGTCGCGTCGGAGTCCTTCAGATGGAAGACGACGGTCCGCTTGTCCGGGGTGTCGATGCTCCCGATGGAGGTGAGCATCAGCGCCGGGCCGTTCGGGTCATTGATCCGCTGGGTGCGCTCGAAGGAGTACTTGACGTCCTGGGAGGTGAGCGGATGGCCGTTGGTGAACGTCAGGTCGTTCTTCAGGGTGCAGGAGTAGACCCGGCTGGTGTTGTCCTTGAAGGAGCACTTCTCCGCCGCCTCCGGCTGCGGTGTGGTGCTGCCCTTGGGGAAGCTCAGCAGCGACTGGAAGACGTTGTTGAACAGCAGCCAGGAGCCGGGGTCGTAGCCGGACGCCGGGTCGGTGGCGAGCACCTCGTCCGACATCCCCATGACGACGTGCTCCCCGGTGCCCGCCGCGTCCCCGTCCTCGCTGCCGCAGCCGGTGAGCAGAGCGGCGGCCAGTCCCGCCCCGAGGGGAGCTGCCAGCCACTGATCACGTTTCCTCAACGGTATTCCTCACACACTCGTCGTCTTCGTTGTCCGACCCCCGTAAGTCGTGCTCAGTCGCCCTTACCGAGCTCCCACAGCTGCAGCATGGTCGAGGAGTCGAAGGCGTACTCGGCGCCCGTCACGTTCTCGCGGGCGGCCACATACGTGTTGCCCTGCCACAGCGGGAGGTAGGGCACATCGCTGGCGACGGCGTTCTGGATGGACTGGTAGTCCTTGTCGGCGAGGCTGCGCTGGGCCTCCTGCCGGGTCTTGGGGATCAGCTCGTCCTGGATGGTGCTGTTGCGGTAGGGCGAGTTGAGGAAGTTGTCCTTGGTGAGGAAGGGCGCGGTGTAGCTGTCGGGGTCCGGGAAGTCGGGGAGCCAGCCCATCCCGGAGGCGGAGAACTGACGCTTGATGAGCGCGGGGCGGAACTCCCGCCACGGGTAGCCCTTGATCGTGACGGAGAACAGCCCGCTGCCGTTGAGCTGCTTGCGCAGCTCCTTGAACTCCCCGGCCGTCTCCGGGCCGTAGTGGTCGGTGGTGTAGGTCAGCGTCAGCTTCACCGGGGTGCTGATACCGGCCTCGCGCAGCACGCGCCGGGCCTCCCCGGGATCCGGGTCGCCGTACTCGTTGTGGAACGAGTTGATGTGCGAGGAGATGCTGGTGGGGATCATCGAGTAGAGGGGCTCGGCGGTCCGCTTGTACACGTCGCGCACCAGCGCCTGGCGGTCCACGACATGGGCGATGGCCTGCCGGACCGCCTTGTTCTTCACCGCCGGGTCGGAGGTGTTGAACACCAGGTAGCGGATGCCCTGGCCGGAGGACTCGAAGAGGCGGACGCCCTTGACCTCGCCCTTGTTGAGCCTGTCGATCTGATCCGGCGAGAAGCCGCGGTGGACCACGTCGATGTCGCCCTTGACCAGGGCCTTCTCCATGGCCGACGCGGAGTCGTAGAACCGCATCTCCGCCTTGTCGGCCTTCGGCTCGACATCGCCCTTGTAGTGGGAGTTCTTGGTGAAGACGACCTTCGTCAGCCGGTTGTCGCGCACCTCGGTCTTGGCGGTGTACGGGCCCGAGCCCGTCATCTCGAAGCCGTTGCGCAGCGCGTCGGGCTGGTAGACCTCGCTGTCCAGGATCGCGGCGGCCGGGGTGGTGAGCTTGGACGGGAAGGTCGCGTCCGGCTGCGAGAGGTGGATGACGATCTCACGGTCGCTGGGCGTTTCGATCTTGTCGACGTTGGACAGCAGCGACTTGGTGCCGTTGGGGTCGTCGATGCGCAGCACCCGCTCGAGGGAGAACTTGACGTCCTTCGAGGTGAGGTCGTGGCCGTTGGAGAACTTCAGCCCGCTGCGCAGGGTGCAGCGGTACTGCTCGCTCTGTCTGTCCTGGAAGCCGCATTTCTCGGCCGCGTCGGGTATCGGCTCGGTCCCCGAGCGCGGCAGCCGCATCAGCGTCTGGAAGGTGTTGTGCAACACGCTCCAGGACGCGAAGTCATAGGCCAGGGCGGGGTCCAGCGGCGCGGGCGCCGCCTTCGACGCCTCTATGCGGTCCGTGCTGCCCAGGACGAGTGCCTTGCCGTCCGAGCCCGAGCCGTCGGTACCACCGCACGCGGCGAGCGTGGAGATCAGGAGGCCGGCCACGGCCGGCAGCACCAGCGACTTGCGCGTCATTGTCGGGAGTCTCCCTGCCATCGATCAACTACTCGCGACGAGATTAGTCCGCGGCGCCAGCCATGCTGAGACACAACGAAGTTGAGGCGATATCACGCCCCGATAACGAGCGATCATCGACCGATATCCGGACGCGGCCGCGATTCGTACGCCATGCCACCAATCCGGACACAAGGGCTCACCCAAATCGCACCAGACGGGACGCGCGACAGACAACCATCGCACCCGTCCAGGGCATATGCAGTGATAAACATCACGTTCCATTGTCGCCAACGGAACGTGAAAAATGCGCCCGCGCTATTCAGTCTGCAATTTACAGGAATACGCTCGGTGCGCGATCAGTGCACCGCCGTGACCAGAGTGCGCAGGAAATCGAGATCGACTTCTTCGAGGGAGCCGACGACGGTACGCCCGGCCGCGGGCTCGATCGGCACCACGGACGGCACCGCGACCACCCGGCACCCGGCCGCCTCCGCGGCCCGTACGCCCGTGTGGGTGTCCTCGATGACCACGCACCGCCCCGGCTCGGCGGCCAGCCCGGCCGCGGCCAACAGATAGGGGTCCGGATGCGGCTTGGTCCGCTCCACCTCGTCGCCCGCGACCGTCAGGGCGAAGTGCTCCGGGCCGAGCGAGCGCAGGACGCGGTCCATCACCCGCCGGTGGGAGGCGGAGACCAGGGCGGTGGGGATGGAGTGCGCGGCCAGCTGGGTGAGCAGCCGGCGGGCGCCGGGCAGCATCGGCACACTGCCGTCGATCAGCTCGGTGAAGCGGCTGTTGAGCAGGCCGGTGAGCTCGGCGAGGGCGATCTCGGCGCCGGTGGCCTCGATCAGGAACTGGGCGCTGCGCGACATCGGGCCGCCCACCACGACCTGGCGGTACTCCTCGGCGAGGGCGTGCCCGAGCTCGGCGAAGATGGAGACCTCCGCGTCCCACCAGATGCCCTCGGTGTCGACCAGGGTGCCGTCCATGTCGAGCAGGACGGCTTGCAGAGCCGAGCCTTCGGCCGTACGGGTGTCGACGGCGGGGATGCTGCTGGTCATCCAAACACCTCCGGATAAGGGGCACGAAGGCCGGCCCCCTTCCTCGGACGGGAAGGCGACCGGCCTCTACCGGATCGACCAGTTTACGTCGCGCCGCGCCGACGCGCCCGGTGAGCACCCGAGGCGGTGACAGAAGGCCGCCGGGGCGCTACCGCGCGTCTACCGCGCGTTGAAGTACTTCGCCTCCGGGTGGTGGATCACGATGGCGTCCGTGGACTGCTCGGGGTGGAGCTGGAACTCCTCCGAGAGCTTCACCCCGATCCGCTCGGGCTCCAGCAGATCGGCGATCTTCGCGCGGTCCTCCAGATCGGGGCAGGCGCCGTAGCCCAGCGAGAAGCGGGCGCCGCGGTACTTCAGCGCGAACATCTCCTCCATCTCGCCCGGGTCCTCACCGGCGAAGCCCAGCTCGGCGCGGACCCGGGCGTGCCAGTACTCGGCCAGCGCCTCCGCCAGCTGGACGGACAGTCCGTGCAGCTCCAGGTAGTCGCGGTAGGAGTCGGCGGCGAACAGCTCGGCGGTGGCCTCGCCGATCTTCGAGCCGACGGTCACCACCTGCAGCCCGACGACATCGGTCTCGCCGGACTCCTCGGGCCGGAAGAAGTCGGCCAGGCACAGCCGGCGGCCGCGGCGCTGGCGCGGGAAGGTGAAGCGGGTCCGCTCGCTGCCGTCCTCGTTCAGCAGGACCAGGTCGTCGCCCTTGGAGACGCAGGGGAAGTAGCCGTAGACGACGGCCGCCTCCAGCAGGTTCTCGGTGTGCAGCCGGTCCAGCCAGCCGCGCAGCCGGGGCCGTCCCTCGCTCTCCACCAGCTCCTCGTAGCCCGGCCCCTCGCCGGTGCGGGCCTGCTTGAGCCCCCACTGGCCCTTAAACAGCGCCCCCTCGTCCAGCCAGGAGGCGTAGTCGGCCTGCTGGATGCCCTTGACGACGCGGGTGCCCCAGAACGGCGGGGTGGGCACGGGGTTGTCGGTGGCCACGTCGGAGCGCGCCGGGCCCTCCTCCGGCTCCGGCTCCCGCACCTGGGCGGCGCGCTGGGGGACGCGGCGCTGCCGGAGCTCGGGGAGCGTGGCGCCGGGCACGCCGCGCTTGACGGCGATCAGGGCGTCCATGAGCCGCAGCCCCTCGAAGGCGTCGCGGGCGTAGCGGACCTCGCCCTCGTAGATCTCGTGCAGATCCTGCTCGACGTAGGCCCGGGTGAGCGCGGCGCCGCCGAGGATGACGGGGAACCGGGCGGCCAGCTTGCGCTGGTTGAGCTCCTCCAGGTTCTCCTTCATGATCACGGTGGACTTCACCAGCAGCCCGGACATGCCGATCACATCGGCACTGTGCTCCTCGGCGGCCTCGAGGATCGCGGAGACCGGCTGCTTGATGCCCAGGTTGACCACGTTGTAGCCGTTGTTGGACAGGATGATGTCCACGAGGTTCTTACCGATGTCATGGACGTCGCCGCGGACGGTGGCGAGCACGATGGTGCCCTTGCCCTCGTCGTCCGACTTCTCCATGTGCGGCTCCAGGTGCGCCACCGCGGTCTTCATGACCTCGGCGGACTGGAGGACGAACGGCAGCTGCATCTGGCCGGAGCCGAACAGCTCGCCGACCACCTTCATGCCGTCCAGCAGCGTCTCGTTCACGATGTCCAGGGCGGGGCGCTCCTGGAGGGCCTCGTCGAGGTCGGCCTCCAGGCCGTTGCGCTCGCCGTCGATGATGCGGCGCTTGAGGCGCTCCTCCAGGGGCAGCGCGGCCAGCTCCTCCGCCTTGCCCGCCTTGAGGGACCGCGCGGTGGCGCCCTCGAAGAGCCCCATCAGCTTCTGCAGCGGGTCATAGCCCTCGGCGCGGCGGTCGTAGATCAGGTCCAGAGCGGTCTTGACCTGCTCCTCCTCGAACCGCGCGATCGGCAGGATCTTGGAGGCGTGCACGATCGCCGAGTCCAGGCCCGCCTTGACGCACTCGTCGAGGAAGACCGAGTTGAGCACGATACGGGCGGCCGGGTTGAGGCCGAAGGAGATGTTGGACAGGCCCAGCGTGGTCTGGACGTCCGGGTGGCGCCGCTTGAGCTCCCGGATCGCCTCGATGGTGGCGATGCCGTCCTTGCGGGACTCCTCCTGACCGGTGCAGATGGTGAAGGTCAGGGTGTCGATGAGGATGTCCGACTCGCGGATGCCGTAGTTGCCGGTCAGGTCGGCGATCAGCCGCTCGGCGATCTCCACCTTCTTCTCCGGCGTGCGGGCCTGGCCCTCCTCGTCGATGGTCAGCGCGATCAGGGCGGCGCCGTGCTCCTGCGCCAGCCGGGTGACCTTCGCGAACCGCGACTCGGGCCCGTCCCCGTCCTCGTAGTTCACGGAGTTGATGACCGCGCGTCCGCCGAGCTTCTCCAGCCCGGCCCGGATGACGTCGACCTCGGTGGAGTCCAGGACGATGGGGAGGGTGGAGGCGGTGGCGAACCGCCCGGCCAGTTCCTCCATGTCCGCGACGCCGTCCCGGCCCACGTAGTCCACGCACAGGTCGAGCAGGTGGGCGCCCTCGCGGATCTGCTCGCGGGCCATCTCCACGCAGTCGTCCCAGCGGCCCTCCAGCATGGCCTCGCGGAATTTCTTGGAGCCGTTGGCGTTGGTGCGCTCGCCGATCGCCAGGTACGAGGTGTCCTGGCGGAACGGCACGGTCTGGTAGAGCGAGGCGGCGCCGGGCTCGGGGCGCGGGGTGCGCTCGGTGGGGGTCAGCTCGCGGACCCGCTCGACGACCTGGCGCAGGTGCTCGGGCGTGGTGCCGCAGCAGCCGCCGACCAGGGAGAGCCCGTACTCGCGGACGAAGGTCTCCTGCGCGTCGGCCAGCTCGCCGGGGGTGAGCGGGTAGTGAGCGCCGTCCTTGCCCAGGACCGGGAGGCCGGCGTTGGGCATGCAGGACAGCGGGATCCGGGAGTGGCGGGCGAGGTGGCGCAGGTGCTCGCTCATCTCGGCGGGGCCGGTGGCGCAGTTGAGGCCGATCATGTCGATGCCGAGCGGCTCGAGGGCGGTGAGCGCCGCGCCGATCTCGGAGCCCAGCAGCATGGTGCCGGTGGTCTCGACGGTGACCGAGCAGATCACCGGGAGGTTGGCACCGGTGGCGTCCAGGGCGCGGCGGGCGCCGATGATCGCGGCCTTGGTCTGCAGCAGGTCCTGGGTGGTCTCCACCAGGAGGGCGTCCGCGCCACCGGCGATCATGCCTTCGGCGTTGGCCTGGTAGGCGTCGCGGAGGGTGGTGTAGGGGGCGTGGCCGAGGGTGGGCAGCTTGGTGCCGGGGCCCATGGAGCCGAGCACCCAGCGCTGGCGTCCGTCGGCGGCGAACTCGTCGGCGACCTCGCGGGCGATCCGGGCGCCGGCCTCGGAGAGCTCGTGGACGCGGTGCGGGATGTCGTACTCACCGAGCGCCGCGTGGTTGGCGCCGAAGGTGTTGGTCTCGACGCAGTCCACGCCGACGGCGTAGTACGCCTCGTGGACCGAGCGGACGATGTCCGGACGGGTGATGTTGAGAATCTCGTTGCAGCCCTCGAGCTGCTGGAAGTCGTCGAGACTGGGCTCCTGCGCCTGGAGCATCGTCCCCATCGCGCCGTCGGCGACCACCACTCGGGTGGCCAGCGCTTCGCGGAGCGCCTCGGCTCGGGCGGCGGACGTGGGCGATGGCGTATGAGAGGCCATGGATGTGCTCCCTGGAGTGCGACGGCTGTCGGCTTTGCGCCCTCCCCTGGGGACGGCGCACCACGCCAGGGTAGCTGCCAGTGGTCATTTCACGATGGTCGTTCCATCAGCCGGGATGAGCGGGGCCGATCGGCCCCCGGCGGAGCCCTTGATCACCGACACATGGCCGCCAGGTACCGCGGGGTCGACATGGACCGATAGTGTTCAGCATTGTCGAACCGCAGTCAGGAGGTTGGCGATGGCCCGGAACATCCAGTCGTTGGAGCGCGCCGCCGCGATGCTACGCCTGCTCGCCGGTGGTGAGCGACGTCTGGGACTGTCCGACATCGCCTCCACCCTGGGGCTGGCCAAGGGCACCGCGCACGGCATATTGCGCACCCTCCAGCAGGAGGGTTTCGTGGAGCAGGACGAGGCGTCCGGCCGGTACCAGCTCGGCGCGGAGCTGCTGCGCCTGGGCAACAGCTATCTGGACGTGCACGAGCTGCGCGCCCGGGCCCTGGTGTGGACCGACGACCTGGCCCGCTCCAGCGGCGAGAGCGTGTACCTGGGCGTGCTGCACCAGCAGGGCGTGCTGATCGTCCACCATGTCTTCCGGCCGGACGACAGCCGCCAGGTGCTGGAGGTCGGCGCGATGCACCCGCTGCACTCCACGGCCCTGGGCAAGGTGCTCTCCGCCTACGACCCGGTCGCCCACAGCGAGGTGTCCGAAGCCGACCGTAAGGCGTTCACGCCCCGGACGGTGACCGGGGAGCGCGAGTTCGAGGGCGTGCTGGACCTGACCCGGGCGCGCGGCTGGGGCTGCGATGTGGAGGAGACGTGGGAGGGCGTGGCCTCGGTCGCGGCACCGATCCACGACCGGCGCCGGCTGCCGGTGGGCGCGGTCGGGATCACCGGCGCGGTCGAGCGGGTGTGCGAGGACGGGGAGCTGCGCTCGGAGCTCGTGGCCGCCGTGCGGGACTGCGCGCGGGCCGTCTCCCGGGACCTGGGCGCCCTGCGTTTCTGAATCGTGCCAACGCGGGCGGATCCGCCCCCATATCCCCGCATGACCTGCTTCATCACGGTTTCACATACGCGCGATTTTTCCTTCACACGACCCTTGACGGGGTCTTCAGCGTGAAGAAAACTGCCGTTCATCGGTCGGCATTGTCGAACACCTGACGACAATATTCGCTATGGTGGACTCGCCGCGGGCCGACCAACGCCCTCCCACGAGGGCGCGGACCACCGGTCAGACCCGGGGGTTCGCCTTCCCCTGGACGAAGGACAAAGGAGTCGCGGGTGTCCAGCTCCGACATCTTCATCGGCGAGACCATCGGTACCGCCGTTCTCATTCTGCTCGGCTGCGGTGTCGTCGCCGGCGTTGTCTTGAAGCAATCCAAGGCGTTGGAGGCGGGGTGGGTCGCCATCACCCTCGGGTGGGGCTTCGCCGTGCTCACCGGCGCGTACATCTCCGCGCCGCTCTCGGGGGCCCATCTCAACCCGGCGGTGACGATCGGCCTCGCCATCAAGGGCGGCATCGAGTGGAGCGATGTGCCCGTCTACTTCCTCGGTCAGATGCTCGGCGCGGTGATCGGCGCGTCCCTGGTGTGGCTCGCCTACCTCGGCCACTTCCACGCCCATCTCACCGACCGCGAGATCGTCGGCGGACCGGGCGCCCAGGACACGGTGGCGGCGGACCGGCAGAAGGCCACCGGCGCCGGCCCGGTGCTGGGCATCTTCTCCACCGGCCCGGAGATCCGGAACGTCGGTCAGAACCTGGCCACCGAGATCATCGCCACGGCCGTGCTGGTGCTCGCCATCCTCACCCAGGGGCTCAACGGCGACGGCAAGGGCCTGGGCGTCATCGGCGTCATGATCACCGCCTTCGTGGTGGTCGGCATCGGCCTCTCGCTCGGCGGCCCGACCGGTTACGCCATCAACCCGGCGCGTGACCTCGGCCCCCGGATCGCCCACGCCCTCCTGCCGCTGCCCAACAAGGGCGGCTCGGACTGGGGCTATGCCTGGATCCCCGTCGTCGGCCCGCTCATCGGCGGCGCCATCGCCGGCGGGATCTACGAGATCGCCTTCGCCTAGTCCACCCCACCACTCGCAGGAGAGCCACAGATCATGACCGACACCCACACCACCAGCGCCTCGTCCCACGGCCAGGGACCGTTCATCGCGGCCATCGACCAGGGCACCACCTCCAGCCGCTGCATCGTCTTCGACCGCGACGGCCGCATCGTCTCGGTGGACCAGAAGGAGCACGAGCAGATCTTCCCCAAGCCCGGCTGGGTGGAGCACAACGCCACCGAGATCTGGGAGAACGTCAAGGAGGTGGTCGCCGGCGCCATCGCCAAGGCGGGGATCACCGCCGTCGACGTCAAGGCGATCGGCATCACCAACCAGCGCGAGACCACCCTGCTGTGGGACCGCAAGACCGGTGAGCCGGTGCACAACGCCATCGTCTGGCAGGACACCCGCACCGACGCCCTCTGCCGCGAGCTCGGCCGCAACGTCGGGCAGGACCGCTTCCGCCGCGAGACCGGCCTCCCGCTGGCCTCCTACTTCGCCGGTCCCAAGATCCGCTGGCTGCTCGACAACGTCGAGGGGCTGCGCGAGCGGGCCGAGGCGGGCGACATCCTCTTCGGCACCATGGACTCCTGGGTCATCTGGAACCTGACCGGCGGGGTCAACGGCGGCGTGCACGTCACCGACGTCACCAACGCCTCCCGCACCCTCCTGATGAACCTGCACACCCTGGACTGGGACGAGAAGATCCTGGC
Source organism: Streptomyces sabulosicollis (assembly GCF_016103465.1). GTDB lineage: Bacteria > Actinomycetota > Actinomycetes > Streptomycetales > Streptomycetaceae > Streptomyces > Streptomyces sabulosicollis. The sequence goes on from NZ_JAEEAP010000055.1 coordinate 22,100, forward strand.
CTCGATGGACATCCCGGCCGCCGTGCTGCCGCGGATACGCTCCTCCGCCGAGGTCTACGGGCACACGGCCGAGGGCGTCCTGGCGGGCGTGCCGGTCGCCTCCGCGCTCGGCGACCAGCAGGCGGCCCTGTTCGGCCAGACCTGCTACACCGAGGGCGAGGCCAAGTCCACCTACGGCACCGGCACCTTCCTGCTGATGAACACCGGCGAGAAGCCGGTCAACTCCTACAACGGCCTGCTGACCACCGTCGGCTACCGGATCGGCGACGAGAAGCCGGTCTACGCCCTGGAGGGCTCGATCGCGGTCACCGGTTCGCTGGTGCAGTGGATGCGGGACCAGATGGGCCTGATCAACAGCGCCGCCGAGATCGAGACCCTCGCGAGCTCGGTCGAGGACAACGGCGGCGCGTACTTCGTGCCCGCCTTCTCGGGTCTGTTCGCCCCGTACTGGCGCTCCGACGCGCGCGGCGTGATCGCGGGCCTGACCCGCTACGTCACCAAGGCGCACATCGCCCGTGCCGTGCTCGAGGCCACCGCCTGGCAGACCCGCGAGATCGTCGACGCGATGACCAAGGACTCCGGGGTCGAGCTCACCGCGCTCAAGGTCGACGGCGGGATGACCTCCAACAACCTCCTGATGCAGACCCTCTCGGACGCCCTGGACGCACCCGTGGTGCGCCCGATGGTCGCCGAGACCACCTGCCTCGGCGCCGCCTACGCCGCCGGTCTCGCCGTCGGCTTCTGGCCGGACACCGACGCCCTGCGCGCGAACTGGCGCCGGGCGGCCGAATGGACCCCCCGAATGGACGCGGACATTCGCGACCGCGAGTACAAGAACTGGCTCAAGGCCGTGCAGCGGACCATGGGCTGGATCGAAGACGAGGAGTAATCAATGACCACCCTGCAGAGCGTTCCGTCCTCCCTCGGAACGCACCCGGCTGCCGGTTCGAACCCGAGCCGAGCCGAAACCCGGGAACAGCTCTCCAAGGCGACGTACGACCTCCTGGTGATCGGCGGCGGCATCCTGGGCATCACCACTGCCTGGCACGCCGCGCAGTCCGGGCTGCGGGTGGCGATGGTGGACGCCGGTGACTTCGCCGGCGCCACCTCCTCGGCCTCCTCCAAGCTGCTCCACGGCGGCCTGCGCTACCTCCAGACGGGCGCGGTCAAGCTGGTCGCCGAGAACCACTTCGAGCGGCGCGCGGTCTCCCGTACCGTCGCCCCGCACCTGTCCAACCCGCTCACCTTCTACCTGCCGGTCTACAAGGGCGGTCCGCACGGCGCGGCCAAGCTGGGCGCGGGCGTCTTCGCCTACTCGGCGCTCTCCGCGTTCCGCGACGGCGTGGGCCATGTGATCGGCGCCGAGCGGGCCGCGCGCGACGTCCCCGAGCTGCGCACCGAGAACCTCAAGGCGGTCGCGGTGTACGGCGACGGCCAGATGAACGACAGCCGCATGGCGCTGATGACGGTCCGGGCGGCCGTGGAGGCGGGCGCGACCGTCCTCAACCACGCCGAGGTCATGGCCTTGCGCAAGAGCGACGGCCGGGTCACCGGCGCCGAGCTCAAGGACCGCACCGACGGCACCGAGTTCGGGGTCAGCGCCCGGCTGGTGCTCAACGCCACCGGCCCCTGGGTGGACCACCTGCGCCGGATGGAGGACCCGAACGCGGCGCCGTCGATCCGGCTGTCCAAGGGCGCGCACCTGGTCCTCAAGCGCACCTCCCCCTGGCGGGCGGCGCTGGCCACCCCGATCGACAAGTACCGCATCACCTTCGCCCTCCCCTGGGAGGACATGCTGCTGCTGGGCACCACGGACGAGGAGTTCGAGGGCGACCCGGCCGATGTCGCGGTCAACGAGGCGGACATCTCCCAGATCCTGGACGAGGCGGCCTTCTCCATCCGCGACCAGCAGCTCTCCCGCGATCTGATCACCTACTCCTTCGCGGGCCTGCGGGTGCTGCCCGGCGGTCCGGGCGACACCGCCAAGGCCAAGCGGGAGACCGTGGTCACCGAGGGCAGGGGCGGGATGCTCTCCATAGCCGGCGGCAAGTGGACCACCTTCCGCCACATCGGCCGCACCGTGATGCAGAAGCTGGCCGAGCTGCCCGGCCGCCCGCTCGCCGACGACATGGAGCCGGTCAAGCAGCTGCCCCGGCACATGCCGCTGCCGGGTCTGGCCAATCCGCACGCGGTCGAGCACCGGCTGCTGGTGGACGGCGGCACCCCCGGCCCCCGCATGGCCGCCGACACCGCCCGCCATCTGGCGACCCACTACGGCTCGCTCTCCTTCGACATCGCCCGGCTGGCCGGCGGCGACCCGGCGCTCGCGGAGCGGATCCACCCGGACGCCCCGGAGATCTGGGCGCAGGTCGTCTACGCCCGGGACTACGAGTGGGCGCGCACGGCGGACGACGTCCTGCGCCGCCGCACCACCCTGACCATCCGCGGCCTGGACTCCGAGGACATCCGGAGCCGGGTCGAGGATCTGCTGGCCAAGCGACCCTGACCCCCGCGGGGCCGCCTTCCCAGGTCCGGGCGGCCGGGTGAGGAGAAACGTCTTCTCACCCGGCCGCCCGGGCTGCTAGTTTGAGGCTGCGACCAATGCGGGGAGGGGGTGAGCGCGCGATGTCCTACCAGGAGCACGCCATCTCGCTCACCGCTCGTCGCCATATCGATCTGCACCGCGTCTCCAGCGCGATCTGTCAGGGCCGCTGACGGCTTCTCCGCCGCCCGGCCCTTTCTCTTTTTTCGCATCTCTTCGTTTCGTTCTGCCTGGAGACCTCCCCATGCTCGGCTCACGCCACGGTTATGCCGTTTTCGGCGTCATCACCGCTCTGTCCCTCGCCGCCACCGCCTGCTCCTCCTCCGGCGCGTCCGGCGCGGGGAGTTCGACCCCGCACTCCGGCGGCCGGCTGACCTTCGCCCTGGCCTCCGACCCGATCTGCGTCGACCCTCAGCAGCAGGGCAACAACGACGCGATCTACCCCGCCCGGCAGCTGGTGGACTCCCTCACCGACCAGGACCCGAGGACGGGGAAGATCGTGCCGTGGCTCGCCAGGAGCTGGGAGGTGAGCAAGGACGCCACCACCTTCACCTTCCACCTCCGCGACGGCGTCACCTTCAGCGACGGGACCCCGGTCGACGCCCGCGCCGTCAAGGACAACTTCGACGGCATCGTGCGGCTCGGGGCGAAGTCGGTGCTGGGCGCCAGCTATCTGGCCGGATACCAGGGCACGACCGTGGTCGGCAAGAACACCGCACGGGTGCGGTTCAAGGAGCCCAACGCGCAGTTCCTCCAGGCCACGTCCACCTTCACGCTCGGTCTGCTGGCCCGGTCGACCACCCGGCTCCCGGCGGCGAAGCGCTGCACCGACCACATCGTCGGCTCCGGTCCCTTCACGCTCGTCGACTACACCCCGAACAAGTCGGTCGAGGAGCGCCGCCGCCCGGGCTACGGCTGGGGCTCGTCGCTGTGGCGCAAGAAGGGCCCCGCCTATCTGGAGCGGATCTCCTTCAAGGTGGTCCCCGAGTCCGGGGTGCGCACCGGCTCCCTCCAGTCCGGGCAGGCCGATGCCATCGGCGGTGTGGCGCCGCAGGACGAGGACGGGCTGAAGAGCACCGGGTTCACGCTGCTCAGCCGGGCCAACCCCGGCGTGCCGTTCGCGCTGACGGCCAACACCGGCCGCCCCCTCACCCGGGACACCAAGGTCCGCCAGGCCATTCAGCTGGGTGTGAACCGCAAGGAGGTGGTCGACACCGTTCTCGGCCGCCGCTACAAGCCGGCCACCAGCTCGCTGGCGAGCACCACCACCGCGTACCAGAACCTCGGCGACCGGCTGTCCTACGCCCCGGGCCGGGCCGGGAAGCTGCTGGACGAGGCGGGCTGGAAGCCAGGCCCCGGCGGCATCCGGGTCCGGGACGGCCACAAGCTCTCCCTCAAGGTCGTCTGGGCCACCAACTTCGGACCCAACCAGACCGCGCTGGAGCTGATCCAGCAGCAGCTGAAGAAGATCGGCGTCCAGATCACCCTGAAGTCCACTTCCATCGGCGACTACGTCCAGGTCCGGCAGAAGGGCGACTACGACTACGCCTGGGGCAACACCACCCGGGTCGACCCGGACATCCTGCGCACCTCCTTCTCCAGCAAGGGCCTCAACCTCTCCCGGCTGCACGACGCGGCACTCGACTCCGTACTCGACAAGCAGTCCGCCACGGCCGACCCGGCACAGCGTGCGAAGCACGCCGCCCGTGCCCAGGCCCTGGTGCTGGACAAGGGCTACCAGGTGCCGGTCTTCGAGCTCACCACCGTGATCGGGGTCTCCGAGAAGGTCCACGACCTGGACTTCGAGGCGTCCTCCCGGCTCCAGTTCCACGACACCTGGCTGTCCTGAGCACCGTCCGAACCCACCAGAGCGAAAAGAAGCGAACCCATGCCGCGCTATCTTGTGCAGCGGCTGCTCCAGGCGGTCTTCGTGCTGTGGGCGGCCTTCACCACCTCCTTCGCCGTGCTGTATCTGCTGCCCGGCGACCCGGTGTCGATCATGGCTTCGGGAGGCGGTGACACCAACGATGTGAGCCCCGGCCAGATCGCCGAGCTGAAGCGCATCTACGGCTTCGACAAGCCGCTGATCGAGCAGTACGGCGACCGCCTGTGGCACGCCCTCCGGGGCGACTTCGGGATCTCCGTCCAGAACGGTGCCCCGGTCACCCGGCTGATCACCGACCAGCTGCCCGCGACCCTCCAGCTCACCTCGGCCGCGCTGCTGCTGGCCACGGCGGTGGGGGCGGGCGTCGCCCTGGCGGCCACCTACACCCGGCGGCGCTGGCTGCGGCAGGCCCTGCTGTCGCTGCCCGCGCTGGGCGTCTCGGCACCGACCTTCTGGGTGGGCCTGATTCTCGTCCAGGTCGTGTCGTTCCGCTGGGGGCTGCTGCCCGCCATCGGGAACGAGGGGTTCGAGAGCGTGATCCTGCCCGCGATCACCCTGGCGGTGCCCGCCTCCGCCGTGATCGCGCAGGTCTTCGCCAAGAGCCTGCGCACCGCGCTGGCCGAGCCGTACGTGGAGACGGCGCTGGCGAAGGGGGCGAGCCGGCGGCGGGTGCACTTCGGGCACGCGCTGCGCAACGCCGCCGCCCCTCCGCTGACCGTGGCCGGAATGCTGGTCGGCAATCTGCTGGCGGGGTCGGTGATCGTGGAGACGGTGTTCTCCCGGACCGGTGTCGGCCGGGTCACCGCCACCGCCGTGACCGCCCAGGACATCCCGGTGGTACAGGGGCTCGTGGTCTTCGGGGCCCTGGCCTTCGTACTCGCCAACCTGGCGGTGGACCTGATCGTTCCGCTGCTCGATCCGCGCATCACCGGCGCCGCGGCCCCGGCGGTGACCCGATGAGCCGCCGCCGCGCCGCCGCGCGGTTCTGGTTGCGCCGGCCCGGCCTGGTGGTGGCGGTGGCCGTGCTGGCGGCGGTGCTCCTGGCGGCCTTCTTCCCCGGCCTGTTCACCGGGCGGGATCCGCTGTCGGGGGTGCCGGCCGAACGGCTCCAGGCGCCCGGCCCCCACCATCCCTTCGGCACCGACCAGTTGGGCCGTGACCTGTTCTCGCGGGTGGTGCACGGCTCGGCGCTCTCGCTCAGGGCCACCTCACTGGCCGTGGCGGTGGGCCTGGTCGCCGGTTCGGCGCTGGGCCTGGCCGCGGGCTATGCGGGCGGGCTGCTGGACGACGCCCTGATGCGGATCGCCGACGTCCTGCTCGCCATCCCCAGCCTGCTGCTCTCCCTGGCCCTGGTGACCGCGCTCGGCTTCGGCACCGTCAAGGTGGCCGTGGCGGTGGGCGTGACCAGCGTGGCCGGTTTCGCCCGGATCATGCGGGCCGAGGTGCTGCGGGTGCGCGAGGCCACCTATGTCGAGGCCGCCAGGTCCTCGGGGTCGGGCCCGCTGCCGGTGCTGTTGCGGCATGTGCTGCCGAACGCCTCCGGGCCCGTACTGGTCTACGCGGCCATCGAGTTCGGCACCGTGGTGCTCGCCGTCTCCGCGCTCAGCTTCCTGGGCTACGGGGCCGAGCCCCCGGCACCGGAGTGGGGCTCCCTGGTCTCCGGCGGCCGCGACTACCTCGCCACGGCATGGTGGCTCACCACCCTGCCGGGCCTGACCATCGCCGCCACCGTACTGGCCGCGGGACGGGTCTCCCGCGCGCTGGACGGCGAGGCCGAGGAGGCGTCCCGATGACGGCCACCACCACACCGCTGCTGTCGATCCGCGGGCTGAAGGTCTCCTACCGCACCGGCGACGGCTCCCCGCCCGCCGTGCGCGGGGTGGACCTCGACATCGCCCCCGGTGAAGTGGTCGCCCTCGTCGGCGAGTCCGGCTCGGGGAAGTCCACCACCGCGCACGCGGTCATCGGTCTGCTGCCGCCCGGCGGGCGGGTGGACGGCGGCCGGATCCTCTTCGACGGTACGGACCTGGCCGCCGCCGGGGAGCGGGAGCTGCGAGCCCGGCGCGGCCGCGACATCGGGCTGATCCCGCAGGACCCGATGGTCTCGCTCAACCCGGTGCAGCGGATCGGGCGGCAGGTCGCCGAGGTGCTGCTGATCCACGGCCTGGCGGACCGGGCGTCGGCCCCCGCCGAGGCCGTGACGGTCCTGGGGCAGGCCGGGCTGCCGGATCCGGAGGTCCGGGCCCGCCAGTATCCGCACGAGCTGTCCGGGGGCATGCGGCAGCGCGTGCTCATCGCGATCGCGGTGGCGGCGCGCCCCCGGCTGGTGATCGCCGACGAGCCGACGAGCGCGCTGGACGTCACCGTCCAGCGGCGGATCCTGGACCACATCGAGACGCTCACCCGCCGGGCGGGCACGGCCGTGCTGCTGATCACCCACGATCTGGGGGTCGCGGCCGACCGGGCGCGGCGGATCGCGGTCATGTCGGAAGGCGAGATCGTGGAGACCGGCCCGGCCCGGGACGTCCTCACCGCACCCCGCCATCCGTACACCCGGCGGCTGCTGGCCAGCGCGCCGAGCATGACGACGGCGCGGGTCCGGGCGCGGCAGGCGGCACCGCGGGAGGCAGCCGGGGCCGCCGCCGACCTGGTGGAGGTGGCGGGCCTGGTCAAGGTGTTCCGCCCGCGCGGCCGGGCGGCGGTCCGCGCCGTGGACGGAGTGGACTTCCGGATCCGGCGGGGTGAGAGCTTCGCCCTCGTCGGGGAGTCCGGTTCGGGGAAGTCCACCACGGCCCGGATGGTGGCCCGGCTGACCGACCCCACCGAGGGCCGGATCCGGTTCGACGGGCAGGACATCACCGCGCTGTCGGGCGCGGCGCTGCGCCGGCTGCGGCGCCGTGTCCAGCTCGTCTACCAGAATCCGTACTCCTCGCTCGACCCCCGCCGGTCCGTGGCCGACGCCGTCACCGAGCCGCTGCGCGCCTTCCGGGTGGGCGACCGGGCGGCGCGGCTGCGGCGCGCGGCCGAGCTGCTGGACCGGGTGGCGCTGCCCGCGGCCACGCTGCGCCGCAGACCGGGTGAGCTCTCGGGCGGTCAGCGGCAGCGGGTGGCCATCGCCCGGGCCCTGGCGCTCAGCCCCGATCTGGTCATCTGCGACGAGCCGGTGTCGGCGCTGGACGTGTCGGTGCAGGCGCGCATCCTGGAGCTGCTGGCGGAGTTCCAGCGCGATCTGGGGCTGAGCTATCTCTTCATCTCCCATGACCTCGCCGTCGTACGGCAGATCGCCGACCGGGTGGGGGTGATGCGCGGCGGGAGGCTGCTGGAGACGGGCCCGACGGACCAGGTCCTCACCTCGCCCTCGCACCCGTACACCGGGGAACTGCTCGCCGCGATCCCCGGCGGGCGCCACGCGGTCTCCGTCCGGTCCTGATCCGCCCGACGCTGGGAGGACCCCATGACCCCATGGAGTTCTCCGTACTGTCCCTACTGTCCCCGAGCGCCACGCCCCGCACCCGTTGACCGGTGAGCGGACCTCCGCCGCCGAGCGGTTCGAGGACGTCGCGGGGACGGGGGTGGCCGCCGAGCGGCTCGGCTTCGACGCGCAGGCCGTCGGGGAGCGGCCCGCCGGGCCGTTCCGGTCCTCGGGCCCGACGGTGGTGCTGGGCGCGCTCGCGGCCAGTACCTCGCGGATCCGGCTGCTCACCGGTGTGACCGTGGTGGCGATCCTGGACCCGGTGCGGGCCGCCGAGGACGGCGCGACGCTGACCGTGCCGCGCCCGTGCGGCGGGCTCCCCAGGATCTGGCACGGCTCGGCGACCGGCCGCGGCTCGCCCGAGCTGGCCGCCGGACACGGCGATCCGCTGTTGACGGACCGCCCCGGTGGTGCGCCGGGAGAGGCCGAGCGCGCTCCGGAGCTGAGATATCGCTAACTCTTCGCCAGCGAAGGGCAGTTGGCGACCGAGCCGCCGGGGGCCGCTGAACTTACTCGCGCGTTAAAAATCAGCTGAATCGCTCTTGCCTTCTTCGGCGGTGCGCGCATCAATGACATCGCCCGTGGATGACGGGCGGGAACCCCCCACACATCAGCCGCACTTTCCCCCACTCCGGAAGGCAATCCCATGAGACGGTTCAAGCTCGGGGTCGGCACGGCAATGGGAACAGCAGCACTGGCCGCCGGCGCGCTGGCGCTGGCACCGACCGCGTCCGCGGTCGACCCCACGACCGCCACCCTCACGGCCGAATGCGGGACGTACGGGTCGGGCCTGGCCACCCTGACCGCCACGCAGAGCGGGACCTCCGCGACCATCACCCTGTCCTCGGGGGCGATCAAGGCCCCGATCGACGTTCCGGCGGGCTCGGTGAACTCGACGCTGACGCTGTCGAAGAACGGCTCCGGCACCACCACCTTCACCGGCAGCTCCAACCCGGCGATCCCGACCGGCTCCGATGTGACCACCGGCCCGCTCAAGGGCACGGTGGCCGCGGGCGACGTCCTGGAGGCCAAGTCGCTCAAGCTCGTGATCTTCGGTCTGATCACGGTGAACTGCACCGCCACCTCGGCCCAGTCCCCGGGGCCGTTCACCTTCTGAGCCATCCGATGAACCGGCCCTGAGCCCGCCTTCGGGCCCTCCCGGTAGAAGGTCACAGCGGACCGGCGGCGTCCCCGGCAGACGCCGCCGGTCCCAGCACGTCATAATGGACCTGATACATCGGATGTTTGGCCCGGGGAGGTCCACCATGGCGGTCACCGACGAGGCGATCGAAAAAATCAAGGGCATGATCGTCTCGGGCGCGCTGCGCCCCGGTGACCGGCTCCCGAAGGAGAGCGAGCTGGCCGCCGACCTGGGGCTGTCGCGCAACTCGCTGCGCGAGGCCGTCCGGGCGCTGTCGCTGATCCGGATCCTCGACGTACGGCAGGGCGACGGCACCTATGTGACCAGCCTCGACCCCCAGCTGCTCCTGGAGGCGCTGAGCTTCGTCGTGGACTTCCACCGCGATGACACGGTGCTGGAGTTCCTGGCGGTGCGGCGGATCCTGGAGCCCGCGGCCACGGCGCTGGCCTCCACCCGGATCAGCGATGCCGAGCTGGACCGGCTCCAGGAGCAGCTGGACGCGCTCGGGCAGGAGCCGTCGGTGGAGGAGCTGGTCGCCTGCGATCTGGAGTTCCACCGCGGCATCGTCCAGTCCTCGGGCAACTCGGTGCTCTGCTCCCTGCTCGACGGGCTCTCCGGCCCCACCACCCGGGCCCGGGTGTGGCGCGGGCTGACGCAGGAGGACGCGGTCAGCCGCACCCTCCACGAGCACCGGGCGATCCTGGCCGCGCTGCGGGACCGCGACGCGGAGGCGGCACGGTCCTGGGCGACGGTGCACATCGCGAGCGTGGAGCAGTGGCTGCGCTCCACGCTGTGAGCCCACCGGGGCTCCGCCCCGGCCCCCGCCGGAGG
>NZ_JAEEAP010000560.1 GCF_016103465.1 Streptomyces sabulosicollis
CCGCTCCCCCGGCCGCCCCGCCCGCCGCCGCGGCGGCCCCGGCCGCCGGGAAGATCAACCTGGACAAGGGCCGGGTTAGCCTGCAGAAGAACCAGACGGTGTCCCTGGTCAAGGGCGGCCGTCCGGTGCTCAGCTCGGTGAAGATGGGCCTGGGCTGGGAGCCCGCCTTCCGCGGCAAGGACATCGACCTGGACGCGTCCGTGATCGCCTTCGGTGTCGACCGCAAGAAGATCGACGCCTGCTTCTTCGGCAAGCTGGCCATCCTCAACGGCGCCATCCAGCACTCCGGCGACAACCTCACCGGTGAGGGCGGAGGCGACGACGAGTCCATCACCGTCCACCTCGGCGGCCTCCCGCCCGAGGTCACCGGCCTGGTCTTCACGGTCAACTCCTTCTCCGGCCAGAAGTTCACCGATGTGGCCAAGGCGTACTGCCGCCTCCTCGACGCCCAGACCGGCGAGGAGCTGGTCCGCTTCGACCTCACCCACGCCGAGCCGCGCACGGGTGTGATGATGGCCAAGATGATCAAGCAGTTCTCGGGCGAGTGGGAGATGACCGCGATGGGCGAGTACGTGGACTCGCGCACCGTCCGAGGCATGGCCAAGCCCGCCGGCAAGGCTCTGTGAGGCTCGCGACAGCCTCGCCGGGCTGCCCCGGCCGTCAGATGAGCCGGGCTGACCCGGCCGTCAGGTGAGCCTCCCTCGGATCCTCGGACCCCGGGGGCATGCGCACGCTCTGCGAGAGCCGCGTACGCCTCGTCAGGATCCGACCCCACCGCCGACGGCCTCGGGACGCGCGGTGGCCAACCCCGCCACGCGGGCCAGACGGCGGTAGGAGTCCAGGAGGGCCTCCCGGTCGTAGGTGCTCGTCGTGACCAGCACCTCGTCGGCGTCGCTGCGCTCGAGCAGCTCCTCGAGCGCGGCGGCGACCTCGTCCTCCGTGCCGTACAGCTGGCCGCGCAGGCCGCGCTCGAAGAGGCCGCGCTCCTTCTCGGTCATCTCCCGGGCCTCGATCTCCGGCGCCGGGACCAGTGGCGGGAAGACGCCGTGGGTGCGGGAGTAGGCCATCGACCATGCCTCGGGGAGCAGCAGTCCGCGGGCCTCCTCCGCCGTATCGGCGACCGCGACATGGCCCGAGACGACGACGTACGGGGCGGAGGACCACGCCGAGGGGCGGAAGCCCGCGCGGTAGCGGTCGATCGCGCGCAGCATCTCGTCCCGGGCCCGCAGATCGCCGATCACCAGGGACAGTCCGGCCTCGGCCGCCAGGTCCGCGCCCGCGCCCGTGGCCAGCACGAAGACGGGCAGCCGCAGTCCCTCCGCCGGATGGGCGTGGACCTGGGGGTGGGCGTCCTGCTCACCGGTGAACCAGCCGAGCAGCTCGTCCAGTTGGGCGCGGAAGTCCCGTGCGGCGTCCTTCTCCGCGCCCAGGGCGCGGCGGATGCCGTCGGTGAAGCCGACGGAGCGGCCCAGGCCCATGTCGATCCGGCCCGGGAAGAGGGATTCGAGCACCCCGAACTGTTCGGCCACGACCAGCGGACGGTGGTTCGGCAGCATCACGCCGCCGGTGCCCACGCGGATGCGGACCGTCGCCGCCGCCACGGCGGACGCCAGCACCGTGGGTGCCGAACCGGCGACCCCGGGCACGCTGTGGTGCTCGGAGACCCAGAAGCGGTGGTAGCCGAGCTCCTCGGCCGCTTGCGCGAACCGTACGGTGTCGCGCAGCGCCTGCGACCGCTCCCGGCCCTGGCGGGTGCGGGAGCGGTCCAGGATAGAGAAGGGGGTGGTGCGCAGGCGTGAGGTCACGCTCACGTCAACGCGTGCCCCGGCCGAGTGGATTCCCCGGCCTCGTCGGCGTCAGCGCTGGCGGCGCCAGGGGCCGGTGATCGCGAGCATGATGCCCGGCACCTGGATGTTGGCGTACAGCGTCGAGCCGTCGGGCGAGAAGACCACACCGGTGAACTCGCTGAACTCCGGCTCCTCCGCGCTGCCGATGTTCAGGTCGTTGCGCGCGATCGGGTACGTCCGGCCGTCCTCGGTGGCGCCGAAGAGGTGCTGGACGCCCTCGCCGTCCTCGGCGATGACCAGACCGCCGTACGGCGAGACCGTGATGTTGTCCGGGCCGTCGAACGCGCCGTCCTTCGAGGGGTCGGGGTTGACGCCGAGCAGCACCTTGAGGGTGAGGGTGCGGCGCTTGGGGTCGTAGAACCACACCTGGCCGTCGTGCTGGACCGGGCTCTCCTCACGGGCGTACGAGGAGACGATGTAGGCGCCGCCGTCCGCCCACCACATGCCCTCGAGCTTGCGCGCCCGGGTGATCTCGCCGTCCTTGAACTGCTTGCGCACCGACACGGACTTCGCGTCGCGGTCCGGCACCGGCTCCCAGTCCACGCCGTAGACCGTGCCGGTCCTGGTGGCGCGGGACAGGTCGTCCACGAAGTGGCCGCCCGAGTCGTAGCACTTGGGCGCCTGGAGCACGCCCGCGTCGTCCTTGAGCGTGTCGAGCTTGCCGCGGCCGTGCTCGAAGCCGTGCGGCGGGACCCAGCGGTAGAGGAGGCCGTTCGGTCCCGAGGCGTCCTCGGTGAGGTAGAGGTGGCCGCGCTTGGGATCCACGACGACGGCCTCGTGGGCGTACCGGCCCAGGGCCTTGATCGGCTTCGGGTTGCGGTTGGCCTTGCGGTCGTGCGGGTCCACCTCGAAGACGTAGCCGTGGTCCTTGGTCATGCCGTTCTGGCCGGCCTTGTCCTCGGTCTCCTCGCAGGTCAACCAGGTGCCCCAGGGGGTGCGGCCGCCGGCGCAGTTGGTGGAGGTGCCCGCGATGCCGACCCACTCGGTGACGTGGTCGCCGTGCTTGGAGACCTCGACCACGGTGCAGCCGCCGGAGGCCGCCGGGTCGTAGACCAGGCCCTCGGCCAGCGGGACCGGGTGCGGCCAGTTGGCGCGGGGCCCGCCCAGCTCATGGTTGTTGACCAGCAGCGTCGCGCCGCGCGAGCCCTCGAAGGTGGCGGTGCCGTCGTGGTTGGACGGGGTGGACTCGCCGGACTCCAGCTTCGTCTCACCGGTGCGGGTGATGATCTTGTAGCGGAAGCCCTCGGGGAGGGCCAGGATGCCCTTGGGGTCCGCGATGAGCGGACCGTAGCCGAGCGACGAGCCGCCGTGACCGTGGTGACCCTCGGCGCCCTCTCCGGTCGCCTCAGCGGCGAGCGCGCCGGGTGCGGTGGCGAGCACCCCCGCACTTCCGACCAGGGCGAACCCGGCCCCGGTGTACGCGGAACGCCTCGCGAAGTCTCTTCGGCTGAGCGACATGTCTTCTCCCGAACGCAGGGTGGTGTCCTCCGGACTGCGGCCATACGTTCCCGTCCCCGGCCGAACATCAGTTGAACGGCGCGCGACATCAACGGACGAATGGCCGCCGATCCCCTATACGGAGCGCGAAGCGTAACGGCTCTGCGCGGCGACGATGACTCCACTGCTCCACGCTCGTGTGCGTCACGCCCCGCCTCCCGCGAACGCGACGCCGGTCCCCGCAGGTACCGGACGCGCAGCGGCTACGCTCGTGACCGGGCCTTGAAGGCGGCCTTGCGGGCCTCCTTCGCGGCCTGCTTGTCCGGGTGCAGGCGCCCCATCGCCTCCAGCACGTCCGCCGTCGCCGGGTGGTCCACCCGCCAGGCCGAGTCGAAGAAGCTGCCCGACTGGTCGACCAGGCCCCGCACCAGGTCCCGCAGCTCCGCCGAGTCGCCCTCGGAGGCGAGCTGGGCCGCCAGGGTGTCCACGGTGAGCCAGAAGACCATCTCCTCCGACGGCTCCGGGACGCCCGCCACCCCGTGCTCGGCCAGCCAGACCCGGGCCAGCCCGCCCAGGTGGCGGTCGTCGAGCACCTCGCGCAGGGCGGGCTCGGCCTCGGTCCCGGCCAGCGAGAGCGTCTGCTGGCAGGTGAGGCGGCGCAGCGGCGCGTCCTCGTCGTCGCCCCGGGCGGCGGCCAGCAGCTCGCGGGCGGCCTCCTCGGGGGTACGGCGGGCCAGCCACTGCTCGGCCTCGGCCTGCGCGGCGGGCCCGGGGTGGCCGGGGAGGGCGTCCAGCAGGATGTCGGCGCCCTTGTCGGCCAGGTCGCCGACGGCCGGGGCGTCGATGCCCGCCTCCAGCATCCGGGCCCGTACGGCGTAGACGCCGAGCGGGGTGAGCCGCACCATGCCGTAGCGGGTGACGTCCTCGTCCTCGAGGTCCTGGGCCGTCCCGGGCTCCTGGATCCGGCCCTCGCCGTCGACCTCCTGGATCAGCGCCTCGTCCATCGGCTGGTAGTCGACGAGGCCGGTCGGGGCGAGCAGCCGGAACTGGTCGTCCAGCCGCACCATCGCCTCGGAGACCTCTTCGAGGATGTCGTCGGTGGGCTCGTCCATGTCCTCGGGGACGATCATGGACGCGGCCAGCGCGGGCAGCGGTACGGGGGCCACGGCGGCCTCCTCGTCCAGGGCGGTGAGCAGATAGAGGTTGCCCAGCACCCCGTCGAGGAACTCGGCCTCCTCCTCCGGGTTCCAGTCGAGCGCGTCGAGGTCGAGCTCACCGCTCTCGCCGATCTGGGCGGCGATGTCGCTCAGATCGGGGGCGGCGGCGTCGGCCAGCACCGTCTCGAAACCGTCGAGCCAGATGTCCAGGACGTCACGGGGGCCGCCCTCGGTGATCATTCGCAGCTCCTCGCCGCTGGTCGCGACGGCGGAGTACTCGTCCTCGGCCGTCGCCTCGCCATCCGCGCGGTCGCCGTCACCGTCGGCCGCCGACGGCTCGTCGATCCCGACCAGCCCGGTGTCCACCGCCAACTGCCACGCCTGCGCCGCGTACAGCGGTCCGTCCTCGTCCTCCGCGAGCCCCAGCAGCTCGGTCGCCGCCAGCAGTTCGCCCTCCGGAAGCGCCCCGCCCGACGCCACCGGCTTCCCCGGCTCGGCCCAGCGGGCGAGCCGGACCGCGCGGGCGAGCAGCGGCGCGGCGAGGGCGTCCCGCGCGAGTTCCGCGTCGGTGCGAAGCCGCACGGGCGGCATGGTGGGGCGCTCTTCTGGCATGGGCGGACGTCACTCCTCGGGGGCACGGAAGTCGCGGGCGCGGAGGTCGCGGGCGCGAATGCGGGGCTATGGGGCTGTGGAGCCATGGGTCCACGGGGCTGTGGAGCCATGGGGGTACGGCGGTGCGGGGCGCACCGGCGCGGCTGCGCGGATACGGCCCGGACCCCAGCGTAGACGGAACGGGACGGCACTTTCGTCCCGATGTGGTCCGCGCCCCGTCCCGCGCCCCCTCACACACCACCTCGCGCACCGCCTCCCGTGCCACGGCAGGCGTGGATCCGGCCAGGGGACTCCGGGGACGGGCCGGGGC
>NZ_JAEEAP010000561.1 GCF_016103465.1 Streptomyces sabulosicollis
GGGTGACCCGCCCGCCCGGCTGAACGGGCGGGTCACCCTGCTGCGCCGCGATGGCTCCACCGTGGAGCTGGGGCTGCTGGCACACCGCCGCACCTCGTCCTCCGGGGCCCCCGAGTGGCTGATCGTCTCCGCCGTACCGCGCGCCGCGGACGCCGCCGGGGACGAGGAGTTGATGCGGCGCTCCTTCCTCCAGGGGCCCTGCACGATGGCGGTCTACGACACCGGACTGCGGCTGCGCTGGGCCAACCAGGACCTGGAGCGGGTGGTGGGCCTGCCGCAGGAGGAGATGCGGGGGCTGCGGGTCACGGAGATCACGCCCGGGCCCGAATCCGAGACGGCCGAGCGGACGATGCGGCGGGCGCTGGAGACGGGCGAGGAGCAGCGGCTGGAGCTGGCCGCGCCCACGCCCGACCACGCCCGCCCCCTCGCCTGGTCCGCCGTCGTCGCCCCGCTGCTGGACGACGAGGGCCGGACGGCGGCCGTGATGCTGTGCGCTCACGACACGACCACCCAGCTGACCGCCCGGCAGCGGCTCACGCTGCTCAACGAGGCCAGCATGCGGATCGGCAGCACCCTGGACATCGACCGGACCGCGCAGGAGCTGGCCGATGTGGCCGTTCCGGCGCTGGCCGACTTCGTGACGGTCGATCTGCTGCCCGCGGTGCACGACGGCGGCGAACCGCGCCCCGGCCCGCCGGGCGGCCATGTGATGCTGCGCCGGGTCGCCTGCCGGTCGGTCCTCGCGGGCTGCCCGGAGGCCGTTCTGGAGCCGGGGCAGGTGGCCGCCTACCCCGAGTTCTCCCCCGCGGCCGAGTGCCTGAAGGCCGAGCGGGGAATGCTGAACCGGGTCACCGACCCCGCCGTCGCCCGGTGGGCCGACGAGGCCCCGGACCGGGCCGCCATGATCCGCCGGTTCGGGTTCCATTCGACGATGGCCGTGCCGATGCGGGCCCGCGGCACCACCCTCGGCGTGGCGACGTTCTCCCGGCACCGCCGCCCCGAGCCGTTCGAGCAGGACGATCTGCTGCTCGCCGAGGAGATGACGGCCAGGGCCGCCGTCTGCGTCGACAACGCCCGGCGGTACACCCACGAGCGGCACACCGCGCTGGCCCTGCAGCGCAGTCTGCTGCCGCGCACCCTGCCCCCGAGCGCCGCAGTGGAGGTCGCGTCCAGCTATCGGCCGGCCGACTCACGGTCCGGGGTGGGCGGCGACTGGTTCGACGTCATCCGGCTGTCGGGCGCGCGGGTCGCCCTGGTCGTCGGCGATGTGGTGGGCCATGGCGTCCGGGCGTCCGCGGCCATGGGGCGGCTGCGGACGGCGGTGCGCACCCTGGCCGACGTCGATCTGGCCCCCGATGAGCTGCTCACCCACCTGGACGACCTGATCAACCATCTGTCGGACGAGACCGAGGGCGGCACCGGCGGTCCGGACGCGGCGGAGGCGGCGAGCGCGGCTGGCTCGGCGAGCGCGGCGGAGGCCGTGGACGCGGCGGAGGCGGCCGGGGTGACCGACGCGGAGGTCGGCGCCACCTGTCTGTACGCGGTCTACGACCCGGTCTCCCGCCGCTGCTCGCTGGCCCGGGCCGGGCATCCGCCGCCCGTGCTGGTGACGCCCGACGGCACCGCCACCCTGCTCGACCTGCCCAGCGGGCCGCCATTGGGGCTGGGAAGCCTGCCGTTCGAGACGGTGGAGCTGGAACTGCCGGAGGGCAGCCTGCTGGCCCTCTACACCGACGGTCTGATCGGGTCCCGCGAAAGGGACGTCGACAAGGCGATCGACACCCTGCGCTCCACCCTCGCCCAGCCCGCCGCCTCGCTGGACGGCCTCTGCCGGGCGGTGCTGGACAAGCTGCTGCCGGGCCACCCCACCGACGACATCGCCCTGCTCCTGGCCCGCACCCGGGAGCTGGGCGCGGACCGGGTGGCCACCTGGGAGCTGCCCGACGACCCGGCCGTGGTGTCCCGGGCCCGCCGGGAGGCCGCCGAGCGGCTGGCCGCGTGGGGCCTGGAAGAGGCCACCTTCACCATGGAGGTGGTGGTCAGCGAGCTGGTCACCAACGCCATCCGGCACGCCACCCCGCCCATCGGACTGCGTCTGATCCATGACCGGGCCCTGATCTGCGAGCTCTCCGACGGCAGCGCCACCGCACCGCATCCGCGCCGCGCCCGCGCCTTCGACGAGGGCGGCCGCGGGCTGCTGCTGGTCGCCCAGCTGGCCGAGAGCTGGGGCACCCGGCAGACCGCCACGGGCAAGACCATCTGGGCCGAGCTGGCCGTGCCCGCCCCGTAGGGGCCCGTGGCGCGGAGAGTCCCGGGCCGTGGCCCGGAGGGCCCCGGTCGTGGCGCGGAGAGTCCGGGCAGTGGCCCGGAGGGCCCCGGGCAGTGGCGCGGCCGACTCCTTTCGGCTTCACGACCGCAGCTCCCGCCGGACCTCTTCACTACAATCTCGGAGCAACGAAGCCCCGCTCAGCAGAGGCTGAAGGCTGCCATCCATGCGTACCCAGCACCCACGCGACGCCGGTCCCCTGGCCGCGCTGAGCCCCGCCGAGTCGGCCCGTCTCATGGCGGTGATACGCGAGGCCGCGCTGAGCCGCGGACGGCTTCCGCTGCCCGCCCGCCCGGTGATCGGCGCCTCCTGGGACCGGATGCTGCGCCTGGGCCTCGACCCCGACCACGGCCGCGCGCCGCGGCCGCTGGGCCTGGACGAGCTGGAGCGGCGGAGGCGGCAGACCCGGCTGGCCGAGGTGCTGCCCACCCTGCGGGACGGGCTGCTGGAGGCGGCGGAGGCGGCCGGGCACATCATGATCATCGCCGATGCGGAGGGCCGGATCCTGTGGCTCGACGGCCACCGTGGCGTGCGCCGCCAGGCCGACGGCATCGCGCTCGTGGAGGGTTCGCACTGGGCCGAGGACTCCGCCGGGACCAGCGGAATCGGCACCGCGCTCGCCGTGAAGTCCCCCGTACGGGTGCATTCGGCGGAGCACTTCGTGAGCGCCTTCCACACCTGGAGCTGCGCCGCCGCCCCCGTCCACGACCCGCGCGACGGACGGCTGCTGGGCGTCGTCGACGTCAGCGGCCCCGCCGGGACCGCCCATCCGACGGTGCTCTCCCTGGTCACCGCTACCGCCCGGTGGGCCGAGGGCGAACTGCGCCTCGCCCACAGCCGGGAGCTGGAGGGCCTGCGCGCGGTCGCCGCGCCGCTGCTGGCGCGGATCCGCGGCAAGGCCGTCGTGGTCGACCGGCACGGCTGGATCGCCGGGGTCACCGGGGTGACCCCGCGCGAGCGCCGGCTGTCGCTGCCGAAGGCGCCGTACGACGGGCCGGTCTGGCTGCCCGCGCTCGGCGCGTGCGCGGTGGAGCCGCTGCCGGGCGGCCATCTGCTGCGGGTGCTGGACGGCGAGACCGGTGCGGGGGGCGGTCCGGCCGGCTGGGGTGATCTGCTGCTGGACGTACGCCATCCGTACCGCTGGACCCTGACCTTCTCGGGCCCCTCGGGCACCTGGAGCCATGAACTCAGCGCCCGCCAGGCCGAGGTGCTGCTGGTGCTCGCCGCGCACCCCGAGGGGCGCACGGCGGCACAGCTGGCCCAGGACCTGTTCGGGGACCCGACGCGGACGGTCACCGTACGGGCCGCGATGTCCCGGCTGCGCGGGCGCGTCGGGGCGGTGCTGGCGCACCGCCCCTACCGCATCGCCGACAGCGTCCGCATCACCGTGGCGAGCCCGGACCACCCCGCCGAACTCCTCCCCCACAGCACGGCCCCGGCCGTCGCGCGGCTGCGCCGCCCCTCTCTTTGAGGCTCGGTTCGCCTGCGGGACGCTTCAGCCTCCCCCAGCCACCGCCGGGAGGTGCCCCCGGCCGGGAGACCCCATCACCCGGAGGCGAACCGAGCCCTACACAGGGGTCCGCCCCGCGACCTCTTCCGGCCTGAGCACCTCGGCCAGGCGGTCGGCGGGCAGGAGGCCCTTCTCCAGGACGAGTTCGGCCACGCCGCGGCCCGTGGCGAGCGCCTCCTTCGCGATGCTGGTGGCCGCGCCGTAGCCGATGTACGGGTTGAGCGCGGTGACCAGGCCGATGGAGTTCTCCACGGAGGTGCGCAGCCGCTCGGTGTTGGCGGTGATGCCCGCGACGCACCGCTCGGCCAGGACCAGGCAGGCGGCGCGCAGATGGGTGATGCTCTCCGAGAGGGAGTGCAGGATGATCGGCTCGAAGGCGTTGAGCTGGAGCTGTCCTGCCTCGGCGGCCATCGTGATGGCGACGTCGTTGCCGATCACCTCGAAGGCGACCTGGTTGACCACCTCGGGGATCACCGGGTTGACCTTGCCGGGCATGATGCTGGAACCGGCCTGCACCGGGGGCAGGTTGATCTCGTTGAGCCCGGCCCGCGGGCCCGAGGAGAGCAGCCGCAGGTCGTTGCAGCTCTTGGAGAGCTTGACCGCGATGCGCTTGAGGACACCCGACAGATGGACGAAGGCGCCGCAGTCCTGCGTGGCCTCGACCAGGTTGGCGGCGGTCACCAGCGGCAGTCCCGTGATGGCCTCCAGGTGGCGGCGGGCGGCCTCGGCGTAGCCCTCGGGTGCGTTGAGGCCAGTGCCGATCGCGGTCGCGCCGAGGTTGATCTCGTGCACCAGCGTGGCGGCCTCCAGCAGCCGGCTCTGGTCCTCCTCCAGCATCACGGCGTACGCCGAGAACTCCTGGCCCAGCGTCATGGGCACCGCGTCCTGGAGCTGGGTGCGCCCCATCTTCAGGACGTCGCGGAACTCCTCGGCCTTGGCGGCGAACGCCCGGCGCAGCGTCTCCATGGCCGCGTGGAGCTCGCGGACGGCGATGATCGTGGAGACGTTGACGGCGGTCGGGTAGACGTCGTTGGTGGACTGGCTGAGGTTGACGTCCTCGTTGGGGTGGAGGTGGGCGTAGTCGCCCTTCTCCTGGCCGAGGAGCTCCAGCGCCCGGTTGGCGATCACCTCGTTGGCGTTCATGTTGGTCGAGGTCCCGGCGCCGCCCTGGATCACGTCCACGATGAACTGGTCGTGCAGGGCGCCCCCGCGTATCTCCTGGCAGGCGGCCGCGATGGCGTCGGCCTTCCGCGAGGTGAGCAGCCCGAGGTCCTCGTTGGCGCGGGCGGCGGCCTCCTTGACGGCGGCCAGGGCGCTGATCAGGTGCGGATAGGCGGAGATGGAGGTGCCGGTGATGGGGAAGTTCTCGCCCGCGCGGAGGGTGTGGATGCCCCAGTAGGCGTCGGCGGGGACGTCCCGGTCGCCGAGCAGGTCGTGTTCACGGCGATGGCCGGTGGCGCTCATGGTGTGCGGTCTTCCTTGGTTCCTCGGGAAGTGGGCGGGGTCAGGCGGTGGG
>NZ_JAEEAP010000562.1 GCF_016103465.1 Streptomyces sabulosicollis
GATTTGGGCGGGGTGGTCTCGCTGAAGACGGCGGGGTCGCGGGGCGCGGAGCCGTACACATTGGTGCTGGACTTCACCACCAGCCGCTGCACCGAGGGCGCCTTCTGGCAGGCGCCGAGCAGCTGCATGGTGCCGATGACATTGGTCTCCTTGACCGAGGCGCGATTGCCGCGCGCGCCCAGCGGAGTGCCGTTGATATCCATGTGGACGACGGTGTGGACGCCGTATTCGGCGAGCAGTTTCCCGATCGTGGGATGACGGATATCGGCCCGGACGAAGTCGGCACCGCCCAGGTGGTGTTCGGGGGGCACGGCGTCCACGCCGATCACCCGCTCCACATCGGGTTCGCGCTGTATCCGCCGGACGAAACGGCCTCCCAGCCGACGAGCGACTCCGGTGACGAGCACGACCTTTCCCAAGATCAGCGCCTTCCTTCCACCCTCGTCCGAGCTGGGCCGTGCCGAACACCGTAACCGCTCGGTGTTGCGCTGTGATGACCACTCGCCGCGCGGTGCGACGTTTTAGGCCGGGGCCGAAGGGGCGGGCGTGGCTTCAGACCGGTGCCACCCACGCACCGCAGCCCTTCCACCGGCGGTGGAAGGGCTGCGGGACGAACACAGCGTCGCTTGCTTACTTCTTGTTGCGACGCTGGACGCGCGTGCGCTTGAGCAGCTTGCGGTGCTTCTTCTTGGCCATCCGCTTGCGCCGCTTCTTGATAACAGAGCCCACGACTACCCTCGCTCACTTCGACTCACTCGGTGCGGGGCGTCCGAGCCCACACGACCTACATCGGGCCAGCCTACCCGGCGCCGAGCGAACCACGTAATCCGAGGGTCCTCCCCAGGCCCGGAAACGGCCTAAGCGGACTCCACCCCCACATACGATTCGCGGAGGTATTCATGAACCGCTTGCTCTGGGACCCGGAAAGACCTGCCCACCCGGATCGCCGGCAGATGACCACTGTGCACCAAGCGGTACACGGTCATCTTGGACACTCGCATCACCGAGGCGACTTCCGCCACGGTCAGAAACTGAACCTCGTTCAGAGGCCGTTCGCCAGCAGCCATGACAACACCTGAACCTTCCGCACATGTCGGGCACCGGCTTCCCCTCCGGTGACTCCTGGTCGCATGCGCGCTCCACCCCAGATTAGGGGCGGGTGATGCAAGTGGGGAAGAGGAGTAGCGATCGGACGCCTACTGTGACAGACACGCTCGATTGAGTACATAGCGAGTAATCGGCCGGTAGTAACCAGACCGCACACCGTCATCAAGCGGAACGGCGACGGACACCCGTCCCTCGGCCTCCCCGACGAATACCGCGGGGTCGTCCGTGTCCCCTGGCCCGATGGCCTCAAAGCCCAGCTGACCTGCTCCGCAGACCCATCCGTGGTCCCCGATGACCAGTCCCGGCAGGGGCCCGCCGGACTCCGCGGCACGGCCGAGGGCGACCCGAACCGGGAGCGGCGAATGGCTGTGGGCGCCCGGCTCACTCGCGACCGGGCGAGCGCCGGGCGCCCGCACCATCGCGACACCTCGTACGTAGGCGAGCCGGTGGGTGCGTACGCCGAACCGCGTCGTTATGTCGATACATCTACCCTGCGCGGGGGTGAGGACACGGCAGCCCGCCGCCGAGAGCGCCGACGCCAACGCGGCGTAGAAGCCGAGGAGACGGTGGGGGTGGCCGGTGCCGAGGAGCACCGGGCGCCGGTCCCGGGCGGCCTCGCGCAGCCGGTCCGCGAAGGCATCCAGGGCAGCGATCGTCAGCTCCGGATCGATCACATCCGGCCCCGAAACGTTGGCCGGGTCGATCGAAACCCCGCATTTCTCGCCCATCAGGCCGAGCAATTCCATAAAGGACCAGTCGTGTTCGGGCTCCAGCCCGAGCAGCACCCGGGGGTCCCGGGCCGCGAAAAGCCGGTAGCGGCGCAGGCTCTCCTCCCGGCTCGTCGCCACCGGTCCGGCGAGCCGCGCCGCCAGCAGATGGGCGCGCAGCTCCGCGGTACTCAACACGCCACCGATGCTGACGGACGCACCCCCCGGACCGCCCGGATACGCGGGCAGACCCCACGGTTGGCCTAACGGCCGTTCCACGGCACCGACGCACGGGGTGTCCTAGGGCAGCAGCCCGTGGTGCGGGAAGACCGCCCGGCGCGTCGCCAGGATCGCCTGGTCCAGCCGGTCCGCCGGGTCGTACCCGGACGCGTGGAAGTCCTGCCAGTCCGGCTCCCGCCCGTCCGTCATCCGCCGCGGCGCGTCCATCCGGGTCCGCCGGTACACCTCCTGCCGCCACTCCTCCGGCACCGGTGTGGTGGCCTCCACCGGCCGCCCCGCCGCGATCGCGACCAGATGCGTCCAGGACCGCGGCACCACGTCCACCACCGCGTAGCCGCCGCCCCCGAGCGCGACCCAGCGCCCGTCCGCGTGCTCGTGCACCAGCCGGTGACAGCTCTCGGCGACCGCCCGCTGCGCGTCGACGGTCACCGCCAAGTGGGCCAGCGGGTCCTCGACATGGGTGTCCGCGCCGTGCTGGGTCACCAGCACCTGGGGCCGGAACGCCGTCAGCAGCTCCGGCACCACCGCGTGGAAGGCCCGCAGCCAGCCCGCGTCCGAGGTCCCGGCCGGCAGCGCCAGGTTCACCGCCGAGCCCTCGGCGCCCTCCCCGCCCGCCTCCTCCGGCCAGCCGGTCTGCGGGAACAGCGTCCGGGGGTGCTCGTGCAGCGAGATCGTCAGCACCCGCGGATCGTCCCAGAAGGCCGCCTGCACCCCGTCCCCGTGGTGGACGTCCACATCCACGTACGCGACCCGCTCCGCCCCCAGCTCCAGCAGCCGGGCGATCGCCAGCGCGGCGTCGTTGTAGACGCAGAACCCGGACGCGCTCCGGGGCATGGCGTGGTGCAGCCCGCCCGCGAAGTTCACCGCGTGCAGCGCCTCCCCGCGCCATACGTCCTCGGCCGCGCCCACCGACTGCCCGGCGATCAGCGCGGACGCCTCGTGCATCCCCGCGAAGGCCGGATCGTCGATCGTCCCCAGGCCGTACGAGACGTCCGCCGCTTCCGGGGCTGCCGAGGCGCGCCGTACCGCCTCGATGTACTCCTGCCCGTGGACCAGGCGCAGCGTCGACTCCCCGGCCGGCTTGGCGGCCACCACACGGACCGCCCGGTCCAGCCCGTACGCCTGCACCAACCGCATGGTCAGCGCGAGCCGCACCGGGTCCATCGGGTGCCCGGCGCCGAAGTCGTATCCGGTTACTTCCTCATCCCACATCAACTGTGCGCGGCCGCTCATGCCCGTCACCGTATCCGGCTGGTACAGGGCTGAACGACCTCGCGTACCGGATCGTCACCAGCACGAGCGCCATCGGCACCAGCATCGCCGCACGGTAGTTCCACGCCCCGCCCAGCGCGCCGACGAGCGGGGAGCCGATGAGGAAGCCCACGTAGTTGAAGATGTTGAGGCGTGCGACGGCGGCATCGGACGCCCCGGGGAAGAGCCGCCCCGCGGCCGCGAAGGTCTGCGGCACCAGCACGCACAGCCCCAGCCCCAGCAGCGTGAACCCGGCCATCCCCACCCAGGCGCCGGGCGCCGCCGCGACCACCGCGAAGCCGCCGCCCGCGAGCAGCGCCCCGGCCCGGACCACGGCGGCCGCGCCGAAGCGCCGCACCCCGAGGTCGCCGAAGGAGCGGCCGAGGAGGGTGGTGACCATATAGACGTTGTACGGGACCGTGGCCAGCTGCTCGGAGCTGTGCAGCACATCCTCCAGGTACTTGGCGCTCCAGTTGGAGACGGTCGAGTCGCCGATGTAGGCGAAGGCCATGACGAGACAGAGCGGCAGCAGCGCCCGCATGCCCACGGTGGTCCCGTCCCTCACGGCTTCGGTCGGCTCGGCGCCCTGGTGGTCGACGTACCAGCGGCCGGCGATCAGTGCGGCGGGCACCAGGACGGCCACCAGCGGCGCGTAGAGCGTGGGCAGCGTCAGGTCCCAGTGCGCACCCGCCCAGGCGAGCGAGGCACCGGCGATCCCGCCCAGGCTGTACGCGGCGTGGAAGCCCAGCATGATGCTGCGCCCGTACGCGCGCTGGAGGCTCACCCCGAGCATGTTCATCGACGCGTCGAGCGCCCCGACCGTCAGCCCGAACACCGCGAGCGCCAGGGCGAGCTGCCACACCGTGGTCCCCGACCCGGCGGACAGCAGGGCGAGGGAGACGATGGGCTGCACCACGCGGAGGACCAGCCCCGGGCGCATCCGCTTGACGAGGTGCTCGGTGCCGACGCTGCCGACCCCGGCGAGGATCGGCACGGCGGCCAGGAAGAGGGGCAGCAGCCCATCGGATATCCCGTACCGGTCCTGCAGCGCGGGTATGCGCGTCACCAGCAGAGCGAAGATCGCGCCCTGGACGAAGAAGCTGATGGCCAATGAGGCCCGGCCTTGCCGGAGCCGGCGGCTCGGGCGCGAATCCGTCATGGCCGTGGAGCGTACGGCCCCGGGCTACTTGTGGGTAGAGGTGAGCAGTCCTCGCAGTTCGGCCATCTGCCGGAAGAGGCCCCGGGCCGCGGAGAGTTCGGCGGCGGGCGTCATGGCCGTGTAGCCGTACACATCCATCCTGGCGGCCAGGGCGGCCTGGACTCCGAGCGGGCTGTCCTCGACGACGGCACAGCGCTCGGGCACCACCCCCATGCGCTCGGCCGCGTGCAGAAACAGATCGGGGGCGGGCTTGCCCCGGCCCACGTCCTCGGAGCTGAAGATGTGGTCCTCGCCGAAGAGGTCGTACAGTCCGGTCGTACGGAGGGCGACGCGGATGCGCTCATGGCTTCCGGAGGAGGCGACGCAGTACGGCACCGCGTCGGCCCGCAGCTTCTCCAGCACCTCGGCCACACCGGCCACCGGCCGCAGCTCGCGGCGGAAGGCGTCGAAGACCCGGCCGTGGAAGGTGGCGTCGAAGTCGGGCGGAAGCCGTCGGCCCGAGCGCTCGAGGACCAGGTCGTGGACGCGATGCATGGCGGAGCCCATGTAGTCGCGTATGGAGTCCTCGTAGCTGGTGGGGTGCCCCAACTCCGTGAGATAGGCGGCGAGAAGCCGATTGGAGATGGGCTCGCTGTCGACGAGTACCCCATCGTTGTCGAAGATGACCAGGTCATAGCGCATGCGCCCAGCCTACAAACAGAAATGCGAAAAGTTCGGTTGAGAGCCTGAGCTCCCAACCGGGCTTTTCTTAAGATAAGTTCGGCGGTGTCCTACTCTCCCACAGGGTCCCCCCTGCAGTACCATCGGCGCTGAAAGGCTTAGCTTCCGGGTTCGGAATGTAACCGGGCGTTTCCCTAACGCTATGACCACCGAAACACTATGAA
>NZ_JAEEAP010000563.1 GCF_016103465.1 Streptomyces sabulosicollis
CCCCCGGCCCCGGCCAGGTGCTGGTGCGCAACCGGCTGATGAGCGTCGCCGCCGTGATGCGCCCGCTCAACGTCGCCGACCCGGACGCCTTCGGCCTCCCGCAACTGCTGCACAGGGCCGGTGAGGTGATGCGGGGCCCGGCCCTCGGCGAGGTGGTCGACGCGCCGGGCACGGAACTCGCGCCCGGAACCCTGGTCCGGCACCGCGCGGGCTGGCGCGAATACGCGGTCCTGAACGCCCCGGAGGTCTCGCCCGTCGACACCGGGGCGCTGCCGGACCCCGCCGCCCATCTCTCGCAGGGGTTCACCGCCTGGCTGGGGGTGGTGCGCGGGGCCGCGGTGCGGCACGGCGACACGGTGTTCGTCACCGGCGCGGCGGGCGGAGTGGGCTCCCTGGCCGGGCAGTTCGCCCGGCTGCACGGCGCCGCGCGGGTCATCGGCTCCACCGGCTCCCGCCACAAGGCCGACCGGCTGACGCGGGAGCTCGGCTATGACGCGGTCGTCCTGCGGGGCGCCGGATCGATCGAGGAGCAGCTGCGCGCGGCCGCCCCCGACGGCATCGACGTCCTCTTCGACACCGTCGGCGGCGAACAGCTGCGGGCCGCCCTGGCGCTGGCCCGCCGCAACGCCCGTTTCGCCCTGGTCGGGGCGCTGGCCGCACAGCTGTCCGACGATGCGCTGGCCCCGACCGGGATCAGCACGCTGGCCCTGATCGCCCGGAGCGTCACGCTGCGCGGCATCAGCGCGGTGGACCACCAGGACGCCATGCCCACGTATCTGCGCGAGTTCGGCCGGGCGCTGCGCGAGGGCACCCTCAGCTACCCGTACACCCGGCTGACCGGGATCGACCGGGCACCGGGCGCGCTGTGCGAGCTGGTGGAGGGCCGACACCTCGGGGCCGTGCTGGTGGAGCTGTAGGGCCGGGGCCGGGGCCGCGCGCCCCGGCCCCGCCTCTTCGCCCCCGGAGCGCCCCCGGGGGGAACTGGTCCGAGACCGTCCCGGATGGTTGGCTGAAAGCATGACATCGAAAGCGTTTGCGATGGCCGCCCGGCGTGAACGGGCCGTACGGGCCGCCGTGGAGCGGGGGCTGCTCGGCCCGGACCAGCCCGTCGTGGGGCTGCTGGACGTGGCCGGGATCCGCTCCACGGCCGCCGGGCTGCGCGCGGCCTTCGAGGAGGTCGTCGCGCCCGGCACCCCCATCCTGCACGCCTTCGCGGTCAAGGCCGCCGCGCTCGTCCCCGTCCTGCGGCTGCTGGCCGACGAGGGCCTGGGCTGCGAGGTGGCCAGCCCCGGCGAGCTGGCGCTGGCCCGCGCGGCGGGGGTGACGCCCGACCGGATCGTCCTGGACTCCCCCGCCAAGACCGCCGCGGAGCTGCGCGAGGCCCTCGACCTGGGGATCGCCGTCAACGCCGACAACCCCCAGGAGCTGGACCGGCTGGACGCGCTGGTGGGACACCGCGCGGCCCCGCCCCCGCCCCTGGGCCTGCGGGTCAACCCCCAGGTGGGCGGCGGCAGCATCGACGCGCTGAGCACGGCCACCGCGACCTCCAAGTTCGGCGTCGCCCTCCAGGACCCGGGGGCGCGCGAGTGGGTCGTCCGCGCCTTCACCGAGCGCCCCTGGCTGACCCGGCTGCACGCACACGTCGGCTCCCAGGGCTGTCCGCTGGAGCTGATGGCGGCGGGCATCCGGGCGGCCTACGAACTGGCCGAGGAGATCAACGGGGCGGTCGGCCGGCAGCAGATCGACGCCCTCGACATCGGCGGCGGCCTCCCGGTGAACTTCACCTCCGACGAGATCACCCCCGGCTACCGGGAGTACGCCCAGCTGCTGCGGGCCACCGTGCCGGGGCTCTTCGACGGGCGGTACAAGCTGGTCACCGAGTTCGGCCGGTCCCTGCTCGCCAAGTCCGGCCTGGTGCTGGCCCGGGTCGAATACGCCAAGTCCGCGGGCGGCCGCCCGATCGCGGTCACCCACGCGGGCGCCCAGCTCGCCACCCGTACGGTCTTCGCCCCGGACGCCTGGCCGCTGCGCGTCCTGGCCTACGACGCGCAAGGCCGCCCCAAGGCGGAGACCGGCGACGGCCCGGTCCCCCAGGACATCGCCGGCCCCTGCTGCTTCGCGGGCGACCTGGTCGCGCGCGACCGGCGACTGCCGGAGCTGGCGGCGGGCGACGTGGTCGCCCTGCTCGACACCGGCGCGTACTACTTCTCCAACCACTTCGCGTACAACAGCCTGCCCCGCCCGGGGATCTACGGCTTCGACGCGACGAGCGCCGACGGCGATGTGCGCTTCGCGACGGTACGGGAGCCGCAGACGGTGGACGAGATCGTGGTCGAGAGCGGTGCGAAGCATGCGCTGGGCCTGAGCCGCCTGCGGTAGGGCCCCGCCTCCGGGCGCGCAGCGCATCGCGGCGCGCAGCGCATCGCGGCGCGCAGCGCATCGCGGCGCGCAGCGCATCGCGGCGCGCAGCGCATCGCGGCGCGCAGCGCATCGCGGCGCGCAGCGCATCGCGGCGCGCAGCGCATCGAGAGGTGCGCCCAGGCTGCGTGGGCCGAAGGTCCGCCGCGCGACTACCGCTTCGTCTCGCTTGGCGTCCTTTGAGCATCGGGGCAGGTGGGGCCGGGCGCGGGCCGCGTCGCCGGCGATCAGCCCGGTGGGCGCGAAGCCCGGTGGCGGCACCTGTGACCTGGCACCGAGGCCGCTGCCGGTCTGCGGCCCGGCGACCACGGCCCCAGCCCGCCTCCGGTGGGGTACCCCTTCGAGAAAACGCTTGATATGGCGCAACTAATTTGTCAAACGTTTTCCGGGTACCCCACCCCGCCAGCAGTCCGGATCGGCGCGCAACCCGGGCCCATGCTCATATGCGCCGGAGGCGCGAAACGGCGCCGCGCCCGTCCACACCGCGCAACCCGCCGGGGTCAGAGGGGACACCCCTCAGCGCGCAGCAGCCGCAACCGTCCGGGAGCGCCGGGCGCCGCCCGGACCCGCGTCCCCGGCCACGATGCCCGTCGTCTGGTAGGCGTCCACCGCCTTGCCCGCGGGCCGCCCCCGGGAGACCCGCTCCGTGCGCACCCACAGCAGCACCTCGTGCGCCCGCTCCCAGCGGCCCAGCCACAGCGCCTTGGCCCACAGCCCGGCGCCGAGCCCCGCCAGCAGCATCCCGCCCGCCGCCGGAACGGCGAAGGACGAGCCCACCGCGGCGAGGAAGGCCAGCAGCAGCCACCACCGCAGGGCGCGCCGCCGGGTCCGTACGGTCACCGCGCGGTCCTGGAGGAAGACCGCCTTGCCCGCGCGCGAGGCGTCGCGCGCCAGCTCCAGATACCGCTTCCGGCGCACCACGAACACCACGACCGCCGCGATCAGGAAGAGCGCCGCCCCGGCGAGCACTCCGATCCGACGCCCGGTCAGCCCCGGTACCAGCGCCCCGATCCCCGCGGCCAGCACACCGGGCCACCACAGCCACCCCGCGGGAGCCCTCACGATCACCGCCACCCGTGCCAGCGCATACGCCCCGCGCCCCACGACCGACCTCCTCACCCTGGTGAATTCCGGAAGAAATCCCTGTCGAACCGAGGAATCTAGCCAGGATGCCTGAGAATTCGGTGAGAGGGACGGGGGTTGGCACACGGAGCGGTCCGGGCTCCCGGACGGAAGTCCGGCTCACTCCACGAACAGGCCCCGTTCCGCCGCCTTCGCGTCGAACTCCTCCAGCCGCGCCTGCGCGTCCGGCAGCGCGTCGCACATCGCCTCCAGCAGCACCCGCCCGAGCAGCATCGGCGCACACGCGGTGTCGAAGGCCAGGCCCGTGCCGACCGCCGCGGGCAGCAGCAGATCGCTGTGGCGGGCGACCGGGGCGAAGGCGCTGTCGGCGACGGTGACCACGGTCAGGCCCGCCTCCTGGGCGTACTCCAGACCCTCCACGACCTCGCGCGGATGCCGCGGCAGCGCGAAGCACAGCAGCGCCGTCGCCCCCGCGCGCTTCGCCGCGTCCACGCGGTCGTCGAGCATCGTGCCGCCCTCGTCGAGCAGCCGGACGTCCGGATGGACCTTGCGCGCGAAGTACGTGAAGCCGCGGGCCTGCGCGGAGGCGGCGCGCAGCCCGAGGACCGGCAGCGGGCGGGAGGCGGCGAGCAGCCGGCCGGCGCGGACGACGGGGGCGGGGTCGGCCAGCAGCGTGGCGAGATGGCGCAGATTGTCGATCTCGGACTGCACGGCCTGCTGGTACTCGTTGTACGACCCCTCGTCCGCCTCCGGCTCGGCGGGGGCGACATCGCGCAGGTGCTTGCGCAGCGCCGGATAGCCGTCGAAGCCGAGGGCGACCGCGAAGCGGGTCACGGACGGCTGGCTGACGCCCGCGAGCTCGGCCAGCTCGACGCTGGAGAGGAACGGCGCGTCCGCGGCCCGCCGCACCATGCAGTGGGCGATCCGCCGCTGGGTCGGGGTCAGCCGGTGGCCCTCGAAGAGCGCCTGCAGCCGGGCGGCGGTCGAGGCGCCGGAAGCGGCCGGGACGCCGGAGCCTCCCGGCGCCCCCGCCGACGCCACCGCGATGTCCTCGCCCACCCGCGTCACCTGCCCTTCACTCACCCCGCGGTCCGTACTCATCACGTCCTCCTGACCCTCATACCCTCGTACCTCAGACCCCCGCCAGCCGGTCGAGCAGGCGCGCGGCCACCGCCACATCCTCTGTCAACGGCCGGTCCTCCATCCGGGGATCGAGCACTTCCGACGCCAGGGCGAAGGCCACACCGGCCGGGAGCTCCGGGTCGGGCGCCAGCCCGCGCTGCCGCAACGCCCGTACGGCAGCGACCAGTTCGCAGCCCAGCACCAACCGGTAGTGGTCGGCCACCCGGAGCGTCTGGCGGGCGCCGAGCGAGGCGAAGCTGGCCTGTTCCTCGACCCCGCGCGAGAGCACGGCATGGCCCAGCGAAGCGGGGTGGGAGACCGCGCGCATCTCGCCGAGGGCTGCCCCCGCCGCGTATTCGAGGATCATCACGCCCGAGCTCGCGGGCGCGGCGTCGCCGAGGAAGGGACGCAGCCGGGTGAAGTCGGGTTCGCTGAGCGCGGCGAGCCGGGCGGTGGAGAGCCGGGCGGTCTGGAGCGCGGCGAGCCGGAAGTGGTCCAGGGCGAGGGCGGTGTGCGCGGCGTAGAAGTTGCCGTGGTGGTAGGCGGCCTCGTCGGTGGAGCTGATCAGCGGGTTCTCGGCGGCGGCGTTGAACTCGACGGTCAGCACCCGCTCCAGCGCCTCCGCCGCGTCCAGCGCCGGTCCGTGGATCTGCGGCAGACAGCGGAAGCCGTACGGGTCCTGTATGCGGCCCAGCGGCGGGGTGGGCCGGGGC
>NZ_JAEEAP010000564.1 GCF_016103465.1 Streptomyces sabulosicollis
CCCCCGCCACCCCGGACTACACCGAGGCCGGTGTCATCACCAAGTTGCAGGTCACGCCGTTCCCGCTGCAGCGGCCGCACCCTCCGCTGTGGCAGGTGATCGACAGCCCCCGCTCGATCAGGTCGGCCGCGGCGGACGGCGTCCAGGGGATGTTCTGGCTGCCGCCGGTCTCGGCGCTCAAGGAGCGGTTCGAGCTCTACCGGGACACCGCGAGCCAGGCGTCGGGGCGCGAGTACGCGCTGGGCGAGGGCATCGGCCTGGTGCGCGACGTGTACGTCGCCGACACCATGGAGCAGGCCCGCGCCGAATGCGAAGAGGCGCTGATGACCACCTACCGGTGGATCATGCACTGGCGGGGACTGTCCAACCTCATGGAGGCGGGCGAGGAGCTCACCGACGCCCATGAGCTCTCCTTCGACTTCCTCCAGGGGCGCAATCTGCTGGTCGGCACCCCCGAGTACGTCTCGGAGAAGATCGCCGAACTGCGCGACGAGGTGGGCCTGGAACATCTGCTGCTGTGGACCACCCACCCCGGTCTGCCGCACCGCAACGCCATGCGCAGCCTGGAGCTCTTCGCCGAGAAGGTCATGCCGCAGTTCACCGCCGGCGGCGGTCATGGCTGAGGCACGGCTGCGCAAGGTCGTCACCGTCGCCGATGAGCTGCTGCTGGAGCTCGGCCGCCCGGTCGCGGCGCCGGTGCGCCGGGTCGCTGCGGCGGCGGTGATCAGCAACCCCTGGGCCGGCGGCGGCTTCGTCGCCGACCTGGGGCCCGAGGTCGAGCGGATCGCACCGGGGCTGGCCCGGCTGCTCACCGACCGGATCAGCGAGGCGCTGGGCGGCGTCGACCGGATCGAGTCCTTCGGCAAGGCCGCGATCGTGGGTCTGGACGGGGAGATCGAGCACGGTGGCGCGCTGATCCACACCCCGTTCTTCGGCAATGTCTTCCGCGAGCTGACCGAGGGCACCTCGATCATCGTCTTCAGCGACGACCGGCTCCCGGCCGGTGAACCGCTGACCGTGCCGCTGTGGCACAAGACCGCGGCCGCGACCCGCTCGCACTACCAGACCTGCCAGATCCGCGTCCCCGACGCGCCCCGCCCGGACGAGATCGTCGTCATCGCGGCCGGGGCATCCGGCCCCCGCCCGAACGCGCGGATCGGGGACCGCGCCACCGACCCCCTGATCCGCCTCGCCGATCTGGACGACCTGGAGACCGTGACATGAACATCCGCAAGATCATCACCTGCACCGAGGACATCCACAGCGAGGGCGGCCGCCCGGTGGACCCGCCCGCCCGTACGGCCGTGGTGCTCGCCGTCATCGAGAACCCCTGGGCCGGTCAGGGCTTCGTGGCGGATCTGCTGCCCGGCATCGACGAGGTGGCGCCGAAGCTGGGCGAGCTGCTGGCGCCCCGCGTGGTCGAGGCGCTGGGCGCGCCGGTGGAGGCGTACGGGAAGGCCGCGATCGTGGGCCTTGACGGAGAGGTCGAGCACGGCTCCGGGCTGATCCACACGCTCAAGTTCGGCGACCACTTCCGCCGGGCGGCGAACGCCACCACCCTGCTCCCGGCGGTGGAGAAGCGGGCCGCGGCGGGCACGGTCTTCGACATCCCGCTCAAGCACATCACCGACGCCACCATCCGCTCGCACCACCAGAGCATCGAGGTCCGGGTGGCGGACGGGCCGCGCGCCGACGAGATCGTCGTCGGGCTCGCGGCGGCCGCCCAGGGCCGCCCCCAGGCCCGGCTGGCGCCGCTGTCGACGGAGCGGTGAGCAGGCGGTGGGCGACATGGGCAGGTCCGGCGCGGGCGCCCCGGCGCCGGTGGCGCTGCGCCACGAAGTACACGGCGACGGCCCGGAGCTGGTGCTGCTGCACGGCGTCGGTCTCGACCGCCGCATGTGGGACCGCTGTCTCCCGGCTCTCGCGGCCCGGCACCGGGTGACGCTGGTCGACCTGCGCGGCCACGGTGCCTCCCCGGCCGCGGCGGCCGGGGTGTCCCTCGCCGAGCTGGCCGCCGATGTCGGGGCGCTGCTGAGCGGCCCCACGCACGTCGTCGGCTTCTCGCTCGGCGCCCTGGTCGCCCAGCGGCTGGGTCTTGACCGGCCGGACCTCACCGCCTCGCTCACCCTGGTCAGCTCGGTCGCGGGCCGGTCGGAGGAGGAGCGGGCGGCGGTGGCCCGCCGTCAGGAGCTGGCCGCCCAGGACTTCGGGGCGTCCGCGTGGGCGGCGGTCGACCGCTGGTTCTCACCCGCCTGGCGGGCCCATGACCCGGAGCTGGCGCGGCAGGTGCTCGACACGCTGCTGGCCAATGACCGGGCCTCCTACCTGGCGTGCTACCGCGTCTTCGCGACCGCCGACACCGGGCTGTGGCGGTGGCTGCCCCGGATCGCCGCCCCCACCGTGGCGGTGACCGGCGCACGGGACCCCGGCTCGACCCCGGCCATGACGCACCGGCTGGCCGGGCGGATCCCCGGCGGCCGGGCGGTGGTCGTGCCCGGCGCCCGCCACCTGCTGCCGCTGGAGCGCCCCCGGGAACTCACCGAGGTGATCCTCGCCCACACCGGAGCCCACACCGGAACCCACGGAAGCCACACCGGAACCCGCACCGGAACCCACGGAAGCCACACCGGAACCCGCACCGGACAGGAGTCCCACCGCTCATGAACCCCCTGCCGCGCCATGACCACTACATCGCGGGCGAGTGGACCGCCCCCGCCGAGGGCGGCTACTTCGCCAGCGTCAACCCGGCCACCGCCGAGCCCTGGTACGAGGCGGCGCGCGGCACCGCCGCCGATGTGGACCGTGCGGTGAGCGCCGCCCGCACCGCCTTCGAGGATCCGCGCTGGCGCGATCTGAGCCAGACCCGGCGCGGTCGGCTGCTGCGGAACCTGGGCGATCTGATCGGTGAGCACGCGGAGCGGCTGGCCCGTACGGAGACCCTCGACAACGGCAAGCTGCTGCGCGAGATGCGGGCCCAACTGGCCGGGCTGCCCGAGTACTTCTTTTACTACGCGGGACTCGCCGACAAGGTCCAGGGCGAGGTGATCCCCGGGGCGAGCCGCGAACTCCTCAACTACACGCTGCGCGAACCGGTGGGCGTGGTCGGCGCCATCACCCCCTGGAACTCCCCGCTGCTGCTCACCGCCACCAAGCTGGCCCCGGCCCTGGCCACGGGGAACACGGTGGTGGTCAAGCCTTCGGAGCACACCTCCGCCTCACTGCTGGCGCTCGCACCGCTCTTCGAGGAGGCGGGGTTCCCGCCGGGGGTGGTCAATGTGGTCACCGGGTACGGCCCGGAGGCGGGCGGGCCGCTGACCGAGCACGGCGGCGTGGCCAAGGTGACCTTCACCGGCTCCAGCGGGACCGGCCGCCGGATCGCCCGTACCTGTGCCGACCGGCTGATCGGCTGCACCCTGGAGCTGGGCGGGAAGTCGCCCAACATCATCTTCCCTGACGCCGACCTGGGCTCGGCCGCCATGGGTGTGATCGCGGGCATCTTCGCGGCCGCGGGCCAGACCTGTGTGGCGGGCAGCCGGGTGCTGGTGCACCGGGAGGCGTACGACGAGATCCTGGAGCGGGTGACGGCGCGGGCGGCCACGATCCGCATCGGCGATCCGCTGGAGGAGACCACCGAGCTCGGCCCGCTCGCCATCGCCGAGCAGCTGGAGAAGGTCGAGTCGTACGTCGAGCTGGGGCAGGCCGAGGGCGGAAAGGTGGTCTGCGGCGGCAGGCGGCCGGAGACCGGTCTCGACGGGTACTTCTACTCCCCCACCGTCTTCACCGGCACCGACAACGGCATGCGGATCTGCCAGGAGGAGATCTTCGGGCCGGTCGCGACCGTCATGCCCTTCGGCTCCGAGGAGGAGGCGCTGGCGATCGCCAACGACTCCGCGTACGGCCTGGCGGCGGGCGTGTGGACCCGGGATGTGAACCGGGTGCACCGGATGGCCGCCCGGCTGGAGGCCGGGACGGTGTGGGCCAACACCTATCGCTCGATGTCCCCGATGTCGCCCCGGGCCGGGTTCAAGACCAGCGGGATGGGGACCGAGCACGGCACGGAGGTGATCCGGGAGTACACCCGGCTGAAGAGCGTCTGGATCAACACCAGCGAGGAGCCCGCCGGGGATCCCTTCGTCCTGAAGTCCTGAGGGCCTGAGGGCCTGAGGGCCTGAGGGCCTGAGGACCCTGACGTCGAGAGGCCCGGCCCTCTGGGCCGAGGAAGGGTTGTTGTATGGCACAACACACCGGCGTTCCCCCCGTTGACGGGAAGCGATGGCCACATCTAGGGTCATGTGCCATGCAACGACCCACAGGGAAGCGGCTTCAGCAGACCAGCATGCAGGCGAGGGTCGCCGAAGAGCTGCGGCAGATGATCATCAGTGGTGAGCTGCCGCCTCGTTCCAGCCTCTCCGAGATGGCGCTGTCCGAGACCTTCGGTGTCAGCCGGACGCCCATCCGCGAGGCCCTCAAACAGCTCCAGATCGAGGGTCTTGTCGAGGTGCGGCCACGGGTCGGTACGTTCGTCGCCGTACCGTCCCGGCGCGAGCTCACCGAGCTGTTCCAGATGAAGGAGCTGCTGGAGGGCGCCGCCGCCCGACTGCTCGCCTTCCGTGGGAACGTACCGGAAGTGGAGCGCCTGGAGGCCAATATGAAGGCGGCCGACGCGGCCGTCCGGGACGGCGACACCGAGCAGTACGCGGCGCTGGTCCACGAGTTCCACGATCTGATCGTGGTGGGCGCGGACAACAGCAAGCTGGAGGCCCACTACCGCACCCTGATGAACCAGCTGGCCTACGCCCGGCTGGTGCGCACCTCGCTGTCCCGGCCCGGCCGCCTGGACGAGTCCGACGATGAGCACCACCGCGTGCTCAGCCTGATCCAGGCCAAGGACGGCGACGGCGCGGAGCGGGTGATGCGCGAGCATGTGCGCATGAGCCACCAGGCCCTGATGGCGGGCATGGACGAGCGCCGGGCCTGACGGGACGGTTCACCCATGGTCCGCCACGGAGCGCGGTGCGCAGCCGTCCGGACACGGTGAGCACACGCGGGTGGCTTCGGCCGGTGCGGCCCTGGGCGCCACGGGTCACGGCGCGCGGACGTACCGGGGGCCGGGATGCCGATCCTGGCGTACGTTGGCAGAAGACCCAGGTGGCGGCCCACGCCCCGCGCGGGGTCGTGACCAGCATGGTCTTGGGGAAATCGGGCTCGGGGAGAACTGATCGCCGAAGACCAGGACGAAGACCATGAACGATGTGCGCAGACGTACGGTGCTCGCCGCCGCCGGGGGGACGGCCATCGCGGGCAAGGCCGCGACCACCGGTGCCCAGGCCCCACC
>NZ_JAEEAP010000565.1 GCF_016103465.1 Streptomyces sabulosicollis
CATCCCACCCGCCCGGTGATCGCCTTCGTGGGGGACGGCGCCTTCCAGATGAACGGCATGAACGAGATGATCACCGTCAAGCGCTATATGGACCGGCTGGCGGGCGGCCCGCCGCTGGTCTTCTGCGTCTTCAACAACCAGGACCTCAACCAGGTCACCTGGGAGCAGCGCGCCATGGCCGGGGACCCGAAGTACCCCGCTTCCCAGACCATTCCCGACATCCCGTACGGGGCGTACGCCGAGCTGCTGGGGCTGCGCGGGATCCGCTGCGAGTCCCCGAAGAAGGTCGGCGGGGCCTGGGACGAGGCGCTGGCCAGTGACCGCCCGGTCGTCCTGGAGTTCATGGTCGACCAGGAGATCGCCCCGATCCCGCCCCATCTCATGGTCCCCATGGCGAAGAAGACCGTGAAGGCCGCGCTGCACGACCCCGAGCTGGCCGGGATCGCCCACCGGGGCATCCGGCAGAAGGTCGCCCAGTACGCCGAGCGCCTGCCCGGACGCGGACACACGTGAGGGAGGGGGAAGCGCGGAATGCGTACCGCGAGCGGACTGGAGGGAGCACTGCGTGCGGAGGTGGACGCCGAGGTCAGGTTTGACGAGGGCAGCCGGGGCGCGTATGCCACGGACGGCTCCAACTACCGTCAGGTGCCCCTCGGCGTCGTCGTCCCGCGCAGTGTGGAGGCCGGGGCGCGGGCGGTGGAGGTGTGCGCCCGCTTCGGCGCGCCCGTCCTGTCGCGGGGTGGCGGCACCAGCCTGGCCGGTCAGTGCACGAACACCGCCGTGGTGATCGACTGGAGCAAGTACTGCCACGCCCTGGTCTCGGTGGATCCCGGGGCGCGCACCTGTGTAGTGGAGCCGGGGCTGGTGCTGGACGAACTCAACCGCCAACTCGCCGACCACCAACTCCAGTTCGGCCCGAAGCCGTCCACGCACAGCCACTGCGCGCTGGGCGGGATGATCGGTAACAACGCGTGCGGCGCGTCGGCACAGGCGTACGGCAAGACCGTGGACAACGTGCGCCGCCTGGAAGTCCTCACCTACGACGGCGTGCGCATGTGGGTCGGGCCGACGTCCAAGGCGGAGCGGGCGCGGATCGCGGCGGAGGGCGGCCGCCGGGCGGAGATCTACGACGGGCTGGACCGCATCGTCGGCGAGTACCTCGCGGACATCCGGCGCGGCTATCCCAAGATCCCGCGCCGGGTCTCCGGCTACAACCTGGACTCGCTGCTGCCGGAGAACGGC
Source organism: Streptomyces sabulosicollis (assembly GCF_016103465.1). GTDB lineage: Bacteria > Actinomycetota > Actinomycetes > Streptomycetales > Streptomycetaceae > Streptomyces > Streptomyces sabulosicollis. Next base: position 1,243 of record NZ_JAEEAP010000565.1, read on the forward strand.
TTCGACGTGGCCCGCGCCCTGGTGGGCAGCGAGGGCACGCTGGTGACGGTGTTGCGCGCCGAGGTGGACCTGGTGCCCGTACCCCCGTACCAGTCGCTGCTGGTGCTCGGCTACGACGACATCTGCGCCGCCGCCGACGACGTGCCCCGGATCCTGGAGCACTGCACACCCGGTGAACTGGAGGCCCTCGACGGGCGGATGGCCCAGCTGATGCGTGAGGAACACGCCTACCTGGAGTCCCTCAACTCCCTTCCCGAGGGCGGCAGCTGGCTGATGGTGCAGTTCAGCGGGGACAGCCAGGAGGACGTCGACGAGCGGGCGCACGCACTGCTGCGCTCGGTGGGGCGGGCCGAGAAGGACGCCACGGTGGCCTTCTCCGACGACCCCCGGCGCGAGCAGCGGATGCTCAGGGCCCGCGAGGCGGGCCTCGGGGTGACCGCGCGCCCGCCGGACGACCGGGAGACCTGGGAGGGCTGGGAGGACTCCGCCGTCCCGCCGGAGCGCCTGGGGGACTATCTGCGCGATCTGAAGGGCCTGTTCGCGGAGTTCGGCTACGACCATCCGTCGCTGTACGGCCACTTCGGGCAGGGCTGTGTGCACACCCGCATCCCGTTCGGGATGAAGACCGCCGAGGGCGTGGCCGACTTCCGCCGCTTCCTGGAGCGCGCCGCCGATCTGGTGGTCTCGTACGGGGGCTCCCTGTCCGGCGAACACGGGGACGGCCAGGCGCGGGGCGAGCTGCTCACCCGGATGTTCGGCGAGCGCCTGGTGACCGCGTTCGGCGAGGTGAAGGCCCTGTTCGACGCGGAGAACCGGATGAACCCGGGCAAGGTCACCGGCCCGAACCCCGGCAAGGTCACCGGCCGCGACACGGCCACCGGCCCGAACCCGGTCGACGGTCAGCTGCGCCTGGGCCCGGGGTGGCGGCCGGCCACCCCCGACACACACTTCGGCTACCCCGAGGACGAGCACTCCTTCACCCGCGCGGTCATGCGCTGTGTCGGCATCGGCAACTGCCGCAGCCACCACGGCGCCGTGATGTGCCCGTCGTACCGGGCCACCAAGGAGGAGGAGCACTCCACCCGTGGCCGGGCCCGGCTGCTGTTCGAGATGCTGGACGGCCACCCGGACTCCGCCGTCACCGACGGCTGGCGCTCCACCGAGGTCCGCGACGCCCTGGACCTGTGCCTGGCGTGCAAGGGCTGCAAGTCCGACTGCCCGACCGGTGTCGACATGGCGACGCTCAAGGCCGAGTTCCTCGCCCACCACTACACGGGCCGCCCCCGCCCGGCGGCGCACTACTCCATGGGCTGGCTTCCGGTGTGGGCCAGGCTGTCCCGCATCGCACCCTCGCTGGTCAACACCGTGGCCCGGGCGCCGGGCGTGGCCGGTCTCGGCAAGCGGCTGGCCGGTGTGGACGGCGCACGCCTGGCACCCCTGGTCGCACCGGAGTCCTTTCTCCAGTGGTGGCGCGCCCGCGCCACCGAGGAGCCGGACCCGGCGGACCCGCGGACCGTGGTGGTGTGGCCCGACACCTTCAGCACCTACTTCCACCCCTCGGTCGCCGTCGCGGCCGTCCGGGTGCTGGAGGACGCCGGCTTCCGGATCGCCGTACCGACCGAGCCCGTGTGCTGCGGTCTGACCTGGATCTCCACCGGGCAACTGGCCACGGCCAAGCGGGTGTTGCGGCGGACCCTGCGGGTGCTGCGGCCCTACCTCGAGGCGGGCACCCCGGTCATCGGCCTCGAACCCTCCTGCACCGCGGTGTTCCGGGCCGACGCACCCGAGCTGATGCCCGCCGACCAGGACATCAGGCGGCTGGCCGGACAGTTCCGCACCTTCGCCGAACACCTTGTCCACCATGCCCCCGACGGCTGGCGGCCACCTGCGCTCACCCGGCAGGCCGTCGTCCAGACCCACTGCCACCAGCACGCCATCATGAAGGACGACGCGGACCGCGAACTGATGCGCCGCGCCCACCTCGTCACCGACGTCCTCGACGAGGGCTGCTGCGGCCTGGCCGGAAACTTCGGCTTCGAGCGCGGCCACCACGAGGTCTCCATGGCCATCGCGGAACAGGGAGTCCTGCCCGCCGTGCGCGCGGCCGCGCCCGGCAGCCTGCTGCTCGCCGACGGCTTCAGCTGCCGTACTCAGATCGAGCAGGGCGACACCGGCCGCGGGGCCCTCCACCTGGCCGAGGCGCTGGCCCTGGGCCTCGACACCACCCTGCCCAGCGAGCGGCCCGAACGCCTGGCACACCGCACGGCCCCGCCCTCACGCGCGGCCCGCTGGGCGGCCACCGCCGGTGCCGCCGCCCTCACGGCGACGGCCGTGGCGGGGGTCGCGGCGGGGGTCGCCCGCGCCGCCCCGCGACGCCCGCGCCACGGGGGAAGGTGACCCGTACCGTGGCACCGGACGAGCGCGTCGTGGCAGGAGCGGGCGAAGACGTCGTGGAGGGGGTGGACAGCGCCGTCTACACGGTGCCCACCGACGCCCCCGAGGCCGACGGCACCCTCGGCTGGGACAGCACCACCCTGGTCCTCGCCACCGTCCGGTGCGGCCGGGCCACCGGCCTCGGCTACACCTACGCTCCCGCCGCCGCGGCCCTGGTCATCGACGATCTGCTGGCCGACGTGGTCACCGGCACCCCGGCCCTCGACGTGCCACGCGCGAACGAGGCCATGCACCGTGCCGTGCGCAACGCCGGACTGCCCGGAGTGGTCGCCCAGGCCATCGCCGCCGTGGACATCGCCCTGTGGGACTGCAAGGCCCGCCTGCTCGGCCTGCCCCTCGTCCACCTGCTGGGCAGGGCGCGGGACGAGGTGCCGGTGTACGGCAGCGGCGGCTTCACCACGTACGACGCCGAGCGCCAGGACCGGCAACTGCGCGGCTGGGCCGAGGAAGAGGGCATCCCGCGCGTCAAGATCAAGATCGGCGAGTCCTGGGGGCGGTGCGAGGAGCGCGACCGCGCACGCGTCGCCGAGGCCCGAGCGAGCATCGGCGACACCACCGCCCTGTACGTGGACGCCAACGGCGCCTACGGCGCCAAACAGGCCATCCGCGTCGCCGGCACGCTCGCCGACCACGGTGTGACCTGGTTCGAGGAACCCGTCTCCTCCGACCACCTCACCACCCTCGCCACCGTCCGCGACCGGGTCCCGATGGAGGTCACGGCCGGTGAATACGGCTACACCCTGCCCTACTTCGCGCACCTGCTCGCCGCCGGTGCCGTGGACTGCCTCCAGGCCGATGTCACCCGCTGCGGCGGCATCACCGTCTGGCTGCGCGCCGCCGCCCTCGCCCACGGCCAGGGCCTCGACATCTCCGGCCACTGCGCCCCCCACGCGCACGCCCACGTCGCCGCGTCCGTGCCCAACCTGCGCCACCTGGAGTGGTTCCACGACCATGTGCGCATCGAGCGCCTCCTGTTCGACGGCGCCCTCGCGCCCGACGGTGGCGGCCTCACCCCGGGCCATGACGGAGCGCCCGGACTGGGGCTCACGCTGAACAGCGAGCGGGCCCGGCCCTACCGGGTGGCCTGAGCCGGCCGTACGGCAAGCCGCCGGGCGACCTCATCCGCGGGCGACCTCATCCGCGGGCGACCTCATCCGCGGGCGACCTCATTCGTGGGGCACGACGGCCACCGGACACTCCGCGTGGTGTACCGCGGCCTGCACCACGGGACCCAGGCGGAATCCCAGCGCGGGCGGGTGTTTCCGCCGTCCGACCATGAGCAGCTCGCTGTCGGCCGCGGCCTGGACCACGGCCCGGGCCGGGCTCTCCAGCCGGATCTCGTCGACGACCCTCACCCGGGGGAACTTCTCCCGCCAGGGTCGCAGTACCTCGTCCAGCTCCCGCCGCGCCCGCTCCATGGTGTCCCGGTCCACCGTGCCACCCCCGGCGGCGGCGCGGGCCCGGTCGGGCTTGCGCCCGTGGACGGCGTGCAGGGGCACATCGCGGGTGAACGCGGTGACGTAGGCGAACTCCAGGAGGTTGTCCTGGGGGCCGTGCAGACTCAGGCCCACGACCACCCGCCGCCCGTGTCCCTGCGCCCCGCCG
>NZ_JAEEAP010000566.1 GCF_016103465.1 Streptomyces sabulosicollis
CGTCAACGACTCCACCACACCGTCGTCCAGCACACCGGCCGCATGCACCACACCACGCAACGGACGATCCGCCGGAATCCGCTCCAGCACCCCCGCCAACGCCTCACGGTCAGCGACATCACACGCCTCGAACACCACGCGGGCGCCGATGCCGGCGAGTTCGGTTTCCAGCTCCGCCGCACCCGCCGCGTCGCGGCCGCGACGCGACACCAGCACCACGCTGCGCACCCCGTGCCGGGCGACCACATGACGCGCCACCAAGCCGCCCAGCACACCACTGGCGCCCGTGATCAGCACCGAACCGTCGGGCTCCCACACCGCCGCCTGCCGTGGCGCCACGGGGACGAGGGCCCGGGTCAGCCTGGGGGCGCACACACCGTCGCCGCGTACGGCGAGTTGCGGCTCTCCGGTTGTCACCGCCGCGCCGATCGCCTCGGCGGCCCACTCCAGGTTCTCCAGGTCGACCAGGACGAATCGGTCCGGATGCTCGGCCTGCGCCGAGCGCACCAGACCCCATACCGCGGCCGCCGCCGCATCCTGCACATCCTCACCCGGCACGGCCGCCACGGCACCTCGCGTCACCACCACCAGCCGCGAGTCGGCGCACCGCTCGTCGGCAAGCCATGCCTGGAGAGCGTCCAGGGCGCGATGTGTCGCCCGGTGTGCTTGCCGCGCCACGGCCGTGAGGTCGTCCTCCGCCTCGGCGGAGTCGGTCGCCATGGCGGTGAGGAACGGCAGGAGTACGAGGTCGGGCACGGTCGTGGCGGTCGTGGCCGGTGCTTCGGACCGGAGCAGGGCGCCCATGTCGTCGTACTCGTCGATCCCGCCACCGCTGGCTTCGAGCGCGGTGCGCAGTCCGGTGCCGTCGGGGCCGACGATCGACCAGTGGGCGCGGTCCCGCTCGCCACCGGGGGACCCTGCCGGGACACTCATCCACTCCACTCGGAACAGGGATTCATGGGGCCGCCGGCCCCCGGTGAGCTGCTCCGGGGCGAAGGTGCCGGTCGCCACCGCGTCCACGTCGGCCACCGCGTGGCCCGATTCGTCCGCCAGCACGATCGCCACGCCGCCGTCGGGCCGTTCCGTGGAGAGCCGTACGCGCAGGGTCGTCGCGCCGGTGGCGTACAGGGACATCCCGGTCCACCGGTAGGGGAGCCGGACGCGGCCGCCGTCGTCGGCCGTCAGATCGGCCAGGGCGTGCAGGGCCGCGTCGAAGAGCACCGGGTGCAGACCGAAGCGACTGGCGTCCGAGCGCATGTCCTCCGCCAACGCCACCTCGGCGAAGACCTCCGCACCGCGGCGCCACGCATGGCGCAGGGCGCGGAACGCCGGACCGTACTCGATGCCGTCGGGCGTGGCCACGCCCGGGTACTGGTCAGCGAAGTCGATCGGCTCGGCGTCCATCGGCGGCCACTGGCCGAGGCCGGTCTCCGCCGGTGCCATGGGACCCTCCGTGGCCAGCACACCGGTGGCATGGTGGGTCCACGGGAGGTCGGCGGGCCCGTCCTCGAAGCGCGAGTGGAGGTTCACGGTCCGCCGTCCGGAGTCGTCCGGGCCTCCGACCGTCAGGTGCAGCTGGACGGCGCCGCTCTCGGGAAGGGCGAGGGGAGTTTCCTGCGTCAGCTCCTCCAGGTGGCCGCAGCCGACCGCGTCACCGGCGCGCAGCGCCAACTCGACCAGGGCGGACCCGGGGAGCAGTGCGGTGCCGTGAACGGTGTGGTCGGCCAGCCACGGGTGTGTCCGGAGGGAGAGCCGACCCGTGAACAGCCGCCCGCCGGACTCGGGCAGCGCGGCCGCCGCGCCGAGCAGGGGGTGGTCGGCGGAGGTCAGTCCGGCCGATGACACATCGCCCGCCACCGCTGAGGGTTCGACCCAGTAACGCTGGTGCTGGAAGGCGTACGTCGGCAGATCGACGCGCCGCGCGCCCGTGCCCGCGAAGAGCCCCGCCCAGTCGACGGACGCGCCGCCCACATACGCCTCGGCCAAGGAGATGACGAAACGGTCGAGGCCACCTTCGTCGCGGCGCAGGGACCCGACGGCGGTGACGCGGGTGCCGTGGTCCTCGGCGGTCTGCTCCACGCCCATGGTCAGGACGGGGTGGGCGCTGGCCTCGATGAACGTATCGAAACCGTCGGTCAGGAGGGCGCGTACGGTCTCGTCGAAGCGCACGGTCCGGCGCAGATTGCGGTACCAGTACCCGGCGTCCAGACCGGCCGTATCGAGCACTCCGCCGGTCACTGTCGAGTAGAACGGCACCGCCGACGACCGAGGGCTGATCCCCGCCAGGGCCTGCCGAAGCTCGTTCTCGATGGCTTCGACGTGGGCGCAGTGCGAGGCGTAGTCCACCGGGATGCGACGCGCCCGGATCTCCTCCGCCTCGCACGCGGCCAGCAGCTCGACCAGCGCGTCGGCGTCACCGGAGACCACGACAGCCGAGGGGCCGTTCACCGCCGCCACCGACAGCCGCTCGCCCCACCGGTCCAGCCGCTCTCGTACGGCCTCCACCGGCAGCGACACCGACACCATCCCGCCCAGCCCCGACAGCGCCCGCAGCGCCTTGCTCCGCAACGCCACCACCTTCGCGGCGTCCTCCAGCGACAGCGCACCGGACACACACGCCGCGGCGATCTCACCCTGCGAATGACCGATGACGGCAGCGGGCTCCACTCCGTACGAACGCCACAGCTCCGCCAGCGACACCATCACCGCCCACAACACCGGCTGCACCACATCCACCCGCTCCAACGCCACGGGATCGCCGAGCACCTCCGCCAACGACCAGTCCACGAACGGCGCCAACGCCGCCGCACACTCGCCCACCCGCTCCGCGAACACCGGCGACGACTCCACCAACTCCGCCGCCATTCCCACCCACTGCGACCCCTGACCAGGGAAGACCAACACCGCACGACCGTCAGCACCGGCCATACCCCGGATCAGCCCTGCGACGTCGCGGCCGTCCGCGAGTGCCGCCAGGCCATCGACCAGAGCATCCCGGTCCCCGGCCAGTACCACCGCACGGTGCTCGAACGCACCGCGCGTGGTCGCCAACGACAAGCCGATGTCCTGGGCCGACTGCTCCGCCCGCTCGCGCGCATGGGCGAGCAGCCGGTCCGCCTGTGCCCGCAGCGCGGCCTCGGACTTGCCGGACACCAGCCAGGGGGTGACGGACAGCCTCCCCAGGTCGCCGGCGGGCTCGTCCACGGCGGGCCGCTCGGGCTCCGGCCGTGGCGAAGGCGCCTGTTCGAGGATGACGTGCGCGTTGGTGCCGCTGACACCGAAGGAAGACACGCCCGCCCGCCGTGGCCGACCGGTCTCGGGCCACGGGGTGGCGTCGGTCAGCAGCCGGACGGTGCCGGGCGACCAGTCCACGTACGGGGTGGGCTCGTCCACGTTCGGCATCCCGGGCAGCAGGCCGTGCCGCATGGCCAGCACCATCTTGATCAGGCCAGCCACACCGGCGGCCGCCTGCGTATGCCCGATGTTGGACTTGATCGAGCCCAGCCACAGGGGCTGGTCGTCGGTGTGTTCCCGGCCGTACGTGGCCAGCAGCGCCTGCGCCTCGATCGGATCGCCCAGCGTCGTCCCCGTACCGTGCGCCTCCACGACGTCGACCTGCCCGGCCGGGAGCCCGGCGTTGGCCAGCGCCTGGCGGATCACCCGCTGCTGCGAGGGTCCGTTGGGTGCGGTGAGGCCGTTGCTCGCACCGTCCTGGTTGACGGCGGAGCCGCGTACCACCGCGAGGATCTGGTGGCCGTTGCGCCGGGCGTCCGACAGCCGCTCCAGCAGCAGCATGCCCACGCCCTCGCCCCAGGCCGTGCCGTCGGCGGCCGCCGCGAACGGCTTGCACCGGCCGTCCGGGGCCAGTCCGCGCTGGCGGCTGAACTCCACGAAGCCACGCGGTGACACGATCACCGAGACGCCACCGGCGAGCGCGAGGGAGCACTCACCCTGCCGCAGCGCCTGTGCCGCCAGGTGCAGTGCCACCAGCGACGACGAGCACGCGGTGTCGACCGTGACCGCCGGGCCCTCGAAGCCGAAGGTGTAGGAGATGCGGCCGGAGACGACACTGGCCGCGTTGCCGGTGGCCACATAGCCTTCGGTCGTCTCCGGGGCCCGGTCGACCAGGGACACGTACTCCTGACCATTGGTGCCCATGAACACGCCGGTACGGCTGCCGCGCACGGTTTCCGGGTCGATTCCGGCCCGTTCCCACAGCTCCCATGACGTTTCCAGCAGCAGTCGCTGCTGGGGGTCCATCGCCAGTGCCTCGCGTGGTGAGATGCCGAAGAAGGCCGCGTCGAAGCCGCTCACCTCGGACAGGAACGCTCCCTCGCGTACATAGCTCTTCCCGATCGCGTCGGGGTCCGTGTCGTACAGCCCCTCGAGGTCCCAGCCACGGTCCGTGGGGAAGGCCGAGACGGCGTCCTCTCCGGTGGTCAGCAGCCGCCACAGGTCTTCGCCGGAACGTACGTCGCCGGGGAAGCGGCAGCTCATCGAGACGATCGCGATCGGCTCGTCCGCCGCGGTGGACGCGGTCGTGGCCACGTCCGCGGGCGCGCCGTCCGTCCGCTCGCGGTTGCCGAGCAGTTCGGTGAGCAGATATCCGGCGAGCGCGGTCGGTGTGGGGTAGTCGAAGACCAGGGTGGCCGGAAGCTGGACGCCCGTGGCCTCGCTGAGCTGGTTGCGCAGGCCCACCGCGGTCAGGGAGTCGAAGCCGATCTCCATGAAGGCGCGGCCGGGTCCGATGGCGTCCACACCGCTGTGGCCGAGTACGGCGGCCACATGGGCACGCACGAGCTCCAGCAGGGTGCGCTGCCGTTCCGCCTCGGACAAGGTCTCCAGCCGGCGGACGAGTTCCGAGGACTCCTCGGTGTGCGTCGCGGGGTCGGTGTCGCCGGGCCGGGCGGTCGCGGTCAGCTTCCGCACTTCCGGGACTCCGCTGAGCAGCCGGGACAGCCGCCGGGCCTCGAAGGTGTCGGCGAAGCGCTCCCAGTCGGCGTCCACGACGGCGAGGGCGGCGTCCGGGTGGCTGATGGCACCCTCCAGCGCCGCCAGGGCCAGCCGCGGATCCATCGCGGTCATGCCATTGCGCCGGATGGTGCGGCTGACCTCTGCGCTGCTGACGGCCATGCCGGTGTCGGCCCACGGTCCCCAGGCCACCGAGGTGGCCGGGAGCCCCGCACCACGCCGCCACTCCGCCAACGCGTCCAAAACCGCGTTCGCCGCCGCATAGTTCGCCTGCCCCGCGGCAC
>NZ_JAEEAP010000567.1 GCF_016103465.1 Streptomyces sabulosicollis
GGGTCCGTCCGGTGTCCTCGCGTATCCCGTTCTTCTCGACGGTGGGGGCGGAGTGGCTGGACACGGCGGGGCTGGACGCCGGGTACTGGTACCGCAACCTGCGGAGCACGGTCCGCTTCGCCCCGTCGGTCGATCGGTTGATGGGGGAGGGCTTTGCGGCGTTCGTTGAGGTGAGTGCCCATCCGGTGCTGACGATGAGTATCGAGGCGGCGGCCGAGCGAGCGGACGCCGGACCGGTTGTGGTGACGGGGACACTGCGGCGGGACGAGGGCGGTATGCGCCGGGTGCTCACCTCCCTGGCCGAGGCGTACGTACGCGGTGTGCCCGTGAACTGGAGTGCCCTGATCGGCGACGCCCCCGCCCACGCCGCGCTGGATCTGCCCACCTACGCCTTCCAACACCAGCACTACTGGCTGGGACGGCGAGGCGGCACGGTGGACGCGACCGCGCTGGGACTCGCGCGGGCCGACCACCCACTGCTGGGCGCCGTGACCGAGCTGCCCGAGTCGGGGGGCCTGCTGTTCACCTCCCGACTGTCGCTGCGTACGCATCCGTGGCTGGCCGACCACGCGGCGGCCGGCACCGTGCTGGTGCCCGGCGCGGTCTTCCTGGAGCTGGCGGTGCGCGCCGGTGACGAGGCCGGCTGCGGTGTCGTCGAAGAGCTCGTCATCGAGGCACCGCTCACCCTGCCCGAGCGCGACGGTGTGCAGCTGCGGGTGAGCGTGGGCGCGGCGGACGATTCCGGACGACGCCCGGTGGCAGTGCACTCACGCGGTCAGGACGGCGATACGGGCACCCCCTGGACCCGCCACATCAGCGGCACGCTTGCCCAGCACACCCCCGTTGAGCTGGACGCGGAGCTGACGCAGTGGCCCCCCACCGGGGCGGTGGCGGTTCCGGAGGATCGGGTGCTTGGCGTCTATGAGGAGCTGGAGGCGAGTGGTTACGGCTACGGCCCGGCCTTCCGTGGTCTGCGGGCCGCGTGGACGCGGGGTGATGAGATCTACGCCGAGGTGACGCTGCCCGAGGAGCTGTCGGGCGAAGCCACGGCGTTCGGGCTGCACCCCGCACTGCTCGACGCGGCCCTGCACGCCACCGCCTTCCGTGACCGTACCGATGACCAGACGGGACCCGCCCTGCCGTTCGCCTATCGCGGAGTGTCCCTGCACGCCTCCGGCGCTTCGGCACTGCGCGTACGTATCACACCCGATGGCAAGGAAGGCGTGGGCCTGCGGCTGGCCGATCCGGACGGGGCTGCGGTGGCGGTGGTCGAGTCGCTGGTGTCGCGGCCGATGCCGACGGCGCTGCTTGGCGCCGCCACGCGGACGTCCACCGACCAGATGTTCCTCGTCGGGTGGGAGCAACTACGGGTCGACGCCGCCGACGCACCACTGGACACCGTCTCCGTACACACACCGCAGGACGTACGGCGGTTGGCCGCCCGCGCCGACGCGTCGGACGAGGAACCGCCGGTGCTGCGGTACGAGCTCGGCGCGGGCGAGGCCGCGAGCGATGACACCAGCGCGGCCCGCGTGCGCGAGCTGACCGGCCAAGCGCTGGACGTGCTGCGGACGTGGCTGGCCGAGCCCTCGCTGGAGGACTCACGCCTGGTGGTCCTGACGCGTCGCGCCGTAGAAGTACGGGACGTCGAGCGGGTCGATCCGGCGGTAGCCGCGGCCTGGGGGTTGGTCGGCACCGCGCAGTCGGAGAACCCCGGGCGGATTCTGCTCCTCGACCTGGACGACGCACCGGCCTCCACGGAGGCACTGCCCACCCTTCTGCCCGCCCTGCTCGACGGAGACGAACCACAGCTCGCGCTCCGCGCAGGAGTCTGCCACCAACGCCGCCTGATCCGGGCGGCGGCCGACGCATCACTCGTGGCGCCCGAGGGGGAGCCCGCGTGGCAGCTGGGCACCCGCGGTCCGGGGACGCTGGAGGGCCTGGCGCTGCTGCCGTCTCCGAAGGCGCTGGCGCCACTGCCCCCGGGCCATGTCCGGATCGAGACACGTGCCGCGGGGCTCAACTTCCGTGATGTCCTGATGGCGTTGGGCATGTACCCTGGCGAGATCAGCATCGGCAACGAGGGTGCGGGGGTGGTCACGGAGGTCGGCCCGGGTGTCACCCGATTCGCCCCGGGCGACCGGGTCATGGGGCTCTTCGAAGGCGCGGGCGGCCCCATCGCCGTCGCCGACTGCCTCACCCTTGTCCACATGCCCGAGGGGTGGTCCTTCGAGCAGGCGGCCGCGGTTCCCTGCGTGTTCCTCACTGCCTACTTCGGGCTGCGGGACCTGGCACGGCTGGAGCGCGGGGAGTCGGTGCTGATCCATGCGGCCGCCGGTGGCGTCGGCATGGCAGCGGTGCAGCTGGCCCGGCATTGGGGCGCCGAGGTCTACGGCACCGCCGGCCCGGCCAAGTGGGACGCGGCGCGCGCCGCCGGTGTCCCGGACGGACGGCTGGCCAACTCCCGGACGCTGGAGTTCGAGCAGCGGTTTCTCGAGCTCACCGACGGCCGTGGCTTCGATGTGGTGCTGGACGCCCTCGCCGGAGACTTCGTGGACGCCTCACTCCGGTTGCTGCCCAGGGGCGGCCGGTTCATCGAGATGGGCAAGAGCGATATCCGGGACGCCGGAGAGGTGGGCACGCAGCACCCCGGCGTGGCCTATCGGGCGTTCGACCTGGCCGAGGCGGGTGGCGAGCGCATCCAGCGGATGCTGACCGAGCTGGTCGACCTCTTCGAGAAGGGGGTGCTGACCCCGCCACCGGTGACGGTATGGGACATCCGGCGCGCTCCGGCCGCCTTCCGCTTCATGAGCCAGGCGCAGCACATCGGCAAGAACGTCTTCACCCTGCCGCGCCGACTGGACCCGGACGGCACCGTGCTCATCACGGGTGGCACCGGATCGCTGGGCAGGGTGGCCGCCCGGCGTCTGGTGGCGCGGCACGGCGTACGGAATCTGGTGCTGACCAGCCGGAGCGGACCCCAGGCCGCCGGCGCCGCCGAGCTGGAGCGGGAACTGTCCTCACTCGGCGCCCGGGTACGGATCGCCGCCTGCGATGTGTCAGACCGCGAAGCCCTGGCCGAGCTGCTCTCCTCGCTGCCCGGGGACGCGCCGCTGACCGGCGTGGTGCACAGCGCGGGAGCGCTGGACGACGGTGTGCTCACCGCATTGACCAGGGAACGGTTGGACACCCTCTTCGCCCCGAAGGTGGACGCCGCACTCCACCTGCACGAACTGACCCGGCACCTGGATCTGGCGGCGTTCGTCCTGTTCTCCTCGGCCGCGGGGACGCTCGGCAGCTCGGGGCAGGGAAGCTATGTGGCGGCCAACGCCTTCCTGGACGCGCTGGCACACCGGCGCCGCGCCGAGGGGCTCCCGGGCATCTCCCTGGCCTGGGGCCTGTGGGCACAGGGTGCGGGGGTCGGGCTGACCGGCCACCTCACCGACGCCGACCAGCAGCGCATGGCGCGCGGGGGAGTGGCCGGACTGTCGGAGGACGAAGGCGGGGCACTGTTCGACACCGCACTGCACATGCCCCAGCCCGTGGTGCTTCCGATGAAACTGGACCTGGGCGCACTGCGGACTCAGGCCGCCACCACCGGGCCGGTGCCACCGATGCTCCGTGGCCTCGTCCGGCAGAGTCGGCGCACCGCGCGGGCCGCCGCCGGAATGGATGCCCTCACCCAGCGCCTGACCAGGGCCACTCCCGAGGAGCAGGAGAAGATTCTGCTCGGCCTGGTGTGCCAGGAGGCGGCACGGGTACTGGGCCACGCCTCCGCCCACGCCATCGGGCCGGACCTGGCGTTCAACGACATCGGCTTCGACTCCCTCACGGCGGTGGAACTGCGCAACCGGCTGGCCAACCACACCGGGATACGCCTCCCGGCCACGCTGGTCTTCGACTATCCGACGCCCACCGCACTGATGCGCCACTTGCGGCTGAAGCTCTGCCCGGATGCTCCATTCGAGCAGAGCGTTGCGGGGAGTGAGGAGGACCTGCGCCGCGCGCTGGCCAGGACACCGCTGAGCCGCTTCCGGGAGCTGGGCATCCTCGACACCCTCATGGCGCTGGTCGGGGAGCCCGAAGGGACGCGGCCGGTGGACGGGCAGCGGGTGGACGGGGAATCGGCGGACGGGGAACCGGCGGACGGGCAGCCGACTGCCGCGATCGCCGATATGGATGTCGCCAGTCTGGTGCAACGAGCGATGAGCAAGGCCGGGAAGTAATGTCGGTTCGGAAGGCGGAGGCCGGGATGACCACTCCCGAAGCGAAGGTCGTCGAAGCGCTGCGTGTCACGCTCCTGGAGAACGAGCGGCTCGAGCGGGAGAACGCCGACATACGCCGCGGCCTGTCGGAACCGATCGCGATCATCGGGATGGCGTGTCGGCTACCGGGCGGGGTGACCACGCCGGAGGAGCTGTGGGACCTGGTGGTCGCGGGCGGTGACGCGATCGGCGGGTTTCCGGAGGACCGTGGCTGGGATCTGGAGAACCTCTTCCACCCGGACCCGGACCACCCCGGCACCAGCTATGTCCGCGAGGGTGGCTTTCTCCACGACGCGGGGCAGTTCGACGCGGGCTTCTTCGGCATCTCGCCGCGTGAGGCGCTGGCGATGGACCCGCAGCAGCGCATCATGCTCGAGACGTCATGGGAGGCGTTCGAGCGTGCGGGGATCGACCCAACCGCGCTACGGGGCACGGACGTTGGCGTCTTCTCCGGGGTGACGTACCACAGCTACGGCTCCGGCGCGCGGGTCCCCGAGGAGCTCGAGGCGGTCATGGGCACGGGTACCTCGGCGAGCGTCTTGTCGGGGCGGGTGTCGTACGCGCTGGGCTTCGAGGGCCCGTCGGTCGCGGTGGACACGGCGTGTTCCTCGTCGCTGGTGGCCTTGCATCTGGCCGTGCAGGCGCTGCGGTTGGGCGAGTGCTCGATGGCGCTGGCCGGTGGGGTGACCGTCATGGCCAACCCCGGTATCTTCGTCGGCTTCTCACGCCAGCGCGGGATGTCCAAGGACGGTCGTTGCAGGGCGTTCGCGGCCTCGGCGGATGGTACCGGCTTCTCCGAGGGTGCGGGCGTGTTGCTGGTGGAGCGGTTGTCGGATGCGGAGCGGCGTGGGCATCGGGTGTTGGCGGTGGTGCGGAGTAGTGCGGTGAATCAGGATGGTGCGTCGAATGGGCTGACGGCGCCGAATGGTCCGTCGCAGCAGCGGGTGATTCGGCGGGCGTTGGCGGGTGCGGGGTTGG
>NZ_JAEEAP010000568.1 GCF_016103465.1 Streptomyces sabulosicollis
TCGTGGGCTCGGAGATGTGTATAAGAGCCAGGCGCCCCCGGCCCCAGGCAATAGGCTGCGTACCGTGAAGGTCCTCGTCATCGGCGGCGGCGCCCGCGAACACGCCCTGTGCCGCGCTCTCTCCCTCGACCCCGACGTCACCGCACTGCACTGCGCCCCCGGCAACGCCGGTATCGCCGAGGTGGCCGAGCTGCACGCGGTCGACGCGCTCGACGGTGCCGCCGTCGCCGACCTCGCCGCCTCCCTGGGGGCGGGCCTCGTGGTCGTGGGGCCGGAGGCCCCCCTCGTGGCGGGGGTGGCCGACGCCGTACGCGAGCGCGGGATCCCGGCCTTCGGGCCGTCCGCCGAGGCCGCGCGGCTGGAGGGCTCCAAGGCGTTCGCCAAGGACGTCATGGCGGCGGCGGGCGTCCCCACCGCCCGCGCCTACGTGTGCACCAGCCCCGCCGAGGTCGACGAGGCCCTGGACGCCTTCGGCCCCCCGTACGTCGTCAAGGACGACGGCCTGGCCGCGGGCAAGGGCGTCGTGGTGACCGAGGACGTCGAGGCCGCCCGCGCCCACGCGCTGGCCTGCGGCCGGGTGGTGATCGAGGAGTTCCTGGACGGCCCGGAGGTCTCCCTCTTCGCGATCACCGACGGCGAGACCGTGGTCCCGCTCCAGCCCGCCCAGGACTTCAAGCGCGCCCACGACGGCGACGAGGGCCCGAACACGGGCGGCATGGGCGCGTACTCCCCGCTGCCCTGGGCGGACCCCGCCCTGGTGGACGAGGTCGTGGCCACCGTCTGCCAGCCCACCGTCGACGAGCTGCGCCGCCGCGGCACCCCCTTCTCCGGGCTGCTGTACGCGGGCCTGGCGATCACCTCCCGGGGCGTGCGCGTGATCGAGTTCAACGCGCGCTTCGGTGACCCCGAGACCCAGGTGGTCCTGGCCCGGCTGAAGACTCCGCTGGCCGCGGTGCTGCTCGCCGCCGCCACCGGCCGTCTGGAGGCCGAGCCGCCGCTGCGCTGGAGCGACGGCGCCGCCGTGACCGTGGTCGTCGCCTCGCACAACTACCCGGGCACCCCCCGCACCGGTGACCCGATCACCGGGCTGGACGAGGTGGCCGAGAAGGACGGCCCCAAGGCGTACGTCCTGCACGCGGGCACCAAGCGGGACGGCGCCTCCGGTGAGGTGGTGAGCGCGGGCGGCCGGGTGCTGTCCGTCACCGCGACCGGCTCCGACCTGGCGAAGGCGCGTGAGCGGGCCTACCGCGCGGTGGGCCGGATCGGGTTGGAGGGCTCCCACCACCGCTCCGACATCGCGGCGAAGGCGGCCGCCGAAGCGGATGCGTGACCGGCCTCGCCAGGAGACGCGGCAAGAGCCTCGCGAGGAGACGCGGTAAGAGCCCCGCGAGGAGACGTTGTAAGAGAGGGAACGCTGTAAGAAGTGTCTCAACCGGCGGGCCAAGCGGCCCGGTGAACGGTCCCGGAACCCGCTTCCGCCTGTTCACACGGGGCCCGGCGTCGCCATCGCGAAGTTCCCGGTTTTACCCAAGGCCATTCCATCGGGTGAGCGGTTCCGCATCCTGCTGACGCGCGCCCGGCCCCCAACTAGTGTGCCGCTCAGGCGAGGTGCGGCAACTGGCCCATCGACATTGCGGAGTCGGCGGCCGGTGCGACAGTGGGTGGGGAGAAAACAACGCCGCCGTCGTCCGCTGTTCAAACACCGGCCGGACCGTAGGGGGTGATGAGAACCGTGGCAGGTACCGAAGCAGGTGCCCTCGAGGCGCGCGCCCGCGCCCTCGCGGTGCTGCGCATCCGGAGCACCGCGCTCGCGGTCGCGCTCCTCCCGGCCGCCGCCGCCGTCGTGCTGCTGGCCGGGAGCGCCACCGGCAGCATCGGCGGCTCCCAGGACGAGGGGTGGACGGCCCTGCGCTGGGTGGTGACCGGAGGCGCCCTGCTGGTCCTGCTGCTGGCGGCGGCCGTGGCCGCCGTGGTCGTCCGGGCCAGGCCCGCGCTCACCCCGACGGTGCCCATCGCCGAGGCGACCGCGCCCGACCTCTACCAGCTCGTCCGCGAACTGGCCGAGCGCCTGGAAGTCCCCGAGCCCTCGGCCATAGCGCTCACCCCCGACTGCGACAGCTGGCTGGAGGACCGTACGCATCCGGCGCACGCCCACCGGCGGCAGCGCGGGGACCGCGGCGCCCTCGCGGTCGAGGAGCCCCGCCCGGTACGCGGCGCCGGAGCGCCCGGCGCCGTGAGCGGCGCCGACCGGGTCGTGGACCGCCCCGAGCGGCGCGCCCCGCGGGCGCCGGTGCTGGTGATCGGCTCGCCGTTCCTGTGGTGGATGCGGGTCGCCGAGCTGCGCGCGCTGCTCGCCCCGGTGGTGGCGGGCACCGGCCCGTCCGTCCATCCCGACATAGCCTCCGCCCGCCGCTTCGTGCGCGGTCTTGACGCCGCCGTGGCCGTCGCGGCCCGCGGCGGCCAGCCGTCGTCCGGGCCCGCGCCCGCCCTGGTGGCGGCGGCGCGCCGGCCCGCCTTCGCCTTCGTCGGCTGGGTCGCCCGGCTGCTGCTGCGCGGCTGCCGGGACCACGCGGCCGAGATGGAGCGCGCGGTCGCCGCGGCCGCCTCCCAGCGGGCCCAGACGGTCGACTACGGGCTGCGGATCGTCGCCCAGGAGCAGGTGGGCCTCGCCTACGCGGGCTGGGACCGGCTGCTGACCCGGGTCGCGCTGCCCGCCTGGCGGATGGGCCGCTGGCCCTCCCGGCTGGACGCGGGCGTGGTCTCGGCGCTCACCGAGCTCTCCCGCCGCGACCGGCTCGCCGAGGGGTTCACCTCCCGGCTGAGCGAGCGCCCCGCCTGCGACCTGCTGGAGGAGCCCGGGGCGATAGACGAGGCCACCTCGCTGCTCGCCGCCCGCCTCTTCCACGGCGGTCCGCCGGAGCCGGGCCCCGACTGGTCCCCGGTCGACTGGGACGCGTATCCGGAAGAGGTCGTGGACCGCAAATGGCGGCAGGAGGCCGCCCGGCTGAACCGGCTCCTCGACGAGCGGGACGACGCCCACGAGCCCGTGGGCGCCGCCTCCGCACCGGCCCCCGTGAGCGGGCCCGCCCCGGCCACCCTCGCCCGGGTCATCGACCGGCTCACCGCGGCCCCGGCCGAACCCGCCGACGGCACCGACGGCGGCGCCCCCCGCCTCGCCGCCCGGCTCAGCGTCGAGGTGGCCCGTGAGGAGGCCGCCGCCACCCGGGCGCACGGCCAGGGCCCCGCGGCGGGGGCGGAGGGGCCCGCGGGCGGCTCCGGCGGCGACCCGTGGATCGACGGCTTCGCCCCGGCGTTCCCCCTCCAGCCGCCGCGCACCGGCCGGGAGCTGCTCGCCGACCACGTCACCGCCATGGTCTGCTGCGCCGCCGTGGACACCGCGGGCGCGGCCCCCGGCCTCGACTGGCTCGACGGGCCCGCGCTGCTCGTCGGCGGGCGGCGGCGGGCCGATCTGGCCCATCCGGTGCTGAGCCTGGTGGAGGACGGCGACGACGGGCCGCTGCGCGCCTGGCTCGGGGACGTGGGGGTCCGCCCCGAGAAGCCCGTCCGGCTGGTGTAGAAGCCCGTCGGGCCGGTGTAGAAGCCCGTCCGGCTGGTGTAGAAGCCCGTCCGGCTGGTGTAGAAGCCCGTCGGGCCGGTGTGAAGCCGGTCCGGCTGGTGAGCGGCGGGGAGCCCGCTGGATACCGCTCCTATGTCCAGCCTTGTCGCGCGTTCGGTGTCTGTTCCAGTAATTGAGCGACTATCGGTGACGGAGTAGGTGCGTAATGTGATGTGCTTGGGTCGGTCGCTGTCGCCCGGCCCAGGAGTTCCGGCCCAACCGGCCCGAACCGCCAGACCGGCCCCGCAGCCCGGCCCACAAGGCCGGACCCGCTGCGGTGCGGTGTGCGAGGACAGCGAGGCGAGGCGCCGCCGGGTACGCAGGGAGGGGAGCAGTTGTGGGGACGGACCAGATCCGGCGCTGGGAGTCGGGAGCGCTCGCTCACGCGGTGACGGATCCTTTCGGCCAGGGCCCGCTGCCCTGGCTGCGCCACAGTGAGAACTACTTCGACGACACCGGCCGGGTGGTCCCGTGGTACGTCGACCACGACCATCTCTCCGGGGCCGAGGACCGGGCGGCCGAGCGGACCGGCGCGCGGGGACCCGCCAGGATCCCCGGCCCCCGCACCGCCGACGACGTCCACCGGCAGATCAAGGGCTTCCCCTCCACCTCCGCGGCGGCCCCCGGCGAGGCCATTGACTTCCGGATCACGGTGGACCCGCCCCAGCAGTTCAGCGTGGACGTCTACCGCATCGGCTACTACGACGGCACCGGCGCGCTGAAGACCACCACCAGCCCCCGGCTGTCCGGGATCGTCCAGCCGCCCCCGCTCACCGCCGACCGCACCGTCTCCTGCCACCACTGGTGGCTGTCCTGGCGGATGCAGATCCCCTCGTACTGGAAGCTGGGCGCCTATGTCGCGGTGCTGACCACCCTGGACGGCTACCGCAGCCACATCCCGTTCACCGTCCGGGACAGCCGCCCCGCCGATCTCCTCCTCGTCCTCCCGGACCTCACGTGGCAGGCGTACAACCTCTACCCGGAGGACGGCCGGACCGGCGCCAGCCTCTACCACGCCTGGGACGAGCGGGGAAAGCTGCTGGGCGAGTCCGAGGCGGCCACCACGGTCTCCTTCGACCGGCCGTACGCGGGCGCGGGGCTGCCCCTCCACGTGGGGCACGCCTACGACTTCATCCGCTGGGCCGAGCGCTACGGCTACGACCTGGCCTACGCCGAGATGCGCGACCTGCACACGGGCAGCGTCGACCCCACCCGCTACCGGGGGCTGGTCTTCCCCGGCCACGACGAGTACTGGTCGGCGCCGATGCGCCGCACCGTGGAGTCGGCCCGCGACGGCGGCACCTCGCTGGTCTTCCTCTCCGCGAACACCATGTACTGGCAGGTCGAGCTTGCTCCCTCGCCCTCCGGTCCGGACCGGCTGCTGACCTGCCGCAAGCGCCGCGGCCCCGGCCGCTCGGCGCTGTGGCGGGAGACCGCGCCCGAGCAGCAGCTCATCGGCATCCAGTACGCGGGCCGGGTGCCCGAGCCGAGCCCGCTGATCGTGCGCAACGCCGGCCACTGGCTGTGGGAGGCCACGGGCGCGGAGGAGGGCGACGAGCTGCCCGGTCTGGTCGCGGGCGAGGCCGACCGCTACTTCCCCCGC
>NZ_JAEEAP010000569.1 GCF_016103465.1 Streptomyces sabulosicollis
GTGGGGACGGGGCGCGGTTGCCGTTCTCGTGGGCCGGGGTGTCGTTGCACGCGGTGGGTGCTTCGGTGCTGCGGGTGCGGTTGTCCGCCGCTGGTGCGGGCGCGGTGTCGCTGGCGGTGGCGGATGGTGCCGGGCGTGCGGTGCTGTCGGTGGATTCGCTGGTGCTGCGGCCGGTGTCCGTCGAGCAGATCAGCGGGGCGCGGGGCGGTCGTCAGGAGTCGCTGTACCGGCTGGACTGGGCCGAGGTGTCCGCCCGGGGCGGGGCAGGGCGCTGGGTGCTGCTGGGGTCCGACGTCCTCGGCCTGGCGTCGGCCGGGCAGCGGTTCGACGCTTATGCCGACTTGGACGCGCTGGCTGCGGCGGTCGAGTCCGGCGCAACGCTGCCGGATGACGTGGTGGTCGGCCTCGCCCCCGGTGGCGACGGCGGTTCGGCCGCCGTCCACCGGGCCACCGGCGAGGCGCTGGAGCTGGTCCAGGCGTGGCTGGGCGATGAGCGGTTCGCGGACGCGCGTCTTGTCGTGCTGACCTCGGGTGCCGTGGCCGCCGGTGCGGATGAGCCGGTGGCCGATCTGACCCATGCCGCCGTCTGGGGCCTGGTGCGCTCCGCCGAGTCGGAGAACCCCGGCCGGTTCGTCCTGGTCGACGTCGATGGCGCGGCCGCTTCGCTGGCGGCGGTGCCGGACGCGCTGGCGTCGGGTGAACCGCAGGTGGCCGTACGGGACGGGGTGCTGCGGGCGCCGCGTCTGGCGCGGGCCGCCGTGGACATCGAGCAGCCGCTCGATGTCGATGCCGAGGGCACGGTGCTGGTCACCGGTGCGAGTGGCACGCTGGGTGCGCTGTTCGCCCGCCACCTGGTGGCGGAGCGTGGTGTTCGGCATCTGCTGCTGGTGAGCCGTCGTGGTGGCGAGGCCGAGGGTGCGGCCGAACTCGCCGCCGAGCTGGCCGAGTTGGGTGCGGAGGCCCGCTGGGTGGCGTGTGATGTCGCCGATCGTGGGGCGTTGGCCGGGGTGCTGGCGGGGATTCCGGCCGAGCATCCGCTGACGGGTGTGGTGCACACGGCTGGTGTGCTGGATGACGGGGTGATCGGCTCGCTCACCCCGGAGCGGTTGGCGCGGGTGCTGCGGCCGAAGGTGGACGCGGCGTGGAACCTGCACGAGCTGACCCGTGAGCTGGACCTGTCGGCGTTCGTTCTCTTCTCCTCCGCCGCCGGTGTCTTCGGCGCCGCCGGACAGGGCAACTACGCGGCCGCCAACGCCTACGTGGACGCGCTGGCCCAGCACCGTAGGGCGCGGGGCCTGCCCGGCACCTCGCTGGCGTGGGGCCTGTGGGCCGCCGAATCCGGTGGTATGGCCAGTGAGCTGGACCGGGCCGATGTGTCCCGGATGAGCCGGGGCGGTGTCGCCGCGCTCGCCACCGACGAGGGCAAGGCGCTGTTCGACGCGGCCGGACGTGCGGGCGAGGCGCTGCTCGTCCCGGTGCGTCTCGACCTGGCGGCGGTACGGGCCGAGGCGGCGTCCACCGGTGTGGTGGCCCCGCTGATGTCCGGGCTGGTACGGGTCCCGGCGCGGCGTACGGCGGAGGGCTCCGCCGGAACGGGCGCCCTGGCACAGCGGCTGGCCCGCCTGGGCGGGGCCGAGCAGCTGGAGACGCTGCTGGAGCTGGTCCGTACCCAGGTGGCCGCCGTCCTCGGCTATGCCACCGCCGACTACGTGGACCCCGACCGCGCCTTCCGCGACCTGGGCTTCGACTCGCTGACCGCCGTCGAACTGCGCAACCGCATGAACGCGGTCACCGGGATGCGGCTCCCCGCCACCCTGGTCTTCGACTACCCGACCTCCCTCGTCCTGGCCGAACACCTCCGGGACGAACTGGCGGGCACCCGCGCCCAGTCGGGCCTGCCGGTGTCGACCGTGGGCGCGCTCGACGACGAGCCGATCGCCATCGTGGGCATGAGCTGCCGCTTCCCGGGCGGGGTGCGCACCCCCGAGGACCTGTGGCGGCTGCTGTCCTCCGGCCAGGACGCGATCTCCGGCTTCCCGGTGGACCGTGGCTGGGACCTGGACGCGCTCTACCACCCGGACCCCGAGCACCCCGGCACCTCGTACACCCGCGAGGGCGGTTTCCTCCACGACGCCGCCGACTTCGACCCGACCTTCTTCGGGATCTCGCCACGCGAGGCCCTCGCCACCGATCCGCAGCAGCGGTTGCTGCTGGAGACGTCGTGGGAGGCGTTCGAGCGCGCGGGCATCGACCCGACCACGCTGCGCGGCAGCCGTACCGGTGTGTTCGCGGGCGTCATGTACCACGACTACGCCACGCTCGTGGAGCAGGCCCCGGACGGCGGCGGCGAGGGCGCGATCGGCTCCGGCAGCACGGGCTCCATCGCCTCCGGCCGCGTCGCCTACGCCCTCGGTCTGGAGGGTCCGGCGGTCACCGTCGACACGGCGTGTTCGTCGTCGCTGGTGGCGCTGCACTGGGCGATGCAGGCGCTGCGCTCGGGCGAGTGCACGATGGCGCTGGCCGGCGGTGTCACCGTGATGGCGACCCCCGGCACGTTCGTCGGCTTCAGCCGCCAGGGCGGTCTCTCCGCCGACGGCCGCTGCAAGGCGTTCTCGGCGGACGCGGACGGCACGGGCTGGGCCGAGGGCGCGGGCATGCTGCTGGTCGAGCGGCTGTCGGACGCGCGCAGGAACGGCCACCCGGTGCTGGCGGTGGTGCGCGGCAGCGCCGTGAACCAGGACGGTGCGAGCAATGGCCTGACGGCGCCGAACGGCCCGTCCCAGCAGCGCGTCATCCGGCAGGCGCTGGCCGCCGCCGGGCTGTCGGTCGGCGATGTGGACGCGGTGGAGGCGCACGGTACGGGGACGACGCTGGGCGACCCGATCGAGGCCCAGGCGCTGCTCGCCACGTACGGCCAGGAGCGGGACACGGACCGGCCGTTGCTGCTCGGCTCCATCAAGTCGAACATGGGCCACACCCAGGCCGCCGCCGGTGTCGCCGGTGTGATGAAGATGGTCCTCGCCATGCGGCACGGGGTGCTCCCCAAGACCCTGCACGCGGACGAGCCGTCGCCGCATGTGGACTGGTCGGCGGGGGCCGTCTCGCTGCTCACCGAGCAGGTCGAGTGGCCGGAGACCGGCCGTCCGCGCCGCGCGGGTGTGTCCTCGTTCGGCATCAGCGGCACGAATGTGCACACGATCATCGAACAGGCGCCGGAGGTGGAGGCGGCTCAGGCTCCGGCGGGTGCCGTGGCTCCGGGGGTGGTGCCGTGGGTGCTCTCGGGGCGGACTGCGGCTGCGCTGCGTGCTCAGGCCGAGCGGCTGGTGGCGCATGTGGAGGCTCGGGCTGAGCTGCGGCCGGTGGATGTGGGGTTCTCGCTGGCTACGGGTCGGTCGGCTTTTGAGCGTCGTGCGGTGGTGGTGGCCGAGGGCCGGGACGCGTTGCTGGCCGGTTTGAGTGCGCTGGTTGAGGGGCGTGGTGCGCCGGGTGTGGTTGAGGGCTCGGTGGCCGGTGGCAAGGTGGCGTTCCTGTTCACCGGGCAGGGCAGCCAGCGGCTGGGCATGGGCCGTGAGCTGTATGACGCCTTCCCGGTGTTCGCCGAGGCGCTGGACGCGGTGTGCGCGGAGCTGGACCCGCATCTCGCCCGGCCGTTGAAGGACGTTCTGTTCGGAGATGACGCGGAGGCGCTGGACCAGACCGGGTTCACTCAGCCCGCGCTGTTCGCGGTTGAGGTGGCGCTGTTCCGGCTGGTGGAGGCGTGGGGTCTGCGGCCCGATTTCCTGTCGGGTCACTCGATCGGTGAGCTGGCGGCCGCGCATGTGGCGGGTGTGTTCTCGCTGGCGGACGCGGCGAAGCTGGTGGCCGCCCGTGGGCGGTTGATGCAGGAGCTTCCGGCCGGTGGCGCGATGGTCGCGGTGCAGGCGTCGGAGGATGAGGTGGCGCCGCTGCTGACCGAGCGGGTCAGCATCGCCGCGCTCAACGGGCCCACATCGGTTGTGATCGCGGGTGATGAGGACGCGGCGCTGGAGATCGCTTCTGGTTTCGAGGCGCGGGGTCGTAAGACCAAGCGGCTCACGGTGAGCCATGCGTTCCATTCGCCGCGTATGGACGGGATGCTGGAGGCGTTCCGTGAGGTGGCGCAGGGGCTGGCCTACGGGGCTCCGCGTATTCCGATCGTCTCCAACCTCATGGGTGAGCTGGTCTCCGCGGAGGAGATCACCAGCCCCGACTTCTGGGTGCGCCACGTCCGGGAAGCCGTCCGCTTCCTCGACGGTGTCCGGACCCTGGAAGCGCAGGGCGTGTCCACGTTCGTGGAGTTGGGCCCCGACGGTGTGCTGACCGCGATGGCGCAGGAGTGCGTGACCGACTCCGCGTCCGATACCGCGTTCGTCTCCGCGCTGCGCAAGGACCGTCCCGAGGCCGAGGCGCTGACCACGGCCGTCGCGGGTGCCCATGTGCGCGGTGTGACGGTGGACTGGGCGGCGTTCTTCGCGGGAACCGGCGCCCAGCGCACCGAGCTGCCCACGTACGCCTTCCAGTACGCGCGCTACTGGCCCGAGCTCCCGGCCGTCGTGGGGGGCACCGCCGGGCTGGGGCTGGCGACCGTCGACCATCCGCTGGTCGGGGCCGCCGTGCCGCTCGCGGGTGGCGAGGGGCTGCTGCTCACCGGGAGGCTCTCGGCCCAGACCCATCCGTGGCTGCTTGATCACGCTGTGATGGGTTCGGTGCTGCTGCCGGGTACGGCCTTTGTGGAGCTGGCGGTTCGCGCCGGTGACCAGGTGGGTTGTGATCAGGTCGAGGAGCTGACGCTGGAGGCGCCGCTGGTGCTTCCGGAGGTGGGTGGTGTCCAGCTTCAGCTGTCGGTGGGTGCGCCGGATGGGTCTGGTCGGCGTGCGTTCGAGGTGTACTCGCGGCTTGAGGGTGCGGCCGCTGATGAGGCGTGGTTGCGTCACGCCTCGGGTGTGCTTGTGGAGGGTGTGTCGGCGGCGTCGTTCGAGCTGGGCGGGGTATGGCCTCCGGCCGGTGCGACGCCGGTCGGGCTCGACGGCCTCTACGAGGGCATGGCGGGCCTGGGGCTGGTGTACGGCCCGGTGTTCCGGGGGTTGACGTCGGCGTGGCGGCTGGGCGATGAGGTGTACGCGGAGCTGGAGTTGCCGGAGGGTGTGCGGTCCGAGGCCGGTGCGTTCGGTCTGCATCCG
>NZ_JAEEAP010000056.1 GCF_016103465.1 Streptomyces sabulosicollis
CCCCCGCGGCGTCCGTCCCTCACCCCGAGCGGGACTGGATGGGCTCGACCATCGCCCGCCACGAGAGGACCGACCCCGGCGCCTCGCCCCGGGCCACCAGAGCGGGCTCGGTGGAGGGCGTGGACGTCAGCGACCACCAGGGGGCGGTCGACTGGGCGGCCCTGTGGGACGACAACGTCCGATTCGCCTATGTGAAGGCCACCGAGAGCACCACCTACAAGAACCCCTCGTTCGCCTCCCAGTACAACGGCTCCTTCCAGCAGGGCATGATCCGCGGCGCCTACCACTTCGCCCTGCCGGACCGTTCCAGTGGCACCCGTCAGGCGGACTTCTTCGTCGCCAATGGCGGCGACTGGTCGGACGACGGCAAGACGCTGCCGCCCGTCCTGGACCTCGAGTACAACCCGTACGGAGCAACCTGCTACGGACTGACCGCATCGCAGATCGTGCACTGGATCGGCGACTTCACCGCGCGGGTCAAGGAGCGCACCGGACGCCAGCCGGTGATCTACACGACCACCGGCTGGTGGCAGACGTGCACCGGCGACAGCGCCGCCTTCGCCCAGCGGAATCCGCTGTGGCTGGCGCGGTACGCCGCCACCCCCGGCCCGCTGCCGGCCGGCTGGAAGACCCACACCCTGTGGCAGTACACCTCCAGCGGGCCGCTGGTGGGTGACCACAACAGGTTCAACGGAAGCCTGGCGGGCCTCAAGGCGCTGGCCACGGGGTGAGGCGGCGGCGCTCAGCCGCCGAGCACACCGCCGACCCCGCCGAGCACCCCGTCCAGGGTGTCGCCGACACCGTCCACCAGGCCGCCCACCAGGCCCTTGCCGTGGTGACCGCCCTGGCCGGGGGTGGTCTGCGACGGCTGGCTCGGCTGCTGCGACGGGGTGGTCGGATCGGCGCTCGGGGTCGTCTCGCTCGGCGCGGAGGGCGATGGGGGCACCTGGTCGTTCCGCTGTGCGGGGGCGGTCGGCGCCATGGTGGGCGCGGCCTTGGAGGGGGCCGCGTCCGGGGTGGCCGGGGCGGCGTGCCGCGGTGTGCCGGCGCTCCGGTCCGAGCCGCCGCCACCGGGAGTGGCGGCGTCCGTGGGGTCGGAGATCAGCTTCGGCTTGGTGGACTCGCTGGGCGCGACATGGCTCTGCGAGGGCGTGCCATCGGCGGTGGGCTCGATCTCCGGCGCCTGCGCCTGCTGTGCGTTCACATCCGAGCGGGCCTCCACGGACTTGTCACCGCCGAGCGTCGAGTGGAGGCCGAAGGCTATGGTTCCGGCCACTCCGAGGGCGGTGGCCGCCTTGAGCGTCGTGGCACGCGCCTGCTGTGCGGCGGTCGGTCGGCTGTGTCGACCCATTTCGCTGGTCTCCCCGTTATGGCATGGGTTGGGTGGGGTGCCCCGGAAGCCCGATTCCCAGCGGAACTGATGTCCGACGCACACGTGTTACACAGTAAAGAACGAGCCAGATGATAACCGCCGCCCCCCGGTGTACGGCCACCCGTACACCGGGGAACGTGTGTTCCTGGTCAGCGCGCGGCCTCCGGATAGAAGTCGCGTGACCGGCCCTGGCCGTCCTTGAGCTTCCCGAGCAGACTCGCCGGGTACTCGATGACCCAGTAGCTCACCGCGGCGGCGGCCACGGCCACCACCAGCACGATGACCACGGCCAGCGGGAAGCCCGACTGGCCGTCCGGGGGCAGCAGCCCCGCGTTGTACAGGGCCAGCATGATCGGCTCATGCCAGACGAAGAGGCTGTAGCTCGCGAGGCCGACACCGGTGAGCCAGCGGGCCGTGAGCCACGAGTGCCACCGCCCCTGCCGCCGCACGTGGATGGTGCTGTACAGCAGCAGCGTCCACAGCAGGGCGGACAGCGGATGGTAGAAGGTGGTCGGGAAGTCCTCCGCCTCCGTACCGGAGAAGGACAGCACGTACAGCCCCACGAGGGCCGCCGCCCGCAGCGGGATCGCCGCCTTCGCGTCCAGCCGTCCGCGGTCGCCGAGGGCGACCATCAGCACGGCGAGGCCCATGCCCGCCGCGAACCCGCCGAAGCGGGCCTGCGGCCCGAAGTACACCGGCCACTCGGTGTGCGGGATCTGGAACCCGTAGCGGGCCACCGCGATCCAGAGACACGGCCCGATGTACAGCAGGGCACACCCCACGGCGCACACCGCCACCCGGGAGGCCCTCCGGCGCAGTGGGCGGCAGGCGCGGACGGCCAGCGGGCCGAGCGCCACCAGTGCCAGATAGAACATGATTTCCAGCGACAACGACCAGGTGGGGCCGATGGTGTAGAAGATCTGCTCCTGGTCGAAGACCTGGGTGAAGGTCAGGTGGTGCAGCAGATCCGACCACTCACCGGGCAGGGTGGGGTTGCGGGTGGCCCAGATGAACATCACCGCCAGGAAGTACAGCGGGACGATCCGGATGGCCCGCCGGAAGAGGAACACCCGGCCGGGGCGGGTCGAGCCCCCGTCGATCGCCGCCCGTGCGTAGGACAGCGTCAGCAGATACGCGGAGAGGACGAAGAAGAAGTCGATGACCTCCAGCGACACCAGCGCGTTCGCGTACCGGTTGGGCACCGGTGAGTGGGCGCCGTCCCGGTCGTAGACGAAGTACTGCTGCCAGACGTGGAAGACGACCGTGAGAAGCGCGGCCATTCCCCGGAAGCCCTGGATCTCCTGGTTCCTGCGCTTCCGCGAGGGCGCGCTCTTCGCGGGCGTGCCGTTGACCGCCCGGGGGGCGGTGGTGGACGCGATGGTCGTGGACACCGTGCTCATGTCCGCTTCACCGCCTTGTCACCGGGGCGCGGGGTGACCCGCCACTGGCGGTCCCGCAGCACCTCCTTGAGGAGCGACTGACGGGCCACGATGTTCTTGAAGTGGCTGTAGAAGAAGGTGGACACCACCAGATACCGCCAGAACCACGCCCTGCGGCGGCGCAGTTCGGGCACCGCGAGCCGCCACGCGAACAGCGCCTGCACCAGCCCGGCGGACAGCGTGAACAGGGTGGCCAGCAGGCAGACCGGCACCGCCCAGTCGAGGTGGTCCACTCCCCCGGCGCGCCAGGCCGAGTACAGCAGCACGGGCAGGATCTGCAGGGTCAGCCACGGCTGGATCTCCCGCCACCCCAGCAGCACCAGCAGCCCCGCCTTCTGGCGGGTGGTGAAGGCCGGGGAGCGCAGGCCGCGCCACAGGTACTTCAGCGACACCTGGAGCCAGCCCTGGGCCCAGCGCGACCGCTGGTTCCACAGCGCCTTGAGGGTGGTGGGCGCCAGTTCGCGCGAGATGAGCGTGCGGTCGGTGGCGATCCGGGCACCCTCGTGCAGGGCGCGCATCGTGGAGTCGATGTCCTCGGTGAGCATCGTGCCGTGCATCCGGGTCCGGGCGAGCAGATCGGTGCGCCAGAAGCCGTTGGAGCCGCCGAAGACACCGAAGGTGTAGAGCCGGGTCCGGCCGGGGTGGCTGACGGCGTAGATGGCCTCGAACTCCACGCCCACCAGCTTGGAGACCCAGGAGCTCTCGCCGTTGCGGACCACACAGTGGCCCTGGACCACGTCGTAGCCGGCCGACAGCCAGTGCCAGGCGTGCTGGAAGGCGTCGGGCACCGGGTGGTGGTCGGCGTCGAAGATGCCGACGAACTCACCGCGCACCCGGGTGACCGCGGCGTTGACGTTCTGCGCCTTGGAGGTGCTGCCCGACACCGGCATCAGCACCAGCCGCGGGTCGCGGCGGGCCATCTCCCGCAGGGTCTCCTCGACGGGCATGGGGTGCGGCGTGTTGTACGCGAGCACGATCTCCAGCTCGTTGGGGTAGTCCAGGCGCAGGAAGGACTCGATGGTGTCGACGATGGTCGCGGCCTCATTGGGCAGATACGCGGCGATGACGGCGCTGGCCGGCGGATACGGCTGCGCGGGCCGCTCGGGCCGGGGTTTGGCGTCGAGCGAGAAGAGGCACTCCAGCACGATCAGCACGGCCGAGAGCACCAGGCCGGACACCACGACCCAGTACGCGGCCGAGCCGACGTCCCAGCCCAGTTCGTACATCTGCTGATAGAAGACGAAGGGGATGCCCACGCCGAAGAGGAGCACCAGGACGGGGGAGAGCGCCGACAGCAGGGCGCGGAGCGCGGTGGCGAGGGTACGGCGGCTGCGCCGGTGGGTGCCGCGCATCCACGCCGCGTACTTGACCGGCCGCAGATCCCGGTGGCGGATCGACTCCTCGACCGCGTTCCGGGCGCCCGCGACGGCCTGGGCGCGGTCCGCGCAGTCGGCCAGCGGGGTCCAGCCGATCGCCGGGGTCAGCCGCACGTTCTCATCGGCGACCACGAAGCGGGTCCCGGCCACGGCGTTGGCGAAGTTCTGCAGCTCGCGGCGCGCGGTGTCCTCGTCCACACCGGGCATCAGCATCAGCAGATGGCCGTCGTCGTCCCAGCCGAGCCGGTCGCACACGCCGCCGAGCTTCTCGGCCACTCCGGCGAGACGTTCGGCGACCTCACGGCGCACCCGCGGCCCCAGCCGGGCTTCCAGGGCGCCGATCTCGGCCACACCGACCATGGCGACGACGCCGCCGGTGCGGCTGTCGTCGACCCGCTTGAGCTCCCGGTCGAGCTCGCCCAGGAAGTGGGGCTGGGAGTACAGGCCGGTGCGCGGGTCGAGCAGCAGGTTCTCGACGGGGACCGGGACCCGGCGCAGCTTGGCCTCGATCCGGGCGGAGAGCTCGACGGGGTCGGAGCTCTCCGCCACGCAGTCATCGGCGCCGCCGCGCAGCATGTCGGCGACGCCGGTGGGGCCGGGATCGGAGGTGACCATCAGCAGGGGCAGCGCCCGTCCCGCGGGGACGGCGCGGACCTCGCGTATCACGTCCAGTCCTTCGTCGGCGCCGTCCAGGGCGACGATCGCGTCCGGCGGGGAGTGCCGCATCTGTCGGCTGACGTCGCCGGGCTCCGCATGGCTCACCTCATGCCCGGTGGAGACGAGTGTCCGGGTCAGCCGGTCGAGCCTGGGGCCCGGTGCGCCAACCGCCAGCACATGTCCGCTCGGTGCCGCCGCGCCGCCGCGGGCGGCGGGCACCGGTTGCTGGGATTCGCGTGATCGTGGGTGGTGCGAAGTAAGCACCTGAGGGGTTCCTTTCGTGGGGGGTGCGTCACCGAACGGACCGTGGGCACGCGGACGTTCCGGCCGAGGTCATGGCAGACCACGTGGCCCGCGGGCATGTGCACAGGGGCAGGCGCCTACGGGCAGGCCGGAGGACGGCGTCGCCGGGAAGGCCGGGGCGATCCGCCGTTCGGTGAGTGGTGAGGGGCGGCTACGCCGCGACCGTGACCGATCCGCGCGGGGAGAGGTGAGATCTCCGGCGGGGTCTCGGGCAGACGGGCACGACGGCGGCGGGGGACACGCGGACGTGCTCCAGCGAATTGCGCATAAGGTCCCATCCTGTTCGGATCGTGGGGGGCGGACCGAACGTCACCAGTGCGGGTCGACCGATCTTTTGAGCTGACCGGTCGGAATCCCCAGTCTCATCGATCACTACGGAACCACACAACACATCGAAGTAACACTCTCATTAACCGATGAGAGAGTTCCGTTCCCGGCCGACCGTCCCCGGCCATGCCCAACTTCCCCGCGAGGGTGGGGCGTCGGAGTCCTGTCGGTACGGCGTCGGCGGGTCGTCGGCCCGGCGTCGGCGCCGCGTCGGCGCCGTGTCGGTGGCTCCGGCCAGTCTTTTTCGAGGCACCACATTCGGTGGTTGAATTCGGAAGGGACAACACCATGCGGAATGCACGGGTTCTGATTTCCGGGGCCAGTATCGCCGGGCCCGCGCTCGCCCACTGGCTGGATCGTTATGGCTTCCAGGTCACCGTGGTGGAGCGCGCCGCGCGGCCGCGCCCGGGCGGACAGGCGATCGACGTACGGGGCCCGGCGCTGGAGGTGTGCGAGCGCATGGGTGTGCTGGAGGAGATCCGGGCGCGCCGCACCGGGCTGCGCGGCATGTCGATGGTCGACGGCGACGGAAAGGAACTGTTCAGCACCACCGAGCGCACCGCGAGTGGCGGGGACCTCAGCGGCTCCGACATCGAGATCCTCCGGGACGACCTGTCCTCGGTGCTGATGGCCGCGGGCGGCGACGGGATCGAGTACCTCTTCGACGATTCGATCGCCGCACTCGTCCAGGGCCCCGATGAGGTGGCGGTCACCTTCCACCGGGGTGGTTCGCGCGCCTTCGACATCGTGGTGGCGGCCGACGGGGTGCACTCCTCCACCCGGGCACTGGTCTTCGGCCCGGAGGAGCACTTCCTCCGCCATCTGGGGGGCTATCTGGGCGTGTGGACGGTGCCGAACTATCTCGGCCTCGACCGCTGGGAGGTCATCTACCAGATGGCCGGCGGCGTCTGGGGCGGCATGGTGATGAGTGTCCGCGACAACACCGAGGCCCGGGTCTACATCGGCATCGACTCCGAGGAACCGCCCGCCACGTTCCTCGGCTCCCGGTCCGTCCCGGAGCAGAAGCGGCTGGTGGCCGAGCGGTACAAGGACGCGCGCTGGGAGATGCCACGGCTGCTGGAGTACATGTGGGGGGCGCCGGACTTCCACTTCGACGCGGCGGCCCAGATCCACATGGACTCCTGGTCCCGTGGCCGGGTGGCCCTGGTCGGCGACGCCGGCTACTGCGGCTCGCCGGCGTCCGGGCAGAGCACCAGTGTGGCCGTGATCGGCGCCTATGTCCTGGCGGGCGAGCTCAAGGCCGCGGACGGCGACCACACCGCGGCCTTCGCCGCCTACGAGCGCGAGCTGCGGGCCTATGTGGCGGCCAACCAGCAGCTCGCGCTGGACAACATGGCCCGGAAGGAGGCGCAGGAGGCGTCGGCCGGGCAGGAGCTGGACACCAACCCGACCGCTATCGACGACAGCTTCTACGAGGTGGTCAACTCCTACACCCTCAAGGACTACTGACCCGGCCCGGCGGCGGTGACCGGGTCAGGAGCCATGGCCGGGCCAGGAGCCGTGACCGGGTCAGGAGCAGGCCGGGCTAGGACACCACGTCCTTGCGGCCGAAGCCGCGGAAGGCGAACGCGATGAGCACCAGCGCGTACGCGACGGACACCGAGACGCCCTTCAGCATTCCGCCCCACTCCATGTGGGGCTGGAGCGCGTCCGCCCACGCGAACTGCCAGTGCGCGGGCAGGAAGTCGCGCCAGGAGCCGAGCGCGGTGACCGCGTCCAGCACATTGCCCACGATGGTGAGTCCCACCGCGCCGCCCACCGCGCCCAGCGGCGCGTCCGTGACGGTCGAGAGCCAGAACGCCAGGGCGGCCGTGACCAGCTGGGACAGGAAGATGTACAGCACCACCAGGGCCAGCCGGACGAGGGCGTCCCCGACCGGCAGCTCACCGCCCGTGGGCAATCGCAGCGGCCCCCAGCCGTACGCCGCGGTGCCCACCGCGAGCGCGACCAGCGGCAGCAGCACCATGGCGGCCGCGCTGAACACCAGCGCCACCGTCAGCTTGCTCACCAGCAGCCGGGCCCGGGGCACCGGCGCGGCCAGCAGATAGCGCAGCGAGGACCAGCTGGCCTCGGAGGCCACGGTGTCACCGCAGAACAGCGCGACCGGCACCACCAGCAGAAAGGCGGCCGAGACGAACAGCGCGGTGGCGGCGAGGTTGGCGCCGGAGGCGGTGGCCGTGGTCATCAGGGTGACCCGGTTCTCCCGCCCCTCGGGGGTGCCGCCGATGGCGAACGCGACCACGAGGACGAACGGCAGCAGGGCCAGCACCAGGCCCATCACCAGGGTCCGGCGCCGGCGCAGCTGCCGTACGGCCTCGACCCGCAGCGGCAGGGTGTGGCCGGCCCGGTAGCCGGGCGCGACCTCGGTGACCTCGGACAGGGAGCTCACGCGGATCCTCCTCCGATCAGCGTCAAGAAGGCGTCTTCCAGGCGCCGGTTGGGCCCGAAGCTGGTCACCGGGATCTCCAGCCGCACCAGCTCGGCCAGCAGCCGCGCCGGGGTGGTCCCGTCGAGCTGGACGAGCAGCCCGTCGGCGGTGCGGCGGGCGGCGGCGACACCGGGCAGCGCGCTCACCTTGCCCATCAGGGCCTCGCCCAGCTCGCCCTCGTGGCCCACCAGCACGCTGCCGCCGTTACCGGTGATGTCGCCGACCGGGCCCGCCTGGATGAGCCGGCCCCGGTCCATCACGACCAGATGGGTGCAGGACTGCTCGACCTCCGCCAGGAGATGGCTGGAAACGATCACCGTGCGCCCGGCGGCCGCGTAGCGGATCATCACCTCGCGCATCTCGCGGATCTGCGGCGGGTCGAGGCCGTTGGTCGGTTCATCGAGGATCAGCAGATCGGGCAGGCCCAGCATGGCCTGGGCGATGGCCAGCCGCTGCCGCATGCCCTGGGAGTAGGTGCGCACGGCCCGCTCCAGCGCGCCGCCCAGGCCCGCGATCTCCAGGGCCTCCTCGATATGGGCGTCGGCGGCGGGGCGGCCGGTGGCCCGCCAGTACAGCTCGAGGTTGGCGCTGCCGGTCAGATGCGGCAGGAACCCCGCCCCCTCGACGAAGGCGCCGACGCGGGAGAGCACGGGCGCGCCGGGCCTGATCGCCTGGCCGAAGACCCGGATCTCGCCGTCGTCGGGGGTGATGAGCCCCATCAGCATACGCAGGGTGGTGGTCTTGCCCGCGCCGTTGGGCCCGAGGAGCCCGAGCACCTGCCCCTTCTCGACGCGGAAGGACAGCTCCCGCACCGCGTAGCGGTCGGCGGACCTGGCGTAGCGCTTGCTGAGACCGGTGATCTGCAGGGGCACCTCGGCCAGTTCGGGGTCGGGCGGCGGAGTGGCCGTACGCCGCCTGCCGGTCAGCAGCAGCGCGAGCGCCACCACGGCGGCGCCGAGGGGCAGCCCCCACACCCATGCGGGCAGCGGGGCGGGCTGGGTGTGCACCCCGGGTGCGGTGGGCACCGTCAGACCGCCGTCCGCGAGCCCGACCGTGTAGGTGGCGGGCTCGGCCGGGGAGGCGTAGCCGAGGTCGGTGGAGGCGAGGACGAGCCGCAGCCGGTGGCCCGCGATGAGCTCGTGGTCCACGGCGGGCAGTCGCACGGTGACGGTACGGCCCTGCTTCGCGCCGGTGACGCGCAGCGGCGCGACCAGCTGCTCGGGCAGCACCTGCTGTCCGTCCGGGCCCACGTCGTAGACCTTGGCGAAGAGCACGGCGTCGTCCGTGTCGGCCTTGACCCGCACCTTCACCTCGGGCGATCCGGTGATCCGCAGGGACCGGTCCAGCGGCGCCGAGTCGAACCGGGCGAACTGGCCGGGGACGTCGAGGGTGAGGCCGACGCCGAGCGAGGACGCCTGGGACAGCCCGGCCACGCCCGGCACCGTGGAGACGGAGGGCGGCCCCGCCCCGGGCGGGTTGGCGAACGACTGCTCGCGTCCGCGCAGCGCCACCTTCCGGGTGCCGTCGCCGAGGCCGGGGTAGCGGTCGCCGGTGGCACCGCGCAGCTGGACGGCGCCGTTGGTGGTGTCGATGCCGCCGGTACGGCTGATCCGGAAGGCGGGTCCGGTGTCGGTGCCCTTGTCGCCCTTGAGGTAGCGGTCGAACCAGGCGTCGGTGCGGGCCGCCACCCGCGAGGTCTCGCGGTCGCCGCCGTCATGTCCTCCGGCCGTCCAGTCGACGGCGACCGGCGCCCCGGTGGCCCGGATCGCCTTCGCCATGGCGTCGGCGTGGCCGAGGGGGAAGAGGGAGTCGGCCTGTCCCTGGAGGATCAGCGTGGGGACCTTGATCCGGTCGGCGACGGCGGACGGGCTGCGGGCCTCGAGCAGCCGACGCGCGGCGGCGTCGGGCTTCCCGGCGACCGCCACCCGCTCGTACATCTCGCACAGTTCCTTCTCGAAGCGGCCACAGCCCCGGCCCTGGTCCGTCCTGGCCTCTCCCCCGCCGTTCACGTCCCCGAAGCCCGCCTGGCCTCCTGCTTGGCCCGTTCCGCCGTTCACGCCTCCCTGGCCACCCTGACTTCCCGGGCCCGGTTCCCCGCCTGAGCCCCCCGAGCCGCTCGTGTCCCCCTGGCCGCCCTGGCCCCGGGTGAGGTCGGCCGAGCCGGTGGTGAAGAACAGCCCCGCCCAGAGCTTCTTGTAGACGCCGTTCGGGAAGAGCGCGTCGGCGAGGTTCCAGTAGGTGATCTCGGGCGCGATGGCGTCCACCCGGCGGTCGTACCCGGCGGCGAGCAGGGAGACCGCCCCGCCGTACGAGGCGCCGGCGACGCCCACCCGGGGGTCGCCCCGGCGGTCGAGCCGCACCTCGGGACGTTTCGCCAGCCAGTCGATCAGCCGCCGGACATCGGCCACCTCGTGGTCCGGGTCATTGAGCCCGATCTTCCCGGTGGATCTGCCGAATCCACGCGCCGACCAGGTCAGCACGGCGTATCCGTCGCGGGCCAGCGCCTCGGCGTGGTCGCGTACGTCGTCCTTGCTGCCGCCGAAGCCGTGGCCGAGCAGGACCGCGGGCCTGCGGCCGGTGCCCGCGGTGAAGTACGAGGTGTCGATGCGCGCGCCCGGCATGTCCAGCACGCGGTCCTGGCGGTGCACGGCCGGCCGGCCGTCGGAGGCGGCGACCGCCCAGGTGCCCGCGCCCGCGAGGAGGACCGCGGCGGCCACGGCGGCGGCCAGGCGCCGGCCTCTCGGCCGGGTCTTTCGGAGATCCATGTCTGAAACCCTAAGAGGAGGAAGCAAACGCCGCGGCTGACACCAGACGGATTCTCGTCCACTCCCCGGGGAGTACCCCGACACCGCCCGTACACCGGGCGCGGTATGTCCCGGCCGTGGCGGCCGGGGTTTTGGCGCCCTCAGATGATGCTCCATAGGATGCGCCGGTGATCATAAAGAAACGCCTGGCGACAGGCGCGTTGGGGCTGCTCACGGCCCTCGCCTGCGGCCTGATATCCCCTCCCGCCGCCATGGCCGGCGAACCGGCTCCCGATTCCCCCAAGGTCGAGCTGGTGCTCGACGTCAGCGGCTCCATGCGGGCCCGCGACGTCGACGGCGACACCCGGATGGCGGCAGCGAAGCAGGCGTTCAACGAGGTGTTGGACGCCACACCCGAAGAGGTGCGGCTGGGCATCCGCACCCTCGGCGCCAATTACCCGGGCAAGGACCGCACCGCCGGGTGCCGGGACAGCGAGCGGCTCTACCCGGTGGGCCAGGTGGACCGCACCGAGGCCAAGGCGGCGGTCGCCACGCTGCGCCCCACCGGCTGGACGCCCATCGGGCTCGCGCTGCGCGGCGCGTCCAAGGACCTCTCCGGCGGCGAGGGAACCCGCCGGATCGTGCTGATCACGGACGGCGAGGACTCCTGCGGTCTGCCGGACCCGTGCGATGTGGCCCGTGAGCTGGCGGCTCAGGGAACCCACCTGGTCGTCGACACGCTCGGGCTGACGCTGGACCGCAAGGTCCGCGAGCAGCTCAGCTGCATCGCCGAGGCCACCGGTGGCACGTATACCGCCATCCAGCACCGGGACCAGCTCTCCAGCCGCATCAAGCAGCTGGTCCGGCGCTCCGCCGACACCCCGGTGCAGGCGCCCACGCCGGTGGCGGGCGCCGCACAGTGCGCGAAGGCCCCGTACCTGGGCTCCGGGCTCTACAGCGACCGGGAGACCTTCGGGGAACACCGCTGGTACCGGATGCGGGTGGCGCCCGGTCAGGAGCTGCGGGCCTCGGCGAGTGTGGCCGTGGACCGCGCCGTCGACCCGGACTACGGCGTGCTGGTGCGGGCGGTGACCCCGGGCGGCCGGGAGCTGGTGCGCGGCAGCGAGGCGGGCAGCGGCCGTACGGACGTCATCTCCAGCGGGCTGCGCTATCCGGTCGCCGATGTGGACGACGACGAGGACGAGACAGCCCGGACGGTGTGCCTGGAGCTGAGCCAGTCGTTCTCCGCCCCCGCCTCCGTCAAGCGCGCTCCGGGCCTTCCGGTGGAGCTCGCCGTCGATGTGGTGGACAACGACGATCCGCCCGCCGACGTGGCCGCCTTCGGCCTGGGCCGCGGCTGGGTGCTGCTGGGCGTGCTCACCGTGGGCGGGTTGCTCGTGGGGTTGCTGTGGGGCTGGCTGGCCCGCTGGCGTGTCACCGTCTGGAGGTCCAACTGATGCGAGCCCTGCGTACCCTGGGCGCCGCGCTCACCCTGTGCGCCGCCGCCTGGCTGACCGCCGCCGCCCCGGCCGCCGCGGACGGTAAGGACGGCACGGACGGCGGGAGCGGCAAGGAGGCGCCCACCGAGGCGGGGACGAACTTCCGTACCGCCACCGAGATCCAGCCCGGTCAGCGGGCCACCGCGGCGGCCTCCACCGGCGACTACCTGTACTGGGTGTTCCCGGCCGCCGCCGGGCAGGTCCCCGGGGTCGAGGCGGAGCTGAAGCTGCCCGACACCTCGAGCCGCCACGGCGGCGCCACCTGGCAGCTGGACGTCTACGACGGTCTGCGCCGCCACCAGCCGTGCGCCTCGGGCACCCCGGCGCGCCGGGCGGCCCAGCAGGACCGGACGGTCACCGTGAGCTGCACCCTGCGCCAGGTGCGGTCGTGGTCCGAGCGCTGGGCCAACGACCCTCTGCAGGGCGCGTATTACGTGCGGCTCACCGTCGTCGACCTGCCCGCCCAGGACCTCGGGCTGCCGATCGACGCCGAGGTCGAGGCGTCCGTACGGGACGCGGGCGGGGCGCACGCCGACGGCGGGGACGTGACCCCGCTCAATCCGGTGCTGCGGGCCGGAACGACCCCCGGGACGGACTCCGGGACGGATTCCGAGCCGACGGGCGACGCCTCCTCGGATTCCGCGGATTCCGCCGACGACGAGGGCGGGGACGTTCCGCACGCGGTCGCCGAGCCGGAGGACGACTGGGGCTCCGGCTGGTGGTCGGACCGATGGGTGTGGACCGTGGCCGGGGCGGCGCTGGCGGCGCTCGCCGGGGTGGGCGGCTACACGCTCACCCGGGGACCGCGCGCTCCGGGCCGCCCGCCGATCGGCACAGGGTCCGACATCTGACCTCATGTCCGGAATCGGCGTGGGGCCCCACACGATGACGGGGCGGGGCCCCACGCCGCACCGGGCCCCGGTGGCCCGGTCCCTCGAGAAGCTCCCGGGAAGTCGCCCGGACCCTCAGGAATAGTCCTTGCCCATGAGCTGCCCAAAGCCTTCGGGATCCACGTCGAATCCGCGAATAGCGCTCCGCATTCCCCATTCCCCCGCATCGTCCCGGGTGAATACCGCGACCGTTGCGGAAGTGGCTTCCGAGACACCGGTGAAGTCACTCGTCATGAGTTCGGTGTATCCGTCGAGAATCCGGACACTGGCGTTCGGGACATCCCCGAACGTCTTCCGCCCCGCACCCTGCTGGATGGTTATGCCGACGACCACCCGCGCGTATTCGGACGACAGCCGCTCGAGCTCGAGGGTCATGGACTCGTCGATGCCGAAGCCCTGACCGGTGCGGCTGTCCCTGTTGAGGTTGATGGTGCCGTCCGGTGAGCGGCTGTCGAAGTGGACGAGGTACGCGGGCTCACCGTACGGATCGGCGGCGCGGTACGTCCCGGCCACGATGTCGAGATCATGGGGCGGCTCACCGAGGGGGCTCGGATCCCACTTGAGCGCCACCTCGATTTTCCGAAGCCCCTTGTTGAGACCAGTCACCCGGAACTTCCCTTCCCTGGAACCGTGCGGATGTGAATGCGCGTGGCGTCAAGCCTATCGTGGGCAGGGCGAGTTGAGGATTTTTCCACAGCCGCGTGCGGCGCCCCGCCGAGGGGTCTCTACTATGGGCCTCCGTACTAACGGCGGAAGGAAGCGTCCATGCGACGGTTGGGGGAGCTCGAGGCGGAGATCATGGACCGCCTCTGGGCTTGGCAGCGTCCCACGACGGTGCGGGAGATCGTGGACGACATCAACGAGCACCGTCCGGTCGCCTACACGACGGTGATGACCGTCGCCTCCATCCTCTACAACAAGGGCTGGCTGCTGCGCGCCAAAGAGGGCCGCGCATGGGTGTACTCACCGGTGCGCAGCCGCGAGGAGTACACCGCGGCGCTGATGGAGGACGCCCTCGGCACCAGCGAGGACCGCTCCACCGCCCTCACCCACTTCGTCGAGCAGATGGGCCCTGAGGAGGTCAGCGCCCTGCGCAAGGCCCTGCGGGCCGCGGGGCGGCGGACCAAGGCGTGACGGCCGCCCTCACCCTGGCCTGCTACGCCGCCGTGGCCGGCTCGGCGGCCCCGAAGGCGCTGGCGCGCAGCGCCTGGCCGCATCGCGCACCCGCCTTGGCCGTTGCCGTTTGGCATGGGTTGGTCCTGTCGTTCACCATCGCGATCGCTCTGACCACTTATCATCTCGTCACCCCCACTTGGCATCTTCATAGTGGAATGTCCGGCTTGCTCCGGTTCTGTGGGTTGACGCTGGACGCCCGCGTCCCGGGCACGGGCCCGCTCGGCGTTCCGGCCATCGCCGTACCGGCCTCGGTGGCGCTGGTTCCGCTCGCCTGCTTCGGCCATGAGGTGCTGCGGGCCCGGCGCCTCCGCGCCCGCCACCGGGGCGTCCTGGACATGGTCGGCCGGCGCTCGGCGCGGCTGCGCGCCACCGTGCTCGACCACGACACGCCCGCGGCCTACTGCCTGCCCGGCCGCAGACCGCGGATCGTCGTGAGCGCGGGCGCCCTGCGGCTGCTCTCCCCCGCACAGCTGGAGTCCGTGCTGGAGCACGAGCGCGCGCATATCGCGGGCCGCCACCATCTGGCACTGGCGGCCACGGAGGCGTTCGCCCGGGTGTTCCGCCGGCTGCCGCTGGCGCGCGAGGCCAGGGCACAGACGGCACTTCTGCTGGAGATGGCCGCGGACGACCGCGCGCTGCGCCGCCATCCGCGCCAGGCGCTCGTCTCCGCCCTCTACGCCATGGCCGCGGGCCACGCCCCCCACGCTCCCGGCGGGGCCCTCACCGTCGGCGGACCGGGCGCCGTGGTCCGGCTGCGGCGGATGCTGGACGCCCGGCGGCGCCCGCACCCGGCGCTGTGCGGTGTTGTGGCGGCGGTCGCGGCGGGCTTACCGCTGCTGCCTCCGCTCCTGGGCTGCGCCCCCGGGATGTAGCCCGCCAAGCGCCCTCACCAGCCGCCCCGGGCCCCGCGGGGGACCGCGGGACCCGGGGCGTGCGACGCGGCTCAGAGCCGGTCGAGCAGGGTCCGCAAGGCGGCGACCTCGGTGGACTGGTTCTTCACGACGTCGTCGGCGAGCTTCTTGGCCTTGGCGTTACGGCCGTTCTTCTTCTCGTCCTCCGCCATGGCGATCGCACCCTTGTGATGGTCGATCATCATGCGCGCGAAGGCCCGGTCGAAGGCGGCACCCTTGGCGGCCTCGAGCTTCCGCATGTCCTCCTTCGACATCATTCCGCCCATAGCGCCCTTACCGTCAGCACCGTGGTGCATTCCAGGCATCTCGCCCGATGGCGCCTTCTCCGGCTTGCCCCAGCCCCTGAGCCAGGACTTCAGGGTGGCGATCTCCGGGTCCTGAGCCTTCTCGATCCGCCCCGCCAGGCTCTTGATCCGCGCACTCGAGGCCCGGTCGCCGGCCAGTCCGGCCATCTCCAGGGCCTGCTCATGATGCGGGATCATCATCTGCGCGAAGCTGACGTCCGCGTCGCTGAACGAGCCCGCCGCGGAGCTCGCGGTCGCCTCGGAGCCGGCGGACTCCTTCGCGCTCGCATGGTCCATGCCCTTCTTGTCGTCGCCGCCGCCACAGCCGGCGAGCAGCAGCCCTCCGGCGGCGACGGCGCCCACGAGCGCGAGACGGCGGTGCAGCGGCCGACGCGGGACGCGCGTGAATGCGGTCATGTCGATATACCTCTTTTTGCCAAGTGTTGACTGTTCCATGGGACGTAGCAGCGCTTTTAGGCGCGATTCGGCCTATATCCGCAGAACAGACAGGGCAGCGAGGTCGGGGCCGCGTGAGGGAGGGTCCGGCCGTGCGACGGCGGCCGCCGCCACGGGGAGCCCCAGCGGTGGACCGCTCCGGCGGGCGAGCGCCGCACACAGGAGCGCTCCGAGCACCCACACGCCCAGCACCGCCACACACAGCGAGGCCATGTCCATACCGGTCATGGGTTCGTGTGGCTTTGTCTCGGGCGCGGCCGGGGCCCGCCCGGGCTCGGCGGACGGGGCGGGAGCGGCCCGGAGCGGCCCGGAGCCGGTGGCGGCCGCACCGCCGCCGTGGCCGGCGCCGTACGGCGCGGGATCGCCTCCGTACGGCGCGGAGCGCATCTCACCGGACGCATGGCGCGCCGAGTGGGTCATGCCCGAGCCGGGTCCGCCGCCGGGATGGCCCAGGGTGTGCATGACGAAGACACCGAGAACGAGCACGACCACGAGCAGAAGCCGCGGCAGGACTCCGTCCGCGCGCATACTCCTGGCGGTGGTCACCGTCGCTCCTCGGGGTCGGTGTGATCTCTCTCGGAGTCACACCCTACTCCTAAGGCTGTTAGTACGTGCACGAACCCCCCGGAAGCCCCCCGGAGCCGCTCAGCCCTCCCGCATCGCCAGTCTGGCCAGCATGTTCTTCGCCTCGTCGGCGACCTGGGCGTCCGCGACCACCTCATAGCGCGCGGCCACGATCTGGCTGCGGGACGAGAAATCGCGCCGCCCTCCGGTCATGGCGTGCCCGACGAAACCGAAGATCGCTCCGAACACCGCGCCGTAGACCAGAGCGCTCACCAGCAGCACGATCACGTTGTGGGCCCCCGCGGCGAACACGGACAGCAGCAACCCGATCAGCAGCCCGAACCAAGCCCCCGTACCGGCACCCGCGAGCGCCGCACGGCCCCTGGTCAGCCGCCCGAGCACGGTTTCGACCATCCGGAGGTCCGAACCGATGATCGCCGTGTGCTCCACCGGGAACTTGTTGTCGGCCAGGAAATCCACCGCGCGCTGGGCGCCGGCGTAGGTCGGGTACGAGCCGACGACCGGGCGGTCGACCACCTCCGACGGCGGTTGCTGGGTCATCGCTGACTCCCTCCGTCAAGGAGAGCGTGCGCCCGCGCATGCCCCCTCGCAACGCGAGAGGCGCGGGGAAGAGCGGAGAAACTCCCGCGGACGGGCCACACCGCCGGATATCCGGAACACTGGCGCGGCTCTCCGCGCACCATTTCCCCGGCGCTCTTCCCCCTTCCATTCCCGCCCGGCCCGAGGCCGCGCGATTCCCGGAAGCCCCCGGTGCCTTTCCGCCGAGCGGAAAGGCACCGGGGCCCGACGGAACCGGGCGCACGACGGACCTTACGGACCGATGCCGCCGGTCAGCTCAGCCGGTCAGCGGGTCAGCGGTATCAGTGGCGGGTGGGGCGGTCGGCCTGGTCGGTGCGGACGAGAGAGCGCACCATCCGGCAGGTGGTGTCGGACGGCGGATGCACCCCGATCCGGGCGGCCGTGGAGCGTATCCTGCGGTTTGACGCCTGCTCGGGGCGGTAGACACCGGAGTTGAGCAGCGCGATGGCCAGGCGCATGGCCTTCAGCCGGCGGTTGTGGGACTCGTAC
The DNA here is from genome assembly GCF_016103465.1 of Streptomyces sabulosicollis. Lineage (GTDB taxonomy): Bacteria > Actinomycetota > Actinomycetes > Streptomycetales > Streptomycetaceae > Streptomyces > Streptomyces sabulosicollis. The sequence goes on from NZ_JAEEAP010000056.1 coordinate 17,537, forward strand.
CACTCACGCGGGCGCCCGGCCGGCATCCGCTTCTTCGGCAGGGTGGGAAAGCTCGGCAGATCCTGAAGAGGGGTTCCGGCAACGGCCATCGGCAACCTCCTGAGTTGGTCGGGAGACCTTCCCTTCAACTCCCTCCATTCTACGGCCGGGTACTGACAAAGGCCCCTGGTCAGGCCACGTTCCAAGGCGGTCTCGCGGTACCGTGTGCGGTATGGAGATCTGGATCAATCCGGCGTGCTCGAAGTGCCGTAGCGCGCTCACCCTGCTCGACGCGGAGGGCGCCGGCTACACGGTGCGCCGCTATCTCGAGGACGTACCGAGCCAGGACGAGATCCGCGCGGTGCTCGACCGGCTCGGCCTGGAGCCGTGGGACATCACCCGGACCCAGGAGGCGGTCGCGAAGGAGCTGGGCCTGAAGGACTGGCCGCGAGAGGAGGGCGCACGCGACCGCTGGATCGCGGCGCTCGCCGAGCACCCCAAGCTCATCCAGCGGCCCATCATCACGGCGGACGACGGTTCGGCGGTGGTGGGGCGCACCGAGGAGGCGGTGCGGGAGGCGCTCTCCCGGTCCCGCGGCTGACCTCAGGGGGCAGGCGGACGGGACCACGGACACGCCCCGGCGTTCCGTGTCGCACACGGAACGCCGGGGCGTGTGCGGTGCCCGGTACTTCCCGCACTTCGGGCCGGCTCAGCGGCTCCGCGGTGAGCCCTGCTGCGGGCGCAGCAGGAACCGCTGCGTCTTGCCGCTGGAGGTCTTCGGCAGCTCGGCCACGAAGTGCACGTTCCGCGGATAGGCGTGCTTGGCGTACCGCTCCCTGACCAGCTGCTGCAGCTCGTCCGCGAGCGCGTCGCCCGCCTCGACCCCGGGGCGCGGCACGACGAACGCCTCCACGGCCTCGCCGTACTCCTCGTCCGGTACGCCGACCACGGCGGCCTCCGCCACCGCGGCGTGCTCCAGCAGCACGGTCTCCACCTCGAAGGGGCCGATGCGGTAACCCGCCATCAGGATGATGTCGTCGCCGCGCCCGGAGAAGAACATGTGGCCCTCTTCGTCACGGGCGGCGGTGTCACCGGTGTAGAACCAGCGCCCGTCGGGGCTGAACTTCTCGGCGGTCTGCTCGGGGGCGTCGCGGTAGCCCTTGAACCACATCAGCGGGCTCTCGGCGATGTCCACCACGACCCGGCCGGGGACGTCCACACGGGCCAACGCGGAGTTGGTGTCCTCGCGCAGCACCTTCACACCCCAGCCGGGCAGCGGACGGCCCATGGAGCCGGGCTTGATCTCCTCGCGCAGGGCCGGGTGCCAGGCGTAGGCGATCACCATGCCCAGCTCGGTCGAGCCGTAGTGGTCGCGCACGGGGACGCCGAGCGCCCCGAGCGCCCAGTCGACGACGTCCGGGGGCAGCGGTTCGCCCGCCGCGGAGCAGCAGCGCAGCCGCAGATCGGCGGGGGCGGGGATGCCGGAGGCGCGCAGCTTCCGGTAGACCGTGGGACCGGCGGCGAAGTTGGTGACGCCGAAGCGGGAGAGCACCTCCCAGGTGGACTCGGCGGAGAACAGGCCGCTCAGCAGCAGTCCCCGCTGCCCGAGGGCGAGGGGCCCGATGAGCGCGTAGTACAGGCCGTACGCCCAGCCCGGGTCGGCGGCGTTCCAGAAGACGTCGGTGGGCCGGTGGTCCAGGCCGAACTGCTGGTACATGGCGAAGCCCGCGACCGCCCGCAGCGGGATGGGGACGGCCTTGGGGGTGCCCGCGGTGCCCGAGGTGAACAGTTCGACGATGAGCCCGTCGCCGCCCACGGCCACCGGCTCGGACAGCGGGGCGTGCCCCTCGGCCAGCTCCGCGAAGGACAGATCGGCCCCGGCGGCCGGTCCGGTGGTGACGATCCGCCAGGGGCGCTCGCCGGGGAAGCCCGACTCCGGGTCCAGCTTGGGGCGTTGGTCGGCGTCGACGATCACGACCTTGGTGTCGTTGCCCGTGATCCGCAGTGCGATGGCCGGCGGGGCGAACGCGGTGAACAGCGGCACCTGAACGGCCCCGAGCCGCCAGATCGCGAGGCTCGCGACCAGCAGTTCGGTGGATTTGCCCATCAAGGTGGCGACGCGGTCGCCCACTCCGACTCCCAGGGCGGCCAGGGCACCGGCCATGCGCGAGGAACGGTCACGAAGCTCCCCGTACGTCAGGTCATGGCCGGTCAGGTCCTTGCCCACCACCGTGAACGCGACGGCGTCGTCCGGGTGCCTGTCGCACAGCAGGTACGCGGTGTTCGCCGCAGGCTCACCGAAGGTCTTGAGCAGGTCAGCCATGCGCTGTTCTGGGCTGGTCAAGAGGGCTCCTAGTGCTGGTATCCACGAGTCGCGCCGGACGGGAGGGGCCGGTGCCCGGCTTCGGGCGAGCGCGGACGCACCTCGGGGGCGCGGGCGCACCTCGCCTTCCGGGGTGGGCTGTTCCCGGGGGTGTGCTGACGAAGTCCCAGGCGACGGCAGCTCCCGTTGGCCTGTACACGCTATCGCGCTTTCCGACCGGCCCGGCAGCCGTCCTCCGGTACCGGGGGCGGGACGGCCTGCGCGGGCCGGAACGGGGGTCGGCGGGCGGCGCGCCGGACATACCGGCGCTCCGGCGACCCCAAGGCGCCCCGGACATCCCGAGGCACTCCGGCGGTCCCGAGGCGCTCCGGACATCCCGAGGCACTCCGGCGGTCCCAAGGCGCTCCGGCGGTCCCGAGGCACTCTGGCGTCCCCCCTTTCCCCGTCCTACCTTTGGGCAGCGGTAGGCATACCGCTCGCACGGCTTGTCATGTCTGAGCTCCGAGACGCCCGACACGAGGTGAGCCTTGTTCCTCCCCCGAAGACCCGTCGGCCGGTTGACCGTCGTCGCCACCGTCCTCGCCACCGCGGCGGCCATCGCCGCCGGACCCGCGCGGGCCACCCCTGACGGCACACCGTCGGCCGCTTCCTCCCGGCCGTCACTGGTGCGGCCGATCGACCCGCAGCACTGGCGCAACCCCGACGACATGACCTGGGCCGACTACCGCGCGGTCCCCGGCACCCACTGGGCGGACCCCTCCGTCAAGCCCACCCAGCGCACCTTCAAGGGCGCGCTGGTGCTCCTGGACTATCCGGACGAGGAGTTCACGGTCAGCCGACCGGCGGGATCCACCCTGTTCGGCAATCCGCAGCCGAGTGCCTCGGGTATCCCGCGCGACCGTCTCCCCCGCTTCTACCAGGACTTCCTCAACACACCGGGACCGCTGAACAACGGTCACACCATCAACGAGTACTGGATGGAGGACTCCGGCGGCCGCATCGGTGTCGATCTGACCGCCTTCGGTGTCTACCGCATGCCGGGCAAGTCCTATCAGTACGGCGTCGAGGACTCGATGAACCCGGGCGCCTGCCCGGCCGGGGACACCTGCGACAAGGACATCCGGGAGGACGGCAAGGCCGCCTGGGTGGCCGATGTCGGCGCCGACGAGGCGGACTCGTTCGACTTCGTCTTCTATCTCACCGCCGGACAGGACGAGTCGTCCACCTGGCAGGAGTTCGGCCCGATGAAGTTCCCGGGCGCACCGGACATACCCGCCGCCTGGGGACCGCCGTCGCCCGCGAGCGACAACTCCGCCCGGACCCGCTATGTGCCGTGGACGTCCTGGCAGGCCGCCGCCCGTATCTGGCCCAACGCGGCCGACGGGTCGTCGGTGCAGGCCGAGAGCTCCGGCATGGCCGTGTACGCCCATGAGCTCAGCCACATCCTGGGCATCGGGGACAACTACAACAACCCGTACGGCACCCCGCTCAGCCGTGCGTACACCGGTATCTGGAGCATGCTCTCCCGCGGCTCCTTCAACGGCCCCGGCGGACCGCACACCCGGTGGCGGATCCCCGCCACGGCCGGGGGCTCGATGGGCTCCCAGCATGTGCTGCGCGACAAGCTGAAGCTCGGCATCGTGGACGAGAAGAACGTGCTGCGGCTGGACCGCGACGCGCTGAAGAACACCGGTCTGGTCGTCGCCCGGGTCACCGCACGGTCGGCGCCACCGGGCGGGAAGGGGCTCTCCGGGGTGAACATCGCCATGGGCAGCGATCTGTCGGAGCCCTGCGACAACGGCACCGACCCGCTGTGTGACGGCGGCGGCTACGACAACTACACCGTCGAGGTCGTCGACCGCATGGGCATGGACTCGTTCACCCCGGACCACGGGGTGCTGCTCGCCAAGACCAAGGACAAGGACCGGGCCCCGTTCGCCTGGGTGGTCGACGCCCACCCCGAGGACATCGACATGGTGGACTTCCAGCGCCCCGACGGCACCACCCAGAAGATCACCATGGGGGACTACCGGCAGCTCAGCGATGCGCTCTTCCACGCCGGAGCCGACTCCGGCAGCCAGTACGAGTACATCGACCGGGCCAACCGGCTGCACTTCTACGTGCTCGGCCTCGAGCGCGACAAATCCGGAGTGCTCTCGTACACCATCGCCGTCAAGTCCCTCGACGGCGCCGGGCCGCAGCGCCGCGGAGTGGCCCTGCACCGCGGCGAGGCCAAGGGGGACCCCGCCCGTTCCCGGGCCGTGTGCACCTTCGAGCTCGACAACTCCGCAGACGCCACCGGCGACCGGGCGAAGACTCCGGCCACGTCGGTGGACTCGGATGTCTACCGGCTGTCGGCGAGGGCCGTCGGCCGGGGCTGGTCCGCCTGGCTGCCCAACCGTCTCGCCACCGCGAGGGCCGGTGGCTCGGTGGACGTGGCCGTGGCCGTGGCCGCGAAGAAGGGCGCCGAGCGGCGGGGCGCGGTCGTCCTCACCGCCCGCTCCGAAAGCGATCCGCACCGAACCGCCAAGGCGCTGTGCCGGCTGTCGGGCCGCCGGTAGGGCGACGGGTGACGGCCCGCCGTGACACGCGGCGGGCCGTCCCCGTTCGGCGTTCCTGCTCCGCTACTCCGTCCCGTCGGCCGCGGTCTGGATCGGCACCCGGAGGGTGTCGGGCTCACAGCCCGCCGTACCGGCGATGATCCGCGCCGCTCCCTTGGTGAGCGGCACCAGGCTCTGCTCGTCCACCTTGTCCGGGGTGTCCCGCGGATCGAAGATGTACATGGGCGTGGTGATCAGCTGTACCAGCGGCACACCCGTGTAGTAGAAGTAGGCGCCGTCGGTGGCCGGGTTCGGCGCGAACGCGGTCGGCGACAGGATCCACGAGCGGCGCAGGTCCTCCGCCGCGAGGGACTCGGCCACCAGCCGCTCCAGCTCGGGCGCCTGGGTGGTGAACCACCAGCGCACCTCGGGGTCGTCGGTGGGCACGACCTCCCCATCGACCACCTCGGCCTGGCGTGCGGCGTGTTCCAGATGCATTTCGAGGACGACCTGGGGGAACAGCTCGGGGTGTTTCGCGATGAACGCCTGGGTGCCCGCGGCGCCCGCCATGTGGCCGGACGTCAGCACGAACAGCATGTTGTGCGGCCGCAGCTCCCGGGGCACCGACGCCCAGAACCTGGCCTGCGCCAGGACGAGAGCGACACCGGAGGCGTCCTCCACGGCCGACGCCCAGGGACCGTCGTGGTGTGAGCCGACGATCACCCAGTGGTCGGAGGCACCGGGCAGGGTGCCCACCACGTTGTGGGTGGTCTCCTCGGTGATGGTGGCATCCGAGACGATCCGGCCCTCGCACTCCCCCGACGCCATCAACTCGCGGACCCGCTGCCCGTCCTTGCCGCTCAGCCAGATACCGGGGATGGGGCGCCGCTCGGCGTCATAGGGCCAGTAGAAGTCGCTGGTCTCCCAGGGCAGTCCGGTGAGCAGGCCGACATAGGCCGTGGCGCCGTCCTTGATGGCGATGTCGAAGTCCAGCACATGAGGAAGGTCGAAGGGCACGGTCTGCACGAGGTCGGGGAACACGCCCTCGGGGTCGTAGGAGCCGGTGGCCCGGGCCTGCACCTCGGTCTGCGGCAGCCGGGTGAAGCCGATCTCCTGCACCGCGATGGAGCCCCGCACCTCCCCGTCCTCCATCCGCACCAGCCGCCCCTCGGTGCCCTCGGTCGGGGTGGTGTACGGCAGGGCGAGCCCCTCGAAGCGGATGACCTCGTCGGGCCGGCCGGCGGGCCAGATCTCGAAGGCGGCGGACCTCGGCCGCCAGATGGGTGTGTCCAGCGGCTCCAGCCGTACATTCTCCAGCCCCGTCTCCCGGAACTGTTCGGCGGCCCACTCCTCGGTCCAGCCGTCGGCCGGGTAGCCCGCCCGGCGAATTCCCTGGCTGACGATCAGTTCGATCCAGGCCATCATCTCCTTCGAGGTGGGGGCCCGATCGATGTACTTCTCCAGCTCCGGCCAGCCGCTCATCGCCATCCTCCTCATCGCCAAGGTCGGGATTCATGGTCGGTGGGCGGGCTAAAGCTGGACTAACGCGATGCCAGTGCGTCTCTTTCGCGGTGCCCGCTCATTCGCGGCGCCCGCGCGAAGCCGCATTGCGTGCCGGTCCACCGGCCGTTCGTATCGATTCAGCGGCGGTTCGTATCGGTCCACCGGCCGTTCGTATCGGTTCAGCGGCGGGGAGAAGGCCAAGCCGGGCGTTAGACGCACTTTGGTGACGGCACAAATGATGGTCGCCGTATCCGGACAAGCCGCAGATCAGGCGGCTCAGCCGCAGGTCAGCGCCCGATTGACGGTTGGGAGTCGAGTGTGCGTACCGACAGCTCGGGGGAACGGCAAGCGCGGGACACAGCCATGCGGAGGAGGTGGAGCCGACAGGTCCCGGCCGGTGTCGTGGGCGTGGCCGCCGTGAGCCTGATCGCGCTCACCGTCTCCCCCGTGAACGCCGAGCCCGATACCAGAGGCAAACCGCCGCGCGGCAGTAATCCGCTCCCCGCTCCCCCGCAGATCCGCGACCTGGATTTTCTGCTCGGCTCCTACACCTGCGACTACACCCCACCGCCGGGCGGAAAACCGGCGGTGCTGAAGCTGAACACCAAGCGGGCGATGGGCGGGCATTACCTCTATACGGACGCCACGCTCGAACCGGGAAGCGTGGTCGGCCGTTCGACCTTCGGCTGGAATCCCGTGGACGGGAAATTCATCACCCAGTACCACGACAACTGGGGTTCCTCCGGAAACTACACCTCGTCCGGCTGGAAGGACGGCCACCTGATATTCAAGGGCCCGCTCACCCAGGTGATCACACCGAATGCCTCGGGGCAGACGACGGGCGTGAAGCTGGGCCTCATGGATGACTACCAGGTGCTCGGGCCAGGGCATTTCAAGGACACCACGAGCTTCACGTTCCCCGACGGAAGTACTTTGCACGGCAGTTACGACTGCCGCCGCCAATAGCGTTCAGCGTTCCGGACCGAGGGAGTGGGGGTGGCCGACCATGGCGGGCAATGAAGAGAAGCTGCTCGACTATCTGAAGCGGGTGACGGCGGATCTCCGGCAGACGCAGCGCCGTCTGAAGGATGTCGAGTCCGCGGGGCATGAGCCGGTCGCCATCGTGGGAATGTCCTGCCGCTTCCCCGGAGGCGTACGCTCCCCCGAAGAGCTGTGGGAGCTGGTCGCCACGGAGCGGGACGCCATTTCGGAACTCCCCACCGACCGCGATTGGGATCTGGAGAACCTCTTCCACCCCGACCCGGATCACCCGGGGACGAGTTATGCGCGCGAGGGTGGCTTCATCGACGACCCCGCGGGATTCGACGCCGCCTTCTTCGGCATCAGCCCCCGCGAGGCCCTCGGTATGGCGCCGCAGCAGCGGCTGGCCCTCGAGGCGTCCTGGGAGGCCATCGAGCACGCCGGTGTCGACCCGGAGTCGCTGCGGGGCAGCCGGACCGGCACCTTCATCGGCTGCGATCATCTCGACTACTGCTCCGACGCCTCCCAGGTGCCCGAGGGCTCGGCCGGCTACTTCACCATCGGCAACTCCGCCAGTGTGGTGTCCGGCCGTGTGGCGTACGTCCTCGGTCTCGAGGGGGCCGCGGTGACGGTGGACACCGCGTGCTCCTCCTCCCTGGTCGCGATGCATCTGGCCTGCCAGGCGATCCGGCAGGGCGAATGCGATATGGCGCTGGCCGGGGGCGTGGCCGTGATGTCCTCGACGGCACCGTTCATCGGCTTCAGCGAACTGCGAGGGCTCGCGCCGGACGGCAGGTCCAAGGCTTTCTCGGCGAACAGCGACGGCATGACCCTGGCCGAGGGCGTGGGCGTCCTGCTGCTGGAGCGGCTGTCGGACGCGCGCCGCAACGGCCACCAGGTACTGGCGGTGGTCCGGGGCACGGCGGTCAACCAGGACGGCGCCAGCAACGGACTGACCGCGCCGAACGGGCCCTCGCAGCAGCGGGTGATCCGGCAGGCGCTCGCCAACGCCCGGCTGTCGGCGTCCGAGGTGGACGCGGTGGAGGCGCACGGCACGGGTACCTCGTTGGGCGACCCGATCGAGGCGCAGGCGCTGTTGGCCACGTACGGGCAGGAGCGGCCCGAGGGGCGTCCGCTGTGGCTGGGCTCCATCAAGTCCAACATCGGGCATGCGCAGATGGCCGCGGGTGCGGCCGGGGTCATCAAGATGGTGATGGCGATGCGCCACGGGGTGCTGCCCGCCTCGCTGCACATCGACGAGCCGACACCCCATGTGGACTGGAGCGCGGGCGATGTCCATCTGCTGACCGAGGCGCGGGAGTGGCCGGAGGGCGAGCACCCGCGCCGGGCGGGCGTCTCGTCCTTCGGCATCAGCGGAACGAACGCCCATCTGATCCTGGAGCAGGCCCCTGAGCGGGTCGCGACAGCTCTTGGGGATCTGGACGCAGAGCCGGTGGGGCCGGTGGGGCCGGTGGAGTCGGTGGTTGGGCCGGTGCCGTGGGTGGTGTCGGCGCGCGGTACGGAGGCGCTGCGGGACCAGGCGCGGGCGCTGGCGGCACGGGTGAACGCCGACCCCGGAGTGACACCGGCCGAGGTGGGCTGGTCCCTGCTGCGTTCCAGGACACTGTTCGACCACCGGGCCGTGGTCATCGGCCAGGACCGCGAGGAGCTGGTGGCCGGGCTGGAGGCACTGGCCGCCGGAGAACCACACCCGGGTCTGGTGCACCCCGGCGGGGCCGCCGAGGCGGTCGGGCAGACGGTGTTCCTGTTCAGCGGACAGGGCAGCCAACGCCCCGGCATGGGCGCCGAACTCTACGACCGCTTCCCCGTCTTCGCCGAAGCCTTCGACGAGGTCTGCGCCCTCCTCGACCCTCACCTGGAACACCCCCTGCGGGAGCTGGTCTTCAGCCACGACCCCGAACAGGCGGCCCTGCTGGACCACACCACCTACGCCCAAGCCGGACTGTTCGCCCTGCACATCGCCCTCGCACGGCTCCTCGACTCCGTCGGCGTACGCCCCGACGCCGTCATCGGACACTCCATCGGCGAAATCGCCGCCGCCCACATCGCCGGAGTCTTCGACCTCCCCGACGCCTGCCACCTCGTCGCCGCCCGCGCCACCCTCATGGGACAACTCCCCACCGGCGGAGGCATGGCCACCATCGCCGCCACCGCCGACGAACTCGCTGACGACCTCGCCACACACCACGGCCAAGTCACCATCGCCGCCCTCAACACTCCGGGGAACACCGTCATTTCCGGACCCCTGGACCTCGTCGCCGAAATCAGCGCCGCCTGGGCGGACAGGGGCCGCAAAACCAGGACACTGACCGTCAGCCACGCCTTCCACTCCCCCCTGATGGACCCCATCCTCGAACCCTTCAAGGAAGCCATCAGCGGGCTGACCTACCACCCGCCCGCCATCCCCCTCATCAGCAACCTCACCGGCCAACCAGCCGACGAACACATCACCACACCCGACTACTGGGCCCAGCACATCCGCCAACCCGTCCACTTCCACCCCGCCATCACCCACACCACCCAAAGCCCCACCGACCGGCCAGCACCACTGATCACCTCCACCCTCACCCACAAACAACCCGACACCCACGCCCTCACCCACACCCTCGCCCAACTCCACACCCACGGCACCACCATCGACTGGACCAGCTGGTACCCCGCCACCCCCACCCCCCAGGTGGTCGGGTTGCCGACCTATGCCTTCCAGCACCAGCGCTTCTGGCTGGCCCCACCTGCCACCCGTACGAGCTTCGAAGGAGCTGCCGAGGACCCGGCCGAGGCGCAGCTCTGGCATGCCATCGAGGAACTCGACGTCGACGCCCTCACCAGCACACTGCAGCTGGACAAGGACGGCCCCGGCATCGACGCCCTGCTGCCCGCGCTCCCCGTACTGTCCGCCTGGCGGCGTCAGCACCGTGAACGTTCCACCATCGACTCCTGGCGCTACCGGGCCACGTGGCGGCAGCTCCCCGACCCTGCCGCCCCGGTCCTGACGGGCACCTGGCTGGTGGTCGCCCCTGGCGGGCAGGAAGAGCACGCCACGGTCCAGGTCACCCTCCAGGCGCTGCGGGCGCACGGCGCCACGGCGCTTCCGCACGCGGTCGACGCTCATCAGCTCGATCGCGCCGCGCTCCGCGAACGCCTCGGCCAGCTGAACGAGGAGTCCCAGCTCGCCGGGGTCATCAGCCTGCTCGCCCTCGACCAGGAGCCGCTCGCCGACCACTCCGCGGTGTCCGCCGGGCTCGGCGCCACCACCGCCCTCCTCCAGGCCCTCGGTGACGCCGGAATCCGCGCGCCCCTGTGGTGCGTCACGCAGGGCGCGGTGGCCACCGGCCGCGGCGATCTCCTCCCCCACCCCCCGCAGTCGCAGATCTGGGGGTTCGGCCGCGTGGCCGCGCTGGAACATCCGCAGCGCTGGGGCGGTCTCATCGATCTGCCCGCCGCCATGACCCACCACACCGCGGGTCGGCTGGCGGCCCTTCTCGTACCGGGACAGCCCGAGGACCAGGTCGCCATCCGCACCACCGGTACGTATGCGCGCCGCCTCTCCCGTGTGCCCGCCGCCGGCACCGCCCCCGCCCCTTGGGAGCCGTCCGGCACCACGCTCATCACCGGTGGCACCGGAGGTCTCGGCGCCCAGATCGCCCGCTGGCTGGCCCGCCACGGCGCACCCCGTCTCCATCTCGTCAGCCGTTCCGGACCCGACGCGCCCGGCGCGTCCGAGCTCAGCGAGGAGCTCACCGCGCTGGGCACGGACGTCGCCGTCACCGCCTGCGATGTCTCCGACCGCGCCGCGCTCCGGCGGCTCCTCGACACCGTTCCCGGCGAGCACCCCCTCACCGCGGTCATCCACACCGCCGGCACGATGGAACTGGGGCAGATCGGCGAGCTGGACCCCGGGCGGTTGCAGCCCGTTCTGCGGTCCAAGGCCCTGGCCGCCGCTCATCTGCACGAGCTCACCCAAGACCTGGATCTCACGGCCTTCGTTCTCTTCTCGTCGAACGCCGCGACATGGGGCAGTGGGCAACAGGCCGCCTACGCCGCCGCGAACACCTACCTGGACGCGCTCGCCGAGCACCGCCGGGCCCGGGGCCTGCCCGCCACCAGCCTCGCCTGGGGGCCGTGGGGCGAGGCGGGCATGGCGGCCGACCAGCACACGCTCTCCCACCTCAAGCGGCGCGGTCTCTCGCCTCTCCCCACCGGCCTCGCCATCGCGTCCCTGCATCACGCCCTGACCCACGATGACACGGCCGTCACGATCGCGGATGTCGACTGGGAGCGGTTCGGCCGTACGTTCACCGCGCAGCGCCCGAGTCCGTTCCTCGCCCAGCTGATGCCGTCGAACGCGGAGCCCGCCACGCCCGTGGCCACCGCCGACGACAACCCGCTGCGGCAGCGGCTCAGCGCGGCGCCCGCCGCGCAGCGCCACCAGATCCTGGTCCGCCATATCCAGACGCTGGCCGCGACGATCCTCGGCCACCCCGGCCTGGACGCGGTCTCCCCGGGGCAGCCCTTTCAGGAGCTGGGCTTCGACTCCCTCACCGCGGTCGAGCTGCGCAATCAGCTCACCGCCACGACCGGCCTCACCCTCGCCCCGGCCCTGGTCTTCGACCACCCGACGCCGAACGCGCTCGCCACGTATCTGGGCGCCGAACTGACGGGGCGGAAGGCCGCCGTCACCACCCATACGCCGTCGGCGGCCGCCGACGAGCCGATCGCCATCGTCGGCATGGCCTGCCGCTACCCGGGCGGTGTGCGCTCACCGGAGGACTTGTGGGAGCTAGTCGCCGAGGGCCGGGACGCCATCGGCGAGATGCCCACCGACCGCGACTGGGATCTGGACACCCTCTTCGATCCCGACCCCGAGCGCCTGGGCACCAGCTATGCGCGCGAGGGCGGTTTTCTCCACGACGCGGCCGGATTCGACGCGGCGTTCTTCGGCATCAGCCCGCGTGAAGCGCTCGCCATGGATCCCCAGCAGCGGCTGCTCCTGGAAACCGCCTGGGAGACCTTCGAAAGCGCGGGCCTGGCCCGGGACACGCTCGCCGGGAGCAACACCGGCGTCTTCGCGGGCGGCACCTACCAGGGTTACGGCGCCTCCGGAAGCTCATCGGCGCGCGAGGTCGAGGGGTATCTGCTCGCGGGCGGTACGCCGAGTGTCATGTCGGGCCGGGTGGCGTATGCGTTCGGCCTCGAGGGCCCGGCGGTCACGGTGGACACGGCGTGCTCGTCCTCGCTGGTGGCCATGCATCTGGCCGCCCAGGCGCTGCGACAGGGCGAATGCACGATGGCCCTGGCGGGTGGCGTGACCGTGATGGCGACGCCGACCACCTTCGTCGAGTTCTCCCGCCAGCGCGGACTGGCGGCCGACGGACGGTGCAAACCGTTCGCATCGGCCGCCGACGGCACCGGCTGGGGCGAGGGCGCCGGGCTACTGCTGCTGGAGCGGCTGTCGGACGCGCGCCGCAACGGCCACCGGGTACTGGCCGTGATCCGGGGCTCCGCGGTCAACCAGGACGGCACCAGCAACGGACTGACCGCGCCGAACGGGCCCTCGCAGCAGCGGGTGATCGGCCAGGCGCTCGCCAACGCCCGGCTGTCGCCCGCAGAGATCGATGCGGTGGAGGGACACGGCACCGGGACCACGCTCGGCGATCCCATCGAGGCGCAGGCGCTGTTGGCCACGTACGGGCAGGAGCGGCCCGAGGGGCGTCCGCTGTGGCTGGGCTCCATCAAGTCCAACATCGGCCACACGCAGGCCGCCGCCGGAGTGGCCGGAGTCATCAAAATGGTGATGGCGATGCGCCACGGCGTGCTGCCCGCCTCCCTGCACATCGACCAACCGACCCCGCATGTCGACTGGAACGCGGGCGACGTCCGCCTACTGGCCGAGGCGCGGGAGTGGCCTCGGGACGAGCAGCCACGCCGGGTGGGCGTCTCGTCCTTCGGCATCAGCGGGACCAACGCCCACGTCATCGTTGAACAGGCGCCCGAGCAGCCGATGGCGGCGGTCGGAGCCATCGAGGCGGGACCGGTGGATCTCGCGGAGTCTGCGGAGCCCGTGGTCGGGCCGGTGCCGTGGGTGGTGTCGGCGCGCGGTACGGAGGCGCTGCGGGACCAGGCGCGGGCGCTGGCGGCACGGGTGAACGCCGACCCCGGAGTGACACCGGCCGAGGTGGGCTGGTCCCTGCTGCGCTCCAGGACACTGTTCGACCACCGGGCCGTGGTCATCGGCCAGGACCGCGAGGAGCTGATGGCCGGGCTGGAGGCACTGGCCACCGGAGAACCACGCCCGGGTCTCGTACACCCGGGAGCGCCCGCCGAGGCCACCGGCCAGACGGTGTTCCTGTTCAGCGGACAGGGCAGCCAACACCCCGGCATGGGCGCCGAACTCTACGACCGCTTCCCCGTCTTCGCCGAAGCCTTCGACGAGGTCTGCGCCCTCCTCGACCCTCACCTGGAACACC
>NZ_JAEEAP010000570.1 GCF_016103465.1 Streptomyces sabulosicollis
CCTCCAGCGAACGACCCCGCCACCGGCCCACGTCGAGATCGCCCAGCTCGGGCGCCACGGCGGCGTCGAGCCCCAGGGCCGAGGCGGTACCGCGGCAGCGCTCGGAGGGCGCGGTGAACGCCATGTCGTGGTGGGGCAGCGCCACGGCCGCCGCCGCGGCCCGGCGCAACCCGGCCGCGTCCGGCGGGGCGTCGTCGAACCGCACCTGCCGCAGCGCCGCGTTGACGGCGGGCGCGATCAACGTGATCCGCACCACCCAGCCCCCTCATCCGCACCGTTCGTCCATCTCGCCCGTGTGGAGGGCGCCTCCGGGGATCCGCGCCGGAGCGGCGGACGACCGTCACGCCCACCGTCTCATGACGGGGACACCGGCGTGACCCGGGTGGCGGATCCCGCCACCCGGCAAGCGCAGCCGCGGATGCACACGGCCGCGAACCCCCGCACGGTGGAGATATCCGACATCAGCGACCGGGTTGAGGTGCTGTGGTATGCGCGTGACCGGACTTGGGCATGCTGGGCTGTTCATCGAGACCGCGGCGGGGTCGGTGCTGTGCGATCCCTGGGTCAACCCCGCCTTCTTCGGCTCGTGGTTTCCGTTCCCGGACAACACCGATCTGGACTGGGCGCACTACGGGCGCGCGGCGGACTATCTGTATGTCTCCCATCTGCACCGCGACCACTTCGACGCGGAGAACCTGCGCCGGAACGTGCGCAAGGACATCACCGTGCTGCTCCCGGCCTTCGCCACCGATGAGCTGGAACGCGAGCTGAGCGCGCTCGGTTTCACCACCTTCCTCCGCACCCGCTCCGGTACCCCGGTCGAGCGCAACGGTCTGCGCATCATGATCACCGCGCTGACCGGCCCCGGGGACGGCCCCATCGGCGACTCCGCGCTCTCGCTGGACGACGGCCGGACCGTGCTGCTCAACCAGAACGACGCCCATCCGCTGGACATCGCGGCGATCCGGGAGTTCGGCGAGGTGGACGCGTACTTCGTCCAGTTCTCCGGGGCGATCTGGTACCCGATGGTGTACCAGCTGCCGCTCTCCGCCAAGAAGGAGTTCGCCGCGCGCAAGCGACAGGGGCAGTTCGACCGGGCGCTGCGCTACATCGACGCGGTGGAGGCCAAGCACGTGTTCCCCAACGCGGGCCCGCCGTGCTTCCTGGACGACGAACACTTCGAGCACAACGGCACCGGGCAGGACGGGGAGAGCATCTTCGTGGACCAGCTGGAGTTCCTGCGCCAGCTGGGCCGGGCGCGCCCGCGGGTGGCGGCGCATCTGCTGCTCCCGGGGACGGTGGCGGAGCCTGAGGAGACCGCGTGCAAGCTCACCCACCGCTACACCGAGTCGGAGATCGAGCACATCTTCGGCGAGAAGACCGCGTACTTGCGGGAGTTCGCCCGCCGGCAGCGGCCCGCGCTCGCCGCCGAGCGCGCCTCACGGTCCCCCGCACTGCCGCGCGAGCGGCTGCTGGCCGAGCTGAAGCAGTGGTGGGAACCGCTGCTGACCAGGGCCGACCGGATCTGCGCGGGCGTCGGGGGCCCGGCGCGGCTGGACGTGGGCGAGGTGCCGATCGTGATCGACTTCCCGGCGCGGGAGGTCCGCCTCTGGGACGGTGAGCGCTGCCGCTACACGCTGTCCACCTCGGCCGACCTGGTGGCCACCAACATCGAGCGGCGCGAGGTGGACTGGTCCAACAGCCTGCTGCTGTCGATGCGGTTCACCGCCAGCCGGATCGGGCCCTACAACGAGTTCCTGTACGTGTTCTTCAAGTGCCTGTCGATGGAGCGCATCGAGTACGTGGAGAACTACTACGACTCCTGCCGGGACGACGGCCAGGACATCGTGCTGGACGGCTGGCGGGTGCAGCGCCGCTGCCCCCATCTGCGCGCCGACCTCGGCCGGTTCGGGCAGATCGAGGGCGAGGTGCTCACCTGCACCCTGCACGGCTGGCGCTACGACCTGACCACGGGCCGCTGTCTGACCTCGGACGGACACGACATCCGCGCCTCGGCCGTGTCGTGACCGGTGGGACCGGCCGTCGCGGCGGTCGACGCCACGGTCCGGCGAGTTGCCTTGGAGCGCTCTTCAACTCCTAGCGTCGGCACACGTCACCACACGACCGACGCAAGGGGATCACCGTGCGCTACACACTGTTCGGCAGGACCGGCCTTCGGGTGAGCGAGCTGAGCCTGGGGACCATGACCTTCGGCGAGGACTGGGGCTGGGGGGCCGCCAAGGAGACGAGCCGGCGGCTGCTGGACCTCTACGCCGACGCGGGCGGCAACTTCATCGACACCGCCAACAACTACACCGGCGGCAGCTCGGAAGCCATCCTCGGCGAGCTGCTCGAGGGCCGCCGGGAGGGGTTCGTCCTGGCCGGCAAGTACACCTGCGCGACCCGCGGGGGCGATGTGAACGCGGCGGGCAATCACCGCAAGAACCTGGTGCGTTCGGTGGAGGACAGCCTGGAGCGGCTGCGCACCGACCGCCTCGATGTCCTGTGGGTGCACGCCCGGGACAACTTCACCCCCGTCGAGGAGGTGATGCGGGCGCTCGACGATCTGGTGCGGACCGGAAAGGTGCTGTACATCGGGGTGTCCGACTGGCCGGCCTGGGAGATCGCCCAGGCCAACACGCTGGCCGAGCTGCGCGGCTGGACCTGCTTCGCGGGCTCGCAGCTGCGCTACAACCTGCTGGAGCGCACCCCCGAGCGCGAACTCCTCCCCCAGGCCCGCGCCTTCGATCTGGCCGTGCTGGCGTGGGGCCCGCTCGCGGGCGGCAAGCTCACCGGCAAGTACCGCCGGGGTGAGCCGGGACGGCTGACCACCCACGCCACCTGGGACGACCGGACGGAACACAACGAGGAGGCCACCATCACCGCGGTGCTGGAGATCGCCGAACAGGGCGGCTGGACCCCGGCCCAGGTGGCGCTGGCCTGGCTGCGCGGCCGTCCCGGCACCGTGATCCCGATCGTCGGCGCCACCCGGGAGTCCCAGCTCGCCGACGCCCTCGGATGCGTCGACGTCCGGCTCGACGCCGCCGCGGTGGCGCGGCTGGACGAGGTCAGCGCGGTGCCCCTGGGCTTCCCGCACGACTTCGTACAGGACCCGGCCATCCGGGAGAACATCTACGGCGACCGCTGGGCCGAGATCGACGACCGCCGCTCCACCCACCGCCGCGCCACGAGCGGAGTCCTCTAGGGGCGGCAGCGCGCCGTGCCCTGGTGGCACGGGCCGTCCCTACGATGGGTGGGGCCAGCGACGACCGGTACGACAGGAGCGTTCCCCCATGCCCGAGGCCCCGGAACCGGCCGGCTCCCCCACCCGCCAGAACGTCACCTTCCCCAGCGCTGGGACCACCGCGCACGGCTATCTGGCGCTGCCGCCGTCCGGACGGGGCCCCGGGCTGATCGTCATCCAGGAGTGGTGGG
The DNA here is from genome assembly GCF_016103465.1 of Streptomyces sabulosicollis. GTDB lineage: Bacteria > Actinomycetota > Actinomycetes > Streptomycetales > Streptomycetaceae > Streptomyces > Streptomyces sabulosicollis. Next base: position 3,436 of record NZ_JAEEAP010000570.1, read on the forward strand.
GCCTGGACCACCACATCGCCGATGTCACCGACCGGCTGGCCCGCGAGGGCTTCGTCGCGCTGGCGCCCGATCTGTACGGGGGCAGCGTCGCCCATGACGCCGAAGAGGCGTACCGGATGATGACGGAACTGCCGGTGGGGCGCGGCGTCGAGCTGCTCTCCGGGGCGGTCGACCACCTCCTCGGCCGGTCCGAGGTCACCTCCGCCACCGTGGGGGCGGTCGGGTTCTGCATGGGCGGCGGCTTCGTGCTGTATCTGGCCGCCGCCGACTCCCGGGTCAGCGCGGCGGTGCCCTTCTACGGCGTCATCCAGGGCGAACTGCCGGACTTCTCCGGACTGCGGGCCGACATCCTGGGCCATTTCGGGGAGAACGACAACACCATTCCGCTGGACGGTCTGGAGCGGCTGCGCCGGGTCGTGCGGGAGGAGTCCGGCGTGGAGCCGGATTTCCGGCTCTACCCCGCGGGTCACGCCTTCTTCAATGACGAGCGCCCGTCCTATCACGCGGAATCCGCGGCGTCGGCCTGGCGGAGCACGCTGGGTTTCCTGCACCGGCGGCTGGACTGACGGAACCGGCGGCCCCGGAATGGGCCTTAAGGCTTCATGAAGCCTTAAGGCCCTTTTAAGGCCGGGCCCCGAGAATCCACCACCGTTCAATCCTCAACCACATTTCCCCGAAAAATTTCCGCCCGGTCCTGAGACGACTCCGACATCCGCCCGTATGGCATGGCGGGCAGTTCGAAAAGGAGTCGACATGACACGCAAAAGGACACTCAGCGGCAAGAAGAAGCTCGGCCTGCTGATCGGCTCGCTGGCGCTGGCGGGCACCGGCGCCGGGGTGCTGGCCGCGACCAGCAACGCCAGCACCGAGGGCGCGGCGCAGTCCTCGACGGCCTGTGCCGGGCTGGAGCAGGCGCTGGCCAACAACGAGAAGTTCATCGCCGATCAGCAGGCCAGTCCGGACGCGCAGTCACAGGCGCGGATAGCCAACCGACAGGCCGTCATCGAGGAGATCAAGCGGAAGCAACAGGCTTCGGGGTGCGCCGCCGACGAGGCCGCGGGCCAAGCGGAGGGGACCGCGGACCAGGACGAGACGGCGGCCCCGGCCGGGGGCGGCGCCTCCGCCTCGGCTTCCGCCCCGGCGGGAGCCTCGGACTCCGGCGCCGGTGACGCCGACGCCTCGGGCGAGGTCGTGTGCGCGGGGTCGACCGTCACGCTGTCCGGTGAGGGCGGGGCCCCGGCCGCCTCCAGCAATCAGTTCCCGGTCGGCACCAAGCTCAAGGTGACCAATCTGGACAACGACAAGTCGACAACCGTCTCCGTCACCTCGACCTCGGGCAGCTGCGCCCTGCTCAACAACGCGGCCTTCGAGCAGGTTCGTGAGCCGGGCAAATTCCTGATCCGCAACGCGCGCATCGAGCGCGTGGGCTGAACCGGCGACACCGGCCGCTGCGCGGCGGCCGGTGTGCCGCGGGGGTGCACACCGGCCGTTCGGCGCCCCGCCCCACTCGGGCGCGAACCGCCGGTCTGACCGCCATGTCCGACTGTGACCGGTATCGCAGGGTGAGACCGCCGCAGCTGGGTACCCGCTGGCCATGAACAGAAATGAGCAGCAAATGCTCACTCCCGATCTGCCGCCAGTCGTCGACGTACCGGACCTGACCTTCCCCCCTCAGGGACGTCACTCCGATGAGCCGAAGCGCGCGGCGGAGCGGAACGGTGAGAAGGAGTCCCCCACCTCCGCCCCCACCC
>NZ_JAEEAP010000571.1 GCF_016103465.1 Streptomyces sabulosicollis
CCCGTCCCCGCGCCCGCCACCGCCACCGCATCCGTGTCCGTGTCCGCATCCGGCAGGCAGTCCTGGCCCATCGCGGTCAGCACCCCGTCCGGGCCGAGTTCCAGATGGGTGCGCACGCCCGCGTCGGCGAGTGTGCGGACACCGTCGAGGAACCGCACCGCGCCCCGCACCTGCCGCACCCAGTACTCCGGGGTGCACAACTCCTCGGGGTCGGCGATACCGCCGGTCAGGTTCGACACCACGGGCACCCGGGGCGGCGCGAAGGCCAGCCGCGAGACCACCTCGCGGAACGCGTCCAGCATCCCGTCCATATGGGGGGAGTGGAACGCGTGCGAGACCACGAGCCGCTTGGTCTTGCGGCCCTGCCGCGCCAGCGTCTCCGCCACCGCCGTGACCACGTCCTCGTCACCGGAGACGACCACGGAAGTCGGGCCGTTGACCGCGGCGATGGCGGCCCGGTGCTCTTTGCCCGCGAGCAGCGGGACGACCTCGTCCTCGGCCGCCTCCACCGCGACCATCGCCCCGGTCGCGTCGAGTCGCTGCATCAGCCGCCCCCGCGCCCGCACCAGTGTGCAGGCGTCCGGCAGGGACAGGACCCCGGCCACATGGGCCGCGACCACCTCGCCGATCGAGTGGCCCAGCACATACGCGGGGCGCACCCCCCACGACTCCACGAGCCGGAACAGCGCCACCTCCAGCGCGAACAGCGCGGGCTGGGTGAACTCGGTCCGGTCCAGCAGCGCCGCCCTCGCCGACCCCTCCTCGGCGAACACCACCTCGGCGAGCGAAACCCTGCCGTCGCCGTCCCCCGGCCCGTCCCCGTCGGGCAGGGCGCCGAACTGGGCGCAGACGTCATCGAAGGCCCGCGCGAACACCGGGTAGCGATCGTGCAGTTCCCGGCCCATTCCGGCGCGCTGGCTGCCCTGGCCGGTGAACAGCACCGCGACCTTCCCCGAGGCCACGGACCCGCTGACCGCCGACCGGGCGGACGCGCCCGCGGCCACCGCCTCCAGTCCCGCCACGGCCTCCTCGGCGTCGGCGCACAGCACGACCGCGCGGTGGTCCAGCCGGGTCCTGGTGGTGGCCAGCGACCAGCCCATGTCCAGCGGACTGGCGGCGGTCGTCTTCCGCACGTGGTCCAGCAGCCGGGCGGCCTGGGCCCGCAGCGCCGCCCCCGTATGGCCCGAGAGCACCCACGGCACCACATGGCCGGTGGCGACCGGGCCGGGCTCGGCGGATCCCTCCGGCCGTGGGGCGGTGTTCTCCTCCTCCGGGGCCTGCTCGAGGATGACATGCGCGTTCGTTCCGCTGACGCCGAAGGAGGAGACGCCAGCGCGGCGTGGGTGTCCCGTCTCCGGCCACTCCCGCCCCTCGGTGAGCAGGGACACCGCGCCCGTGGTCCAGTTCACCTTGGAGCTGGGCTGATCGGCGTGGAGGGTCTTCGGCAGCCGGCCGTGCCGTAACGCCATGACGGTCTTGATGACACCGGCGATCCCAGCGGCGGCCTGGGCGTGACCGATGTTGGACTTCAACGACCCCAGCCACAGCGGCCTTTCGGCCGGGCGCCCACGTCCGTAGGTGGCGAGCACGGCCTGGGCCTCGATGGGGTCGCCGAGACTGGTGCCGGTGCCGTGGGCCTCGACCGCGTCCACGTCGGCCACCGTCAGCCCGGCGTTGGACAGCGCCTGGCGGATCACCCGCTCCTGGGAGGGGCCGTTGGGCGCGGTGAGGCCGTTGCTGGCCCCGTCCTGGTTGACCGCCGTGCCCCGGATCACGGCCAGGACCTCGTGGCCGTTGCGGCGGGCGTCGGACAGCCGTTCCAGCAGCACGAGGCCCACACCCTCGGACCAGTTGGTGCCGTCCGCGCCCGAGCCGAAGGACTTGCAGCGGCCGTCGGGCGCCAGACCGCGCTGGCGGGAGAACTCCACGAAGGCGGTGGGCTGGCCCATGACGGCGACACCACCGGCCAGCGCCATGGAGCATTCGCCGGACCGCAGCGCCTGCACGGCGAGATGGGTGGCCACGAGCGAGGAGGAGCACGCGGTGTCCACGGTCACGGCGGGACCGGTCAGCCCGAGGGTGTACGACACGCGTCCGGAGATGACGCTGCCGGAAGCACCCACCCCGAGATAGCCCTCCAGGCCCTGGGGCGCCCCACCCGGACCGCCGCCGTACCCCTGGCCGCTGCCCCCGGCGAACACCGCGATGTCCCGGCCCTCCACCGACCGCGGATCCATCCCCGCCCGCTCGAACGTCTCCCACGCGGTCTCCAGCAGCAGCCGCTGCTGCGGGTCCAGCGACAGTGCCTCGCGCGGGGAGATGCCGAAGAACGCGGCGTCGAACCCGCCCGCACCCTCCAGGAATCCCGCCTCGCGCACATAGGACCTGCCCACGGCGTCCGGATCGGAGTCGAAGAGTGTCTCCAGGTCCCAGCCGCGGTCCGTGGGGAACGGGCCGATCGCGTCCCGCCCCTCGGCCACCAGCTCCCACAGCGACTCCGGGTCGGTCACCCCGCCCGGCAACCGGCACGCCATCGCCACGATCGCCACGGGTTCGGTGGACTCGGCGATCAGCCGGTCGTTCTCCCGCCGCAGTCGTTCGACGTCCATCAGCGAGGTACGCAGCGCCTTGACCAGGTCTTCCCGGGACGCAGCCATGTGTACTCCTCTCCGCAACCGCGGCGTCAGTCGTTTCCGAAGGTCGTGCCGCGCAGCGCCCGGCTCACCAGCTCGTCGGCGTCCAGGTCCGCGATCGCGGAGGTGCCGGCCCCGGCGGTGGTGTTCGGGTCGCTCGAGCCGCTCAGCTCGCCCGGCTCACCGGCGGCCGCCGTGTCCGCGAGGCGCACCAGCGCGTCCAGCACCCCCAGTTCGTGGAAGCGGCGCAACGGTACCGAGGCCAGCACCCGCCGGATCTCCCGCTCCCGGCCCTCCGCGTCGGTGGCCCCGCCGTTCCCGCGCCCGACCCCGATCCCGTCCAGGGCGCCGTCCGGGGTCCCGTCCGGGGTGGGCGCCAGCTCCGTACGCAGCTTCCTCGCCAGCGTGGTGGGCTTCGGATAGTCGAACACCACCGTGGCGGGGAGCTGGAGCCCGGTGGCCGCGTTGATCCGGTTGCGCAGCTCCACCGCGGTCAGCGAGTCGAACCCGGTGTCCTTGAACGCACGCCCCGGCTCCACCGCGTCACCGTCGGCATGCCCGAGCACGGCCGCCGCCTCGCGCCGGACCAGGTCGGTCAGGAACGCCTCCCGCTCCGGGCCGGTCAGCCCCGCCAGGTTGTCCAGGAGCTCCTCCCGCCGCGACGTGACCCCGCCCGGCGTGTCCGCCGCGAGGATCTCGGCGACCTCGGGCAACTCGCGCAGCAGCGGCCGCTCCCGGGCCATCGTGTATCCCGGCACGAACCGCGCCCAGTCGATGTCGGCGACGATCACATTCGGCGGGCCGCCGCCCACGGCACGCGCCATCGCGCGCAGCGCAGGCGCCGGGTCCATCGGCAGCACGCCGATACGGCGCCACTGGTCGCCGCCGTCGGCGTCGATCATGCCGAGACCACCGCCCCAGCCGCCCCACGCCACCGACGTGGCCGCCAGGCCCCGGGCGCGGCGGCGCTGCGCCAGCCCGTCCAGGAAGGCGTTGCCCGCCGCGTACGGGGCCTGTCCGCCGCTGCCCCAGACACCGGCACCGGAGGAGAACAACACGAACGCGTCCAGCTCCCGGTCGCCGACGAGCTCGTCCAACACCAGCGCGCCACGCACCTTGGCCCCCGTCACGGCGGCGAACTGCTCGGCGGTCACCTCCGTGACCGGCGCCGGGAGCAGTCCGGCACCGGCGGTGTGCACCACCGCGGTCAGCGGATGTGTCCGCTCCGCCTCCGCCAGCACGGCGGCCACGGCGTCCCGGTCGGTCACATCGCACGCGGCGACCGTGACCCGCACCTCTGCCAGATCCGCCACCAGTTCGGCCGCGCCCGGCGCGGCACCGCCCTGCCTGCTGAGCAGCACCACATGGTCCGCCCCGTTCGCGGCGAGCCAGCGGGCCACATGCGAACCGAGTCCGCCGGTGCCACCCGTCACCAGCACGGTGCCCCGCGGCGTCCAGGCGCTTCCGGAGCCGTTCCGGTCCCGGAGCATCCGGCGGGCGAACAGCCCGTCGGCGCGCACCGCGAGCTGGTCCTCGCCCTCCGGGGAGCACAGCGCCGCGAACAGCCCGTCCGGCAACTCCGCGTCGTCACCGTCCCCTTCGGCCGGAAGGTCGATCAGGCCGCCGAAGGTGTCCGGGTGGTCGAGCCCCAGCACGGCGCCGAATCCCCACACCGCCGACTGCACCGGATCGGCCGCCTCACCGGCCACCGCGACCCCGCCACTGGTGACACACCACAGCGGTGCGCTGACGCCGTGGTCGCGCAGCGCCTGCGCCACCGCCAGCGTGGCCGCGGTGCCCGCGGACACCATGCCGTACTCGGCGTCGGCGCGGTCGTCCCACGAGAGCAGGGACACCACCCCGGCACCGCCGTCCGCCGCCTTGACCTGGTCGCCCAGCGCCTCCCGGCCGGTCTCGGCAACCTCGGCGGCCACCACCTCGGCGCCCCGCGCGGCCAGCCCGTCCAGCACCGCGCGGACCCGCGCCGAACCGGCCCGTACGGCCGGGACCAGCACCAGCCACCGGCCCGACAGCCGAGGGGCGGTAGCGGCCACTGGAGTCCATCCGACCCGGTACCGCCATGTGTCCGTGAGGGTGTCCTCCTGGCTGCGACGGCGCCAGGAGGCCAGCGCGGGCAGCACCGTGCCCAGGGCCGCCGCGTCCACCTCGAGTTCCCGCGCGAGGGACCGCGCGTCTCCGTCCTCGATGGCCGCCCACAGGGAGCTGTCGGCCGTCTCGGCCCGCGTCGGTGTCCTGGCAGGCTCCAGCCAGTAGTGCCGGTGCTGGAAGGCGTACGTGGGCAGCGGCACCCGGCGGGCCCCGGCTCCGGCGTAGGCGGTGGCCCAGTCCACCGGCACTCCGGCGACGAACAGCTCTGCGAGAGCGGCGAGTACGCGGTCGGGTCCGCCGTTGTCGCGTCGGAGGGTGCCGGTGATGGTGGTCCGTAGCTCGGGGTGGGTTTCGGTGGTGTCTTGGATGGCGGTGGTCAGGACGGGGTGGGTGCTGATTTCGATGAAGGTGC
>NZ_JAEEAP010000572.1 GCF_016103465.1 Streptomyces sabulosicollis
AGCCTCCCCCAGCTACCGCTGGGAGGTGCCCCCCGGCGGAACGATTGCCCACAAACCGGCGTCAGCCGGGGTCTCGTAAGGCCGGGCGGGCCATTTCGCCGTAGTGGTCCAGTAAGTCGGGGTACGCCGAGGCGGCGACCCGGAGCCAGCGCTCCGCCTCCTCCGTCCGCCCCAGCCCCCGCAACGCTTCCGCCAGCCAGTACGGCGCCTCCTCGTGCTCCCCCTCGCACGCCATCCTCAACAGCGGCTCCGCCTCCGCGCACGCGCCCCGCCGCACCATGCTCCGCCCCGCGAGAAACGCGGGCGGGACCAGCCCGCCGCGCGCGGCGCGCACGTACCACCGCTCGGCGTGCTGCGGGTCCCCGCCGCGCTCCTCCGACGTCCAGCCGAGCCACCACGCGGCACGCCCGTGCCCCAGGTCGGCCGCCCGGCGGAACCAGATCTGGGCGGTCCGCCGGTCCCCAGCCTCGTCGTGTATCCGGCCGATGTCGTACGCGGCAGCGGCGTCCCCCTCCGCCGCCGCGGGCTCGTAGTACGGCACCATCCGCAGCCCCTTGGCGCCGCCCCCGTCGTACAGCATCCGCCCGAGGGCGAGCAGGGCCTGCGGGGTGCCCGCCTTGCGGTACCACTCGGCGGCCTCCGGGAGCCGGTACAGCCGGTCGAGCGCGTCGGCGTAGGCGAACCAGGCGTCCGGGCCGCCCTCCTCGGCGCGGGCCCGCAGCCCGGGCAGCCGCTCCTCCCACTCGGCGGGCGGCATCCGCTCGGGGTCGGCTCGGATCGCGGCGATGTCCCGCAGCGCCGCGACGATCCGCTCCTCGCCCTCGTCGAACGGACCTGGACCCTCCCCCTCGCCACCGTCGACCCCGTCGGCACCACCGTCGACCCCCGTGGCCCGCAGCCACCGTTCCGCCTCCTCCAGCCGCCGCTGCCGCACGCACAGCACCCCCAGGTTGAAGCAGGCCCACATGTGGCCGCCGTCGGCCTCGTCGGCCGTGCGGTACCACTCCTCGGCGGTGCGCAGTTCGCCGTTCTCCTCCGCCCAGACGCCGAGGACGTACGCCGCACCGTCGTAGCCGCGCTCATGGGCGCGTTCGACGAGGGCGCGGGCCTCGGCCCAGCGGCTGTCGTCGCGGGCGATGAAGAGGGCCTGGTCCACCAGCGCCTTGGCGCTGCCGACCGCGGCCGCCCGGCCGTACAGCGCCTCGGCCTCCGCGACCATCCGGGGGTAGCGCTCGAACATCGCCCTGCGCTCCGGGTCGAGCAGTTCGCGCAGCGCCTCGTACGCCTCCTCGGGGTCGCCCTCGGCCTCCGCCCGGGCGAGGGCCGCGCGCCAGCCGTCCAGGTCCCTCAGCATGCCCTCGATGGCCCGGCGGGAGCGGGTGGCGACGTCGTCGCCCTCGGCCGCGGCCTCGGCCAGCCGCGCGAGCGCGGTGTCCCAGGCGCCGCGGGCGGCCAGCAGCACGGCGCCGTTGGTCTTGCACTCGACGCTGCCGAGCGCGGCCCCGTGCGCGTACCACCGCTCGGCGCCCGCCGTGTCACCGGCCTCCTGCAGCAGTCGGCCCAGACCGAACGCACAGCCGCCATCGCGATCGGCGGCCGTGCGGTACCACCGCTCGGCCTCGGCGAACTCGCCGCGGTCCTTGTGGCAGATCGCGAGTGTGCGCGAGGCGTCCGCGTCCCCGGCGTCGGCGGCCCTGGCCCACCATGGCAGGGCCTCGTCCAAGCGGCCCAGGCCGGTGAGGAGTTCGGCATAGGCCCGGTACGCCCCCGGCTTCCCGGCCGCCGCCGCGGCCCTCAGCCGGGCCGCTTCGGCTTCCGGATCCACCGCCGCATCTTGCGATGAATGTTCGACCATCACCCGATGGTGCCAGAGTGATCACGATCGTTCGGCACGGGCCCTGCGACGGGCCAGCAGCGCCTGGCGCCGCTCGTCGAACTTGGCGGCCTGATCGTCCAACCCGCCCATGTAGAGCCCCAGTTCCTCCTGGGCCTTGAGCCCCTCCGGGCCGAGCCCGCCGATCTCCAGGACCTTCAGGAAGCGCAGCACGGGCTGGAGGACGTCGTCGTGGTGGATGCGCAGGTTGTAGATCCCGCCGATGGCGATCTGGGCGGCGGCGCGCTCGAAACCGGGCATCCCGTGGCCCGGCATGCGGAAGTTGACCACCACGTCCCGGACGGCGCACATGGTCTGGTCGGGGGCCAGCTCGAACGCCTTCGCGAGCAGGTTCCGGTAGAAGATCATGTGCAGGTTCTCATCGGTGGCGATGCGCGCCAGCATCCGGTCGCAGACCGGGTCGCCGGAGTGATGGCCGGTGTTGCGGTGCGAGATGCGGGTGGCCAGCTCCTGGAAGGCGACGTACGCCACGGTGTGCAGCATGCTGTGCTGGTTGTCCGACTCGAAGCCCTCGGACATGTGCTCCATGCGGAACCGCTCCAGCTGCACCGGGTCGACGGCGCGGCTGGTCAGCAGGTAGTCACGCATCACGATGCCGTGGCGCCCCTCCTCCGCCGTCCAGCGGTGCACCCAGGTGCCCCAGGCGCCGTCCCGGCCGAAGAGGGTCGCGATCTCGTGGTGGTAGCTGGGGAGGTTGTCCTCGGTGAGGAGGTTGACCACAAGCGCTATCCGGCCGACCTCGCTGACCTTGGACTGGTCGGGCGCCCATGCCTCGCCGCCCATGATCCCGTCGAAATTCCGGCCGTCGCTCCAGGGGACGTACTCGTGCGGCATCCACTCCTTGGCGACCTTCAGATGCCGGTTGAGCTCGGTCTCGACGACCTCTTCGAGTGCGTACAGGAGCTGGGTGTCGCTCCAGACGGCCTGACCGTGGCGGTGGGAAGGGGCGAGTGTCACGGTGGGGGCTCCAGGGGACGGGGGCGACGGGCTTTACCTACGGACCCGTAGGTTACGACACCGTAGGTTAAAGCGAAAATAAACGGGCCAGGGCCTGTGGATGGCACACGGTGAACTCGGCGTGACACCCTCCCACTTGGCGATCCGGGACGACGGGGACCGGCGCGGCCGGAGCTACGGGACAGGCGCGGCCGGGACCACGCGACCGGCGCGGCCGGGAGGAGGGGCCGGGACGAGGGGACCGGCGCGGCCGGGGAGCGACTCGCCCCGTACACAACAAAAGCGCCCCGGCCGGATGGCCGGGGCGCTCAGCGGCGGCGTGCGCGCGCTTCGTCGATCGATCGCGTCAGTCGGTCTGCTTACGGGACTTCCTGTCTCCCGCCATCACCAGACCCGCGATCACCAGGAACAGGATGATCGGAGCAGCGACATAGAGGCCCAGTGTCTCGGCGACACTCAGGCCCGGACCCGGGTCGTCGCCGTCGTCGCGGGTGAGCGCGAACGCGGGGGACGACATCAGCAGCATCGCCGTCGTCGCGGCGATGACTGCACCGGCGCGCACGGCGTTCTTTTTGACCTTGTTGCTCACGGACTCAAGTTATCCGACGCCCCCCGGCGCCGCGTGCCCGGGGTGGCCTTAACACGTCGCTGAGATGGCCATGACACGACCCCGGACCGCCGTCTCAGCGGCGGGCCGCCTCGCCGAGGTGGACCGTGGGCGGCAGCAGCCGTGGTGCGGCGCGGGAGGCCAGGACGCGTACCCGCAGCCCGTCGGCCGTGACGGGCTCGGCCAGCGGGAGGATGCGCCGGGCACCGATGGTCGTACCGGAGGCGATGTCCCGCCAGGTCCCCGCCACCCGGGCCTGCACGGTGAACTCCTCCACCCGCTGCCCCTGGCGGATGTCCTCGCCGAGCCGCACCCGGTCGAAGGTCGCCGGATGACCGGCGGTCGGCCGCGCCCCGGTGCCGTATGTCGTCCTTACGGCCTTGCCGAAGGCCGTAAGGGAGGCCGTGTCGGCGTCGTCGATCCGGCCGTTCTTCGCGGGCGGGACGTTGAGCAGCAGCGAGGCGTTGCGGCCCACGCTGCGCTCGTACAGCGACATCAGCTGGTCGGGGGTCTTGGGCCGCTCCGCGGGGTCGTGGAACCAGCCGGGGCGGATCGAGACATCGGCCTCGGCCGGGTACCACTGCAGATAGCGCACGCCCGGCGCGGTCAGCTTCGCGCGCGAGCCGATGTCGGCGTCGGTGGAGTCATTGGGGAGCCCCCCGCCGATGACGGTCCAGGGGTCGACCGCGGACGGGGTCACCGACCACTCGGTCTCCCGGGCGATGCCGTCCTCGTTGCCCACCCAGCGCACGCCCTGGGCGCCCTGGAAGACCACCGCATCCGGGGAGAGCGCGCGGATCAGCTCGAACCAGTTCCTGACGTCGTAGTGCTGGGTGACGCCCGCACCGCCCCAGGGGTTGGCGCCGTCCAGCCAGAACTCGTCGATGGGGCCGTACTGCGTCAGGATCTCGTAGATCTGGTTGAGGTAGTACGCGTCGTAGTCGTCGGCGGTGAAGCGGAAGGTGGGCAGCGCGCCGGAGGCGACCTTGCCGGCCCGGTCGTCGCCGGGGACGAGGGTGGGGATGGTGCGCTCGGTGGGCTTGCTGCCGTTGCCGTAGCGGCCCTGGCCGGCGGGTGCGCGGTCGCCGTCCTCCAGTGCCATCCGCTCGGGCAGCGACAGTTCCTCGCCGTTCTGCTGCTTCTCGCGGATCTTCTCGATCCACTGGGCGTGCCAGGCGTGCGGCAGCTCGGCGCCGTCGGCGGGCGAGAGGTAGACACCGACCTTGAGTCCCGCCTTACGGGCGGCCTTGACGTACGCGCCGAGGACATCGCCGTCGGGATTCCTGCCGCCGGGGCCCTTCGTCCACCAGGGGCTGGCCGCGACGTCGTGGCCGGTGTAGCGGCTCGGGTAGAGCACGAAGCCGTCGTGGTGCTTGGCGGTGAGCATGACCTGCTCGGCGCCGGCGGCCTTGTACGCCCGCATCCACTGGTCCATGGCGAGCTCGGGCGGGTCGAAGAGCCGCTCGTCCTCGGCCCCCGAGCCCCACTGGCGGCCGGTCATGGTGTTCATGCCGAAGTGGGTGAAGGCGGTGATCTCGCGCTGCTGCCAGGCCCGCGTCATCGACAAGGCCGCCCACACCGTCCCCACCCCCGGACAGCGGGCCGGAGTGTCGCAGTCCTCAATGACCTGCTGCGGGGCCGGGGTGATGGGCCCCTCGCACCCGGGCCGCGCGGCGGCCTGTGCGGGGGGCCCATC
>NZ_JAEEAP010000573.1 GCF_016103465.1 Streptomyces sabulosicollis
GCCTAGTCGTCGGCAGCGTCAGATGTGTATAAGAGACAGGCCGTCAGGCCGTCCCTTCTGCCCTTCGCTCTGACCAGCAGCAGGGAGACGGCCGGTACCCCATCGCGTGGCTCCACATCACCGCACCCCCGGACCGCAGGGCCACCCCCACCGCCCACTCGTGGTGCGCATGCGGCCACGACCGCAGCGCGATCGGCCGCCGCCGCGTGCTCGCCCTGATCGCCGACCACGAAGCCCACAAGACCGCCTGCCCGCTCCGCAGCTCTCAGGAAGGGAGGACTGCCGCATGACCGCCACCGAAGAACTGCCCGCCCCCACCAACCCCATGGCCGTCGCGCGCCGCCTCCTCCCGGACTGGCAAACCGAGGACGGGCACCTGCTGTACAGGCGCTGGCGCGGCTCGTGGATGCGCTGGACCGGCACCTGCTGGCGCGAGCTGGACGAGCAGCAGGTGAAGAAGTCCATGTACGAGCGGCTGGAGCACGCCACCTACCAGGCAGGCACCGACAAGGACGGGCAGCCCGAGATTCGCGACTGGGCCCCCACCAAACCGAAGATCGGCAACCTGCTGGATGCCCTCGGGGCCATCACCCTGCTGCCCACGGACATGGACGCCCCCGCCTGGCTCGACCGGCAAGCGGCCGACCGGAACGACGGCCCCATCGTGGCCTGTGAGAACGGTTTGCTGCGCATCCGGGACCGCGCGCTGCTGCCGCTCAGCCCCGACTTCTTCAACCTCGTCTCGGTGCCGTTCACCTACGACCCGCACACCAGCGCGCCCACCTGGGAACGCTTCCTGCGGCAGGTCTGGCCAGATGACCCGGAGGCCATCCGGGCGGTTCAGGAGTGGTTCGGGTACGTCCTGTCCGGCCGTACCGAGCAACAGAAGATCCTGCTCATGGTCGGGCCGTCGCGTTCGGGCAAGGGCACCATCGCCCGGGTACTGAAAGAGCTGGTGGGCAAGGAGAACCTCGCGGGGCCCACCCTCGCCGGACTCGGCACGAACTTCGGTCTATCCACCCTGATCGGCAAGCCGCTCGCGGTCATCTCCGACGCCCGGCTGTCCGGCAACGACAACAGCCAGGTGGTGGAGCGGCTGCTGACCATCTCCGGCGAAGACACCATCGACATCGACCGCAAATACCGCGAGCCGTGGACCGGCAAGCTACCCACGCGGCTGATGGTCCTGTCCAACGAGCTGCCGCACTTCGGCGACTCCTCCGGAGTCATCGCCCGCCGCTTCATCCTGCTCAACACGACGGTGTCGTGGCTGGGCAAAGAAGACCCCACCCTCATGGACAAGCTCATCGCGGAGATGCCCGGCATCCTCAACTGGGCCCTCGACGGACTCGCCCGACTGGAGACCATCGGCCGGATCACAGAGCCAGCGTCCAGTCGCGAGGCAGTCACCACCATGCAGGACACCGCCTCACCCACCAGCGCATTCATCCGCGAACGCTGCACCACCGGACCCACATGCAGCGTGCCCGTGGACGCGCTGTGGGGGGTCTGGCGGGAGTGGGCCGAAGACAACGGCGTTCGTGCTGGCACGAAGCAGGTGTTTGGACGCAACCTGCTGTCTGTCGTCCCTCAGCTCCATCGGACGCGGCCCCGTGACCCGTACGGGCGGCAGGTGGCCACCTACAACGGACTCACCCTCAAGTCCGAACCACATCTTCCTGAGTCGTGACTCATCGCGACTCAGGCGCCCTCCACCCCGCTCTGAGTCGCGATGAGTCACGACTCAGAGCAATGTGGGCGCAGCTCCCCAGCCTTTCACCAACCGGCTGTTCGAAGGAGTCGAACGCGTGGCACGCGACGAGAAGCTCAAGCTCGCTGACGTCCTCAAAGAGATCAAGATGAGCCGCGCCGCCTTCTACCGCATGCGGGCACGCGGCAAGGCCCCCCGAATCAGCAAGCTCCCCAACGGCCAGGTCCGCGTGAGCCGTCGTGACCTGGACGCGTGGTGGGAGAGCTGCGGACAGAACGCCGCCTAGCCCGAACCAACCAGCTTCATGGGGCCCGCCGTTACGGCGGGCCCCTCGCTTTGGGAGACGCATGCTCACGTACGACGTCGATATCTGGTCTATTCGCAAGCGCGCCGGTCGCCCGAAGCCGTACGAGCTCAGGTGGCGCGTCGGCTCGCGGTCGCACTCCAGAAGCTTCAAGCTCAAGCCCCAAGCCGACGGCCGCCGAACGGAACTCATGGCCGCGCTCCGCGAGCGCGAGCAGTTCGACGAGGACACCGGTCTGCCTGCGCGCGAACTGGCCGCCCTGTCCTCCCCCACCTGGTACGAGCACGCGACCGCGTACGTCCTGGTGAAGTGGCCCCGCGCCGCGGCCAAGCATCGTGCCGGCATCGCCGAAGCGCTCGCAGTCGTCACGCCGACACTGGTCACGACCACCCGCGGCGCACCGGACGCAAAGGTCATGCGGGCCGCGCTCTACCAGTGGGCATTCCGTGCCGTGAAGGGGACTGACGGGAAGTTGGCTCCCCGCCACAGGGTCGAGGAGCCGCCGGAGGCTATCCGCACGGCCCTGTCCTGGATCGCTGATCACTCGATGAAGGTGAACGCGCTGGAGAATCCGGCGCTTCTCAGGCCAGCACTGGATGCGCTCTCGCTGCGGCTGGATGGCAGGAAGGCTGCGGAGAACACCGCTCGGCGCAAGCGCATGGTGCTGAGCAACTTCCTTCGCTTCACGGTGGAGGAGCGGGGGCTGCTGTCGTCCAACCCCCTTGCCCGCGTCGACTGGGCGCCGCCGGAGACGGACGACGAAATCGACTTCCGGTACGTCCCCGGTCCGGCGCTGGCCCGGTCGTTCCTCAAGGCCGTACGGGACGCTGGCCCCCGTGGAGAGCATCTTGAGGCGTTCTTCGGCTGCCTGTACTACGCCGCGATGCGACCCGCTGAGATCGCCTCGCTGAAAGCCGCAGATTGCACTCTGCCCCCGGAGGATGAGGAGTGGGGGGAGCTGCTGCTCGGGGAGAGCCGCCCGGAGGTGGGAGGCGGATGGACGGACGACGGCGCGTCGTACGAATCCCGCAGCCTCAAGCGGAGGGCTCGCGGAGCAACGCGATCGGTCCCGATTCCCCCGGTGCTGGTCCGGATGCTGCGGGAGCACATCGAGCGGTACGGGACAGCCTCAGACGGTCGTCTGTTCCGCGCGGCACGAGGCGGACGCGTCCGGTCTACCGAGTACTGCGATCTGTGGGAGGAGGCCCGAACGGAAGTACTCTCGGAGGAGGAAGCAGCGACTCCCCTCGCCGAGGTGCCGTACTCGCTCCGGCACGCGGGGGTGTCCCTCTGGATCAAGGCGGGAGTAGATCCAGTGGAGGTCGCCCGGCGGGCAGGGCACAGCATCGCTGTCCTGTTCCGCTTCTACGCCAAGATCCTTCGCGGTGATCAGTCCCGTTCCAACCAGCTCATCACGCAGGGATTGAACGAGGGCTGACAGGCCCGCCTCTGGCCCACAGATGGCCCATACGTACTGGTCAAAGCTGGGACACAGGCGAGACAGGGTGAGACAAGGTGCACGCAGAAGGGGTGCCCCCGAACCAGGGGCACCCCTTCTGACCAGCTAGTTCGCTGACCTCGGCGGAGGCTGAGGGATTTGAACCCTCGGTGACATCGCTGCCACGACGGTTTTCAAGACCGTTCCCTTAGGCCGCTCGGGCAAGCCTCCCCGCGCCATTCGTGGTGGCGCGGGGATCAGCCTAGCGCGTCAGCTGTCACCCTTGCGCTTCCCCAAGGTGACGTCCACCTTCGACACCTTGCCGCCGCGCTTGTAGGTCAGGGTGACCTTGTCGCCCGGCTGGTGGGTCCAGATCTCGCTGATCAGGGTCGGGCCGCTGTCGATGACCGTGTCGTCGAGCTTGGTGATCACGTCGCCGGACTTGAGGCCGGCCTTGTCGGCGGGGCCGCCGGGGACGACGGCGGGGCTGCCGCCGGCGCCGCTGGAGGCGATGGTGGCACCGGTGGTGGAGTCCTTCATGTTGACCGTGGCCTCGATGACCGGGTAGACGGGCTGGCCCGTCTTGATCAGCTGCTCGGCGACGTTCTTGGCCTGGTTGATCGGGATCGCGAAGCCGAGGCCGATGCTGCCGGACTGCTGGGACTCGCCGAGGCCGCTGCCGTTGCCGGCGGACTGGATGGCGGAGTTGATGCCGATGACGCCGCCGTCCGCGTTGAGCAGCGGGCCGCCGGAGTTGCCCGGGTTGATGGAGGCGTCGGTCTGCAAGGCGCTCATGTACGAGGCGTTGCCGCCGCCCCCGTCGCTGGAGGCGACCGGGCGGTTCTTGGCGCTCACGATGCCGGTCGTGACGGTGCCGGAGAGGCCGAAGGGGGCGCCGATGGCGACGGTGGCGTCGCCCACCGCGACCCGGTCGGAGTTGCCGAGGGGCAGCGGGTCGAGCTTGGCGCCCGCGGCGTTCTTGAGCTTGACCACGGCGACGTCGTAGCCCTGGGCGCGGCCGACGACCTGGGCGGTGTACCGCTTGCCGTTGGAGAAGGTGGCGGTCAGCTTGCCGTTGTCGGCGGCCGAGGCGACGACGTGGTTGTTGGTGAGGATGTGGCCCTGCTTGTCGTAGACGAAGCCGGTGCCGGTGCCGCTCTCGCCGTTGTTGCCCTGGGCCTCGATGGTGACGACGCTGGGCAGCGTCTTGTTGGCGATGCTCGACACCGAGCCGGGCGCGCGGCTCTCCGTCTTGGGGTTGCCGTAGGCGGAGACGGTGGTGGTGTCGCCGCTGTCGCTCTCGCGGTCGGCGGCCCAGAAGCCGATGCCGCCGCCGATGCCGCCCGCGACCAGCACGGCGGCCAGCACGGCGGCGACCAGCCCGCGGGGCTTACGCTCGAACGGGCCGGAGGGCGGCGGCACGGGAGCGGCCCCCCACGGTCCGCCCGGGCCGCCCTGCCCGTCGCCCTGGCCGCCGTGCGGCTGTCCGCCCTCGGCCGACCACCATGCGCTGGACTGCCCGGCGTCCGGGCCGGCGTCCGGGCCGCCGGGCGCGCCGCCGCCGGACCCGTCGCTGTCTCTTATACCCATCT
>NZ_JAEEAP010000574.1 GCF_016103465.1 Streptomyces sabulosicollis
CCCTCCTCCCCGTGGCCCCCTCCGTCCGTTCTCCGGCCCCCGCGTCGGCCGGTCCTTCCGGGAGCTCCGCCGCAGGCCGGCCCGTGGGCCCCTGCGGGTGCCCGCCCCGGGGCTCCTCCCGCGGGGACGACAGACTGATCTCGCCCCAGACCTGCTTGCCCCCGCTCAGCGGCACCGAGCCCCAGGTCTGCGACATGGCCTCGATCAGCAGCAGCCCCCGCCCGCCGGTCGCCTCCCAGTCCACGGTCGTCGGTTTGACGGGGGTACGCGGCGAGAGGTCGTTCACCGCGATCCGCAGCCGGTCCGCGGTCAGCGTCAGATTCAGCCGCACCTCGCCGCGGGTGTGCACCAGGGCGTTGGTGACCAGCTCGGAGGTGACCAGCAGGGCCACGTCCAGCTCCTCCTCCACCCCCCAGGTGCGCAGGGTGCGCGCCGTGAAGCGGCGGGCGTGCATCACGGCGTCGGGCAGCCGCCACACCGTCCAGCTCGCCCGGGTGGGCCGCACCCGCATCCCGTCGTAGCGCAGCAGCAGCAGCGCGACGTCGTCGTCCCGGCGGCTGACCACGCCGAGCAGCGCGTCCGCCACCCCTCCGGGATCGGCCGGGTCGGCGCGGGCGAGCGCCTGGCAGGCCCGGCGCACCCCGTCGTCCAGGTCGAGCCGGGCGGACTCGACCAGGCCGTCGGTGAGCAGGGCGAGCAGGGTGCCGGAGGACAGCCCGGCCGCGGTCATCGGGAACTCGGCGTCCGCGACCACGCCCAGCGGCGGGCCGCCCTCGACGTCGAGCTCCGTGGTGGTGCCGTCCGGGTGGCGCAGCAGCGGCTGGATGTGTCCGGCCCGGACGAACCACGCCTCGCCCTCCTCCATGTCGAGGTCGGCGTAGCAACAGGTCGCGAAGAGGTCGGTCTCCATGCCGACGAGGAGGCGGTTGGCGTGCGCCACGACCACGTCGGGCGGATGGCCCTCCACGGCGTAGGCCCGGATGGCGGTGCGCATCTGGCCCATGATCGTGGCGGCCGCGGCGCTGTGGCCCTGCACATCCCCGATGACCAGCGCCACATGGCCGTCGGGCAGCGGGATCACGTCGTACCAGTCGCCGCCCACCTCAAGACCCATCGTCGCGGGCAGATAGCGGGTGACGGCCACCCCGCCGGGCAGCTCCGGCACCTTCCGGGGCAGCAGGCTGCGCTGCAGCATGGTGGCCAGCTCGTGCTCGGCGTCCAGGGCGTGGGCGCGCACCAGGGCCTGACCCACCAGACCGGCGGTCGCGGTCAGCAGCGAGCGCTCCTCCGGGCCGAACTCATGCCGCTCCTCCCATCCGATCAGGCACACCCCGACGGTCCGCCCGTCCGCCGGAAGCGGGAGGACGGCGAGGCCGCCGGGGCCGATACCGGCGAGGCCGGGTTCGAGATCGGCGCCTTCGGACCAGATGCTGACCTGCCCCTCCCGCAGCGCCTCCGCCAGCGTGGGCAGGGCGTGGCTGGGCGGCTCGGGCCATTCGGAACGCCAGGCGGCCCGCCACACCTCGGGCCAGGCGGCGGGTTCGGCGGGGGCGAGGACGGCGACCACCAGCTGATCGGCCTGGAGTTCGGCGACCGCGAACCGGCCCGCCCCCAGCGGATCGCGCAGCGCGCCGACCACGGCCCGGCCCACGTCCCGGACGGTGGTGGCCCCGGCCAGGGCGGCGGACAGCCGCTGCACCAGGGACACCTCGTCGGCGCTCGGCCTCAGATACGAGGTCTCCGCGATCACGCCGAGCATGCGCCGGGGCGTGCCGTCCGCGCCCGTCTCGACCTGGGCGCGCAGGCCCAGCCAGCGCAGTTCCCCGTTGGGCCGGCGGATCCGGAACTCCAGCTGTGCGGTGCCGGAGGTCAGCAGGTCGGGCTCCAGGACCGACATCAGGGCGGGGACGTCGTCCGGGACGGCGACCGCGAGCAGCGTCTCCACCCGTCCGTCGAAGTCCTCCCCGGGGATGCCGAAGAGATGGAGCACGTGGGTGTCGGCCGTCATCCGCCCGCTGTCGAGGAACAACACGAACGAGCCGACCCGCAGCCGGTCCAGGGTGAGGCCGGGCAGCTCGGCCCCCCGCTGGGTGAGCACCTGCGGACCGGCCGCCTCGACCCCGGCGGCCACGTGGTGGGCGTAGAGCTCGATGAAGCCGCGGCGGTCGGCGTCGATCCCGCCGGGTGCCTCGTCCACCACCACCAGACACCCCAGACCCTTGCCGTCCCCGCCGAGCGGCAGCACGCCCAGCGAGACGCCGGGCGTGGTGGGGGTCTCGGGTGTGGAAGGGCCGGTGGGGCCGTAGGAGGCGAGTTCGGTGGGGGTCAGCCACAGGGGGCGCCCGGCGCGGAAGGCGTCGGCGACGGGCGAGCGCCCGGACACGGCGTAGCGGGCCGGCAGGGCGTACGGCCGTCCGGCGCCGTGCACCGTCTCGGCCAACCGCAGCTCGGCACCCTCCGCGTCCAGCACATAGACAGCCACCAACGCGGTCCCCGTGAACGTCAGCACATGCCCGGTCACAGCACGCCTGCACCGCCTCCGTGCGCGGACCGCCGGTTTCGTGGGCGTACCCGGGCCCTTGATCGGCCTCCGCGCGGCGACCGGTCACGACCACCGGCGGGGCCTTCGCTGCCGCGCCCCCTCGAAAGGGATGGCGCCTCTCCTCAAAGCATGGCACAGCGGGGTGAACCCGGCCATCCTCCCCCGGGGACGACGGCGCTGGGCGGCGACGGGGACGACCGCGCTCGGCGGCGACCGGCGGCGACCGGGACGACCGCGCTCGGCGGCGACCGGCGGCGACCGGGACGACCGCGCTCGGCGGCGACCGGCGATGCGGAAGACTGGGCGGCATGGTGCGTCTGCGAGTGGTCACCACGGACGACTGGCCGCTGTGGCGGGACGTACGCCGGGCCGCGCTGGCCGAGGCGCCGCACGCCTTCACGTCCCGGCTCGCCGACTGGCACCGCGGCGGCGAGGAGCGGTGGCGCGCCCGGCTGGAGGTGCCGGGCGCGTATCACGTCGTCGCCCTGCTGGACGGCCGGGCGGTGGGGATGGCGGGCGGCCTGCCCGGGGACGGCGGGCCGCCGGAGCTGAGGTCGGTCTGGGTCAGCCCCGGGGCGCGCGGCCACGGCGTCGGCGGTCTGCTGATCGCGGCGGTCGAGACCTGGGCCCTGCGGACGGGCGCCACGGCACTGCGGCTGGCGGTGATCCCGGGCAACGCGCCGGCGATCGCCCTCTACGAGCGGCATGGCTTCGCCGCCACGCGGGAGCCGGGGGAGCTGCTGGCCGACGGCGTGACCAGGGAGCTGGTCATGGTGAAGGCGCTTCGGCCAAGGTGATCCGGCCCACCACACCCGCCACCACAGTCGTGAATTCTGTTCATTGATATGGACACGCCATCGAGCCTGCCTTACCTTGACTCTTGGTCTAGACCACGATCCGACACGGGAACGGAACAGACCGGAGGTGGGCCGGTATGCCCGCATTACGCACCAGACGCACCAGACGCTCCCCCCGCACCAAGGCGGTCCTGGCGTTCGCCGCGCTCACGGGGTGCTGACGGCGGGTGCCGCGTCCGGGGGAAAGAACGGTGTCTATCACCACGGCAACGGCCGGGCCGAGGCCCGGGTCCGCGACATCCGCCATTGGGTCAAGTAGAGGAGTGGGACCGTGTCCAGGAAACACCGTGTGATCGCCGGCGTGTCCGCCGCCTGCGGACTGCTGCTGGCGGCATCGGGCGTCGCGCACGCCGAGGTCGAACCGGGCGGCTGGTCGTCCGAGTCCCCGGGGTTCAAGGTGCAGGAGCGGGGGTGCGGAGAGGTCGACAACCTCACCTTCGAGCTCACCTGTTCCACCGCGAGCGGGGACCAGCGGGCCGAGCGCCGCTATGACACCTACACCGGCGGGACCCACCAGTTCGAGGGCTACTTCCGGGTCACCAGCATGGGCGGCACCCGGATCAGCCTGAAGCAGACGTTCAACGACACCGACGGCGACGCCGGTCCGTACTTCATGCTCGCGGTCGAGCGCGGCGGGCGGCTGTACGCCGTGCACGGCGGGGACACCCTGTCCAACGCGGGGACGGTCGGGGCCACGGTGCGCGTCAATACGGTGCACCAGGTGGGCAAGGAGCACCGTACGTACATCAACGGCTCGCTCAAGCACACCGTGGACAGCCCCGGCGGCAGCTTCTACGACAAGTTCGGGGCGTACCGCACCAGCAGCGGCAACGGCCCGGCCACCGTCGTGTGGAGCAACGTGAAGTTCTGGCGCAAGTGAGCGGCTCGGTACGCGTCCTGGCGGCGGCGGTCCTCGTCGCCGCCGGGCTTTCCGGACTCAGCGGGTGTGCGTCCCCGGAACCCCCGGCGGCCCCGGACACCCCGAAGGCCAGGAAAGCCTCCGGCGGGGTCCGGACCGGCACCGTGCTCACCGTCACCCGGGTCTCCCCCGTCGACGCCGAGCTGAGCTGGCGCGGGAAGGCCCCGGGCGCCGCGGGGCGGATCGTGGAGTTCGCGACCGAGCCCCGGGGGCCCTGGACGATCCTCACCTACGCCCCGCCCGGCCAGACCACCTACCGGCACCCGGATCTGATACCGAAGACCCACTTCTACTACCGGGTGCGGCCCTACTACGGACCCGCGTCCCGGCCGGTCGACGTGACCCTGCCGAAGGGGTCGTTCACCAAGGCGGAGCAGC
The DNA here is from genome assembly GCF_016103465.1 of Streptomyces sabulosicollis. Classification (GTDB taxonomy): domain Bacteria; phylum Actinomycetota; class Actinomycetes; order Streptomycetales; family Streptomycetaceae; genus Streptomyces; species Streptomyces sabulosicollis. Next base: position 4,697 of record NZ_JAEEAP010000574.1, read on the forward strand.
GCCAGGAGCACACGTGGGCGCCGCCGCGCACCATCCGGCGGCCCGGGGTGCGCACCAGCCCCGTCCGGCGGCCGTCGGCGACCCCGACCGATCTGCGCGCGACCGTCATGCACGCCAACGGCATCCGGTTCACCTGGACCGACCACGCCGAGGGCGAGCGGGGCTATCTGCTGGAGGACCGGCCCCGGGGCGGCGGCTCCTTCCGCCCCGTCGCCGTGCTCGACCCGGACATCAACTCCTTCGGACTGATCACCCTGCCGAACGAGAAGCGGGCCTCCTACCGGGTCCGGCCCTTCACCTACGGCGAGCGGTCCAACATCGCCCGGATCACCACCGGCGAGCGGCCCGCCGGGCGCGGCTGAACGCCGCCGCCTCAGCCCCCGGCGTTCCCGGCGCTCCGGGTTTCCCCACTGCCCCCGGTACCCCCGGC
>NZ_JAEEAP010000575.1 GCF_016103465.1 Streptomyces sabulosicollis
TTATAAGAGCCAGCCCCCGCCCCCGGCGACGACGTCATTCACCTCACCGACGCCACCCGCAACACCTACCGCAAAGTCGTGGTCCGCGGTGACCGCCTCCTCGGGGGCATCCTTCTGGGCGATCTCGGCACCGTCGGCGCGCTCGCCCGTACCTGGGAGAGCGACGAGCCGCTCCCCGCCACCCCCTTGCTCCACCTGCTGACCAACGATGGAGGGTCCTGACGATGAGCGCATCGAACTCCCGCACCGCCAATGCCGCACCCACCATCGTGCTCGTCGGCCACGGCATGGTCGGCCAGCGGTTCCTGGAAGCGCTGGCCGAGCGGAAGGTCACCGAGACCGCCCGCGTCGTGGTGTTCTGCGAGGAGCCGCGCCCCGCCTATGACCGGGTCCAGCTCACCTCGTACTTCTCCGGGCGCACCCCCGACGAGCTCTCCCTCGTCGAGGACGGCTTCATGGCGCGCCACGGCATCGAGCTGCGACTGGGCGACCCGGTCGAGTCCATCGACCGTGCCGCCCGCACCGTGACCGCCCGGTCCGGGCTGACCGTCACCTACGACACGCTCGTGCTGGCCACCGGCTCGTATCCGTTCGTGCCGCCCGTACCCGGCAAGGACAGCGACGGCTGCTTCGTCTACCGCACCGTCGAGGACCTGCTCGCGATCGAGGAGTACGCGAAGAACCGCACCTCGGGGACGGTCATCGGCGGTGGGCTGCTCGGCCTCGAGGCCGCCGGTGCGCTCAAGGGGCTCGGGCTCACCACCCACATCGTGGAGTTCAACCCGCGTCTGATGGCCATCCAGGTGGACGAGGGCGGCGGCGCCGCGCTGCGCCGCACGGTCGAGGACATGGGCCTGATCGTGCACACCGGCGTCGGCGGCAAGGAGATCACGGCGGACGGCGACGGCGCCGTCACGGCCATGACGCTGTCCGACGGCTCGTCCATCGACACCGACCTCGTCATCTTCTCGGCGGGCGTGCGCCCCCGCGACCAGCTGGCCCGCGACTGCGGTCTGGACGTCGGCGAGCGCGGCGGGATCGCGGTGGACGAGACGTGCCGCACCAGCGATCCGGCGGTGTACGCGATCGGCGAGTGCGCGCTGGCCGCCGACGGCCGGGTGTACGGGCTCGTCGCGCCCGGTTATGAGATGGCCGAGGTGGCGGCGGACGCCATCTCGGGCGACACCGCCGGCGACGCCACCGGCGGCTTCCGCGGCGCCGACACCTCCACCAAGCTCAAGCTGCTCGGCGTCGACGTGGCCAGCTTCGGCGATGCCCACGGCACCGCCGACGGCTGCCTGGACGTCGTCTACTCCGACTCTCGCGCGGGCGTCTACAAGAAGCTGGTGGTGGGCGCCGACGGCGCCCTCCTCGGTGGGGTGCTGGTCGGCGACGCCGAGGCGTACGGCATGCTGCGGCCGCTCACCGGCTCCGTGCCGCCCGTGGCGCCCGAGCAGCTCGTCCTCCCGGCAGGGCTGGGCGCCCCCGCCGCCCTCGGCCCCTCCGCGCTGCCGGACGAGGCGGTCATCTGCAACTGCCACAACGTCACCAAGGGCGCGATCCGTTCGGCCGTCACCGACCACCACTGCACCACCGTCCCCGAGGTGAAGAAGTGCACCAAGGCGGGCACGGGCTGCGGCAGTTGCGTCAAGGCGCTCACCTCGCTGGTCAACGACGAGCTGGAGGCGAGCGGGGTCAGCGTGGACAAGGGGCTGTGCGGCTGCTTCGCGTACACCCGAGCCGAGCTGTACGAGATCGTCCGCACCCTGCGCATCACCAGCTACGCACAGCTGCTGGACAGCCACGGCCGGGCGGAGGCCCGGGAGGGCGACGGCTGTGAGGTGTGCAAGCCCGCCGTGGGCTCGATCATCGCCTCGCTGGCCCCCACCCTGGGCGCGAGCGGCTATGTGCTGGACGGCGAGCAGGCGGCCCTCCAGGACACCAACGACCACTTTCTGGCAAATCTCCAGCGCAACGGGTCCTATTCGATCGTGCCCCGGATCCCCGGCGGGGAGATCACCCCGGAGAAGCTGATCGTGATCGGCGAGGTGGCCCGGGACTTCGGGCTCTACACGAAGATCACCGGCGGTCAGCGGATCGACCTCTTCGGCGCCCGGGTGGACCAGCTCCCGCTGATCTGGGCGCGGCTGGTGGACGCCGGTTTCGAGTCGGGCCACGCGTACGGCAAGGCGCTGCGCACCGTGAAGTCGTGCGTGGGCCAGACCTGGTGCCGCTACGGGGTGCAGGACTCGGTCCGGATGGCCATCGACCTGGAGCTGCGCTACCGGGGGCTGCGCTCACCGCACAAACTGAAGTCGGCCGTCTCCGGGTGCGCCCGCGAATGCGCGGAGGCACGCGGCAAGGACTTCGGCGTGATCGCCACGTCCAACGGCTGGAACCTGTACGTGGGCGGCAACGGCGGGGCGGACCCGCGCCACGCCGATCTGCTCGCCCAGGACCTGGACGACGAGGAGCTGATCCGGCTCATCGACCGGTTCCTGATGTTCTACATCCGCACCGCGGACCGTCTGGAGCGCACCTCGGCCTGGCTGGAACGGATCGAGGGCGGCCTCGACCACGTACGCGAAGTGGTGGTCGAGGACTCGCTCGGGCTGTGCGCCGAACTCGAGGCGATGATGGCCGACCACGTGGCCGGCTACCGCGACGAGTGGGCCGAGACCCTGGGCGACCCGGAGCGGCTGCGGCGCTTCGTCTCCTTCGTCAACGCGCCGGGCGCACCCGACCCCACGGTGAAGTTCGTGCCCGAGCGCGACCAGGTCAAGCCGGACCTGACGATCCTGTCCGGCCCCACCCTCCCCGTCCGTACTCTCGAAGGGACTGCCAGCCGATGACCATGGCACCCATGGCACCCGAGCGGACCGTGGTCCGCGTGGAACTCCTCGTCGACCAGCGGTGGTTCGCCGTCTGCGAGCTGACCGACCTCACCCCCGGGCGCGGTGTGGCCGCCCTGCTGCCGGACGGCGCCCAGGTGGCGGTCTTCCTGGACCGCTCGGGGCGCGCGTACGCGATCGCCAACCGCGACCCGTTCACCGGGGCGTATGTCCTCTCCCGGGGGCTGCTGGGCTCGGCGGGCGGGCGGCCGTTCGTCGCCTCCCCGCTGCTGAAGCAGCGCTTCGACCTGGAGACGGGGCGTTGCCTGGACGACGAGACGGTCACCGTCCAGGCGTACGCCACCCGCACCCATGAGGCGGTGTCAGCCCAGGTGGCGTGAGACCAGCACCCCGCACAGCACGGGGTCGCTCGCGCAGCCGGCCGGCCTGCGGCCCACCGTCCAGGCGTCCTCGGCGCCGGTCGCGGCGACGCCCCAGAACTCCCGCGGGGCGGTCCCGCTCATCGGCGTCCGCAGCTTCCACGGGGTGTCGGCGCGGGCCGCCCGGCCGGACGAGGCGCTGGACGCGGTGGCGGTGGCGGTGGCGGCGCTGGACGCGGTGGCGGTGGGGGTGGCAGTGCTGGACGCGGTGGCGGTGGCGGTGGCAGTGCTGGACGCGGTGGCGGTGGCAGTGCTGGACGCGGTCGCCGGGCCTCCTCGGCGGCCAGGGCGTGCTGTCTGCCGTCACGGCGCCGCAGCTCGCGGGTCAGATTGCGGGCCACGCCGAGCAGCCACGGCAGCGGCGGCGTGGCGACGTCCCGCATCCGCCGCCAGGCGACCGTGAAGGTCTCGCTGGTGATGTCCTCACCGACCTGCCGGCCCACCGGGCTGGTCGTGTAGGCCGGCACACGGGGATGACACTCCTCGTAATGGCCCCGAAAGCGTTGGGCGTCGGTCACGCCGTCTCCCCATCTCGGCTCTCTCACCCTGCAGTGGTCGGGGGCCGCGCCTTCTCACACCCCGGGGAGAGGGAATTCGGCCGCGCCGCGCTGCGTAAGCTCGGAGCCGCATGGGAACGTCCGCCTCTCCTCTCTTCACGTCTGATCCGGTTTTCCGGAAGACTTCTGCAAGGTTCCGAGGGTGCGCCCCGGGAAGTAGGAGGCGGGGGTGGTTCCCGTCAACGGAGGAGGCGGAAATGGCTACGGAGAGCAGGGGCACCGGGGGCGGCGCCCGGCCCAAGGTGACGATCACGGCCATCGCCCAGGAGGCCGGGGTGTCGGTGCCCACGGTCTCCCGGGTGGTCAACGGCCGTTCGGATGTATCGCCCGAGACCCGGGCCCGGGTCGAGGACCTGCTGCGGCTCCACGGCTACCGACGCCGCCAGAGCGCGCCCGGCGACCGCGCCGCCCTGGTGGACCTGGTCTTCAACGACCTGGACAGCCCCTGGGCGGTGGAGATCATCCGGGGCGTGGAGGACGTGGCCCACCAGGACGGGGTGGGCACGGTGGTCTCGGCGATCCACGGCCGCGCGGGCTCGGCCCGGCAGTGGCTGAAGAACCTGCGGGCCCGCGCCTCGGACGGGGTGATCCTGGTGACGTCCGTCCTGGAGCCGGTGGTCCACGAGGAGCTGCGGCGGCTGAACGTGCCGATCGTGGTCGTCGACCCGGCCGGCTCCCCGGCGCTGGCCGCGCCCACCGTGGGGGCCACCAACTGGGCGGGCGGCATGGCCGCCACCGAACACCTGCTGAGCCTCGGCCACCGGCGGATCGGACTGATCGCCGGTCCGCCGCGGCTGCTGTGCAGCCGCGCCCGGCTGGACGGCCACCGCGCGGCGCTGGAGGCGGCGGGCGTGCCGTTCGACCCGGCGCTGGTGGCGCAGGGCGACTTCTACCACGAGTCCGGCTTCCACGGCTGCGAACAGCTGATGTCCGGCCCCACCCCGCCGACCGCCGTCTTCGCCTCCAGCGACCAGATGGCGCTGGGCGCGATCGAGGCGCTGCGGCGGCGGGGGCTGCGGGTTCCGGAGGACGTGAGCGTCGTCGGCTTCGACGACCTCCCGGAGGTCCGCTGGTCCGCGCCCCCGCTGACGACGGTCCGCCAACCGCTCGCGGACATGGGGAAGCTGGCCGCCCGTACGGTGTTGCGGCAGGCGCGGGGTGAGGAGATCGAGTCCCCGAGGGTCGAGCTGGCCACCCAGCTGGTCGTCCGCTCCAGCACGGCCCCGCCCACCGAGAGCTGATCCCCCGGGCCCCGGCCGCCGGGGCTTGATCCTTCCGAGCCC
>NZ_JAEEAP010000576.1 GCF_016103465.1 Streptomyces sabulosicollis
GCCGAGGGGCGGGCCGAGCCCGAGGGGCCGCCCTCGCTCGGGGTCGCGCCGTCCCGCGCCGAGGCGGACGCGGAGGGGCGGGGCGTCGCACTCGACGAGGGGGAGCCGGATGACGCGCCGGGCTCCTCCGCCGGCAGCTCCTCCTCGGCCGGCGGGCTGACGGTGCTGTCGGCCAGCGTGTGGTCGCCCGCGGCGCCGCCGCCGCCGTCCTCCTTGTGGTCACCGCCGAGCAGACCGGTGCCGATCGCCAGCGAACCGGCCACGGCCACGGCCGCCGCGCCCGCGAGCACGGCCGCCACGACCTTGCGCTTGCTCTTGCGGTGACGGCCGGGGCCGGGGGCGTCTCCGTCTCCGTCGCCGTCGGCCCCGTCCCCGCCGGGTCTCTCCTCGACGCGGTCGATCACCCGCGTCTCCTCGCCGTCCCCCTTCCCGGCGTGCTCCCCCGCCGCCGCCTTCTCCGCAGCCGCCACCCGCTCCGCCTCTTCGAAGAGGCGCAGATCACGCGGATCGGGGCCGGCCGGGCGCTCCTCAGGGAGCGTCACCTGGGGGTTCGGCCGGGTCTGGTCATCGGTCTCACCTGCCGTCGCGGCGGACGCGGCGGCGCGTTCGGCACACGTACAGCCCGGGCGGCCGTTGGCGCGCGCCGGTGCGAAGCAGTGCGGGCAGGACTCTGCCGTCACGGAACTTTCCCTCCCTGGAGTTCGCAGCGATTATGCGCATCCGATCGCCCTCCGCGCAGGTGTTCGCCCGCCGTGCGGACCGGCCCGGCGGGCCGTAACAGGGCATAAAGGTGAGGATGGGATGAGGATGGGAGGGGACGGAGGAGCGAGGAGGAATCGCCATGGCGCGGGACGCCGGCAGCCCGGCTCCGGCCCCAGGAGCCCCGGGACCCCCCGGCGCCGTGGCCCCCGGCCCCGGAGCGGACCGGCCGCGGCGCGCGGTCCTGGTGGCCATCGGCGCGCTGCTGCTCGGCATGCTGCTCGCCGCGCTCGACCAGACGATCGTCTCCACCGCACTGCCCACGATCGTCAGCGACCTCGGCGGCCTGGAGCACCTGTCCTGGGTCGTCACCGCCTATCTCCTGGCCTCGACCGCGGCCACGCCGCTGTGGGGCAAGCTCGGTGACCAGTACGGCCGCAAGAAGCTCTTCCAGGCCGCGATCGTCATCTTCCTGATCGGCTCCGCGCTGTGCGGGCTCGCCGGGAACATGGCGGAGCTCATCGCCTTCCGCGCGCTCCAGGGGCTGGGCGGCGGCGGCCTGATCGTGCTGTCGATGGCCATCGTCGGCGATATCGTCCCGCCCCGCGACCGCGGCCGCTACCAGGGCCTCTTCGGCGCCGTCTTCAGCGCCACCAGTGTGCTGGGGCCGCTGCTGGGCGGGGTGTTCGTCGACCACCTCAGCTGGCGCTGGGTCTTCTACATCAACCTGCCCGTCGGCATCGTGGCCCTCCTCGTCGTCGCCTCCGTCCTGCACATCCCGGTGCGCCGCACCTCGCACACCATCGACTACCTCGGCACCTTCCTGATCGCCGTGGTGGCCGCCGCCCTGGTGCTGATGACCTCACTCGGCGGGGTCACCTTCGGCTGGGGCTCCTGGCAGATCGTCGGGCTCGCGGTGGCCGGTCTGGTGCTGCTGGCCGCCTTCGTACGGGTGGAGGCCCGCGCGGCCGAGCCGGTGCTGCCGCTCACCCTCTTCCGCAGCCGCACCTTCACGCTGTGCGCGGTCATCGGCTTCGTCGTCGGCTTCGCGATGTTCGGCAGCATGACCTATCTGCCGACCTTCCTCCAGATCGTGCAGGGGGTCTCACCGACCACGTCCGGCCTCCATCTGCTGCCGCTGGTCCTCGGCACCCTGGTCTCCTCCACCGTCTCCGGCCATCTGGTCAGCCGCACCGGCCGCTACAAGGTCTTCCCGATCCTGGGCACCGCGGTCACCGCCCTCGGGCTGCTGCTGATGCACCAGCTGCGGGAGTCCAGCGGGGTGGCCGAGATGAGCGCGTACTTCTTCGTCTTCGGCTGCGGTCTCGGCCTGGTCATCCAGGTGCTGGTGCTGATCGTGCAGAACTCCGTCCGCTACCAGGATCTGGGCGTCGCCACCTCCGGCGCGACCTTCTTCCGCTCGATCGGCGCCTCGTTCGGCGTCTCCGTCTTCGGCACGATCTTCGCCAACAACCTCGGCCCCCACATCGCCGACGCCCTCGCCGGACGGCGCCTGCCGCCCGGTGTCACCCCCGGCGCCCTCACCTCCGACCCCCGGGCCCTCGGCCGACTGCCGCCCGCGGACCAGGCCGCGGTCCGGCACGCCTTCTCCGTCTCCATCACCGACGTCTTCCTGTACGCGGTGCCGGTCGTGCTGCTCGCCTTCCTCCTCGCCTGGTACCTCCGGGAGGAGCCGCTGCGCGGCAGCGTCACCGCGCCCGACGGCAGCGAGATACTCGCCAGCAACCCCGTGCAACGCACCTCGCGCGACGAATGCGCCCGGGCGCTGTCCCTGCTGGGCAGCAGGGAGGGCCGCCGGAAGGTCTACGTGGACATCACCCGGCGCGCCGGTCTCGACCTCGAACCGGCCGCGAGCTGGATGCTGCTGCGCATCCGGCATTACGGCTCGGTCGAACCCGCGCTGCTCGCCGAGCGCACGCCCGTACCGCTGCGGGTCATCACCGAGGCGGCCCGGCAGATCGAGGAGCGGGGCCTCGGCCGCCGCTACGGGCTGGACCTGATCCTCACGGACGACGGCCGCGAGGTCGCGACCAGGCTCTACCGGGCCCGCGAGGCGTCCCTCGCGGAACTCCTGGGCGACTGGTGGTCACCGGACCGGCCGACCGATCTGACCGAGCTGGTGGACGAGCTGACGCGCGAGCTGTGCGGCTCGGACGCGGAGCAGCCGCGAGCGGGCGCCCCCCGCCCGGACCACCGCAGACCTCCACCGCCGCGAGCGCCATGACGTGCGCCCGGCACCCGGCTCAGCCCAGCTCCTTGGCCATCCAGACCTCGGCGTACGGCCCCTCCGTGAAGGGCGGAACCTCCCGGTAGCCGTGCCGCGCGTACAGCGCACGGGCCTCGACCAGATCGAGGCGGGTGTCGAGCGCGATCCGCCCGGCGCCCAGTCCGGCCGCCGCCGCCTCGACGGCCGCGAGCAGTGCGGCGCCGCCGCCCAGCCCCCGCTTGGCGGGCCGTACGTACACCCGCTTCAGCTCCGCCGTGCGCGGGTCCATCAGCCGCAGCCCCGCACATCCGGCGAGTTCGCCCTCGTGGCGCGCCATCAGGAACACCCCGTGCGGCGGGGCGAGATCGTCGCTGGGTATCTCGGCGAGCGCCCGCTCGATCTCCTCCGGGGTCGAGTCCCGGCCCTCGTGGAGCCGGTAGTAGCGGTCGGCGACATCGACGAGGTACTCGCGCAGCAGCACGGCCGAGACGGGGTCGTCGACGGGCCGCGCGGCGACCGTCCACGCGGAGGACGCGGGGGACGCGGAGGGCGCGGGGCACGCGGAGGCGGGCGAACCGGGGTGGGCGCGTGGCGTACTCGTCATGGTCCGCATCCTGGCACCCACACCCCCGCGACGCACCGCAGTTTGAGGGCCGGAGACCGGGCTACCCGAAGAGAGGAGCCCCCCGAACGCGGAGGGGGAAGCCAGCGGGAAGGCAGAAGCAGACCATGTCAACTGGTGCGATCAGCATCGTGGTTGTCGTCGCGGTCGTCCTCGCGGCCGCGCTCATCATCCGCGTCGTCCGTGCGGGCGCCGGCCGTAAGGAACGCGCTCTGCGACGCCGTTTCGGACCCGAGTACGAACTCAACGTAGCCCAGCACGCGGGCGACACCAAGGCGGCGGAGCGGGAACTCGAGGAACGGCTGCGGCTGTACGGCGATCTGAGGACCCAGCCCCTGTCCGGTGAGCTGCGCGAGCGGTACGTGGCCGAGTGGGCCGGTATGCAGGAGATGTTCATCGAGTCCCCGGAACACGCGGTGACCGGCGCCGATCAGCTCCTGGCCCGGCTCGCCCACGACCGCGGCTATCCGTCGGGCCGTTACGAGGAGCAGGTCGCGGCGCTGTCCGTGCACCACGCCGAGCACGTCCAGGGCTACCGGCAGATCCACGACACGGCCGCCCGCGCCCGCGATGGGCGCGCGGACACCGAGGAGCTGCGCGAGGCCGTGGTGCACGCCCGGCCGTTCTTCGAGGAGCTGGTCAGGCCGCCGCACCACAGCGCCACGAACCGCCCCGAGACCGCGCGGCAGCGCGACCACGGTGAGCGGCGGGGCGAAGGCGGCCTCCGGAGGTGGCTGCCGGGGACGGGGACGGGCCATACGCGGTTCGGCCACACCAGGAAGGGTGGCGCGTGGTGACCGATCCGACCGATCCGACGGAACACGACGGCCAGCGGCGCCACGGGCTGGAGAAGCACGAAGTGGCGCCGCTGTCCGAGAGGCCGGGCCACACGGAGGCGGCGGAACCGATGACGTCCTGGCACACGACGATGCCGAGGCGCGAGCCGGCGAACGGAGACGGACCGGCGCCGACGAACGGAAGCGGGCCGGCGCCGACGAACGGGACCTCCGCCCAGCCGTCGGGCGAACCGTCGCACACTCCGAACGGCCCCAGCTTCCCCGTGCTGCCCACGAGCGAGCACGACAAGCTGACCCAGCGGCTGCGGTACGCGGTCAGTGGCTTCGTGGACTCCCCACGCGGCGCCGTCGAGGAGGCCGACGCCCTGCTCGTGGAGGTGGCCGCCCGCCTCACCGACCTCCTGGCCGAACGCCGCGCCACCCTCCGTGCCGCCTGGCACGAGAACGACGCGGCCAGCTCGGAGACGGAGGAGCTGCGGCTGGCGATGCGGGGCTATCGCAATGTGCTGGAGCGCCTCATCAGCATCTGACCGCCCCGGCCCATACGCCTTCGGCCGCCGCCCGGATCCCCTCCGGGCGGCGGCCGAAGGCGTATGGGCCGGGGCGCGTATGGCCGGAAGGCGTATGGGCCGGTCCCTCGTAAATCGTTCGTGGCGGGAGCGGGGCACGGCCTACGGTGACGCGGTTGTGCTCAGGCAGGGTTTCAGGAAGGGACGGGGGCAATGGGGCGGTAC
>NZ_JAEEAP010000577.1 GCF_016103465.1 Streptomyces sabulosicollis
CGAGTGTCTCGTGGGCGCGGAGATGGGTATAAGAGACAGCCCGATCTCGCGCTGCCACCGCACATAGAGCGGCGTCGCCACCCGGTGGGTGTGGACCGCCGCGTGGCCGGTGACCGCGGTGTTCGTCCTGTCGAACGCGGCGACGCCGCTCTATGTGCGGTGGCAGCGCGAGATCGGGTTCTCCAAGGGCACCCTGACGGTGATCTTCGCCTGTTACATCGTCGGGCTGCTCGGTTCGCTGCTGGTCTCGGGCGTGGTGTCGGACCGGGTGGGGCGGAAGCCCGTGCTGCTGCCCGCGCTCGGGCTCGCGCTGGCGGCATGTGCGATCTTCGCGAGTGCGTCGAGCGTGGCGGCGCTGCTCGTGGCGCGGCTGTTCAGCGGGATCGCGGTCGGCGCCGTCGTCTCCGCCGGAATGGCGGCGGTGACCGATGTGGCCGGGCCGGAGCGGCGGCGGCTGGCGGCGCTGCTGGCCTCGTGCGCGATGGTGTTCGGGGCCGGTCTCGGGCCGTTGCTCGCGGGGGTGTTGGGCGAGGGGGTGTTCGTCCTGGAGGCGGTGCTGCTCGTGGCGGCGGTGCTGGTCGTGGCGCGGATGCCGGTGCGGCGCGCCGTCGTGGCCGCGGAGGCCGCGCCCGTGGAGGGGGCCTCCGCGAACGGTGCCTGGGTGCGGATTCCCGGGGTGCCTCGGGGGAGCGGTGGGGAACTCCTCCTGGGGATCGCCGTCTTCGCGCCCGGCATCACCGCCACCTCCTTCGTGCTGTCCCTCGGGCCGTCCCTGCTCTCGGGGTTGCTGGACACCACCAGCCCCGTGGTCGCGGGGGCCATGGCCTTCGTGATGTTCCTCACCGCGACGGGCGCGCAGTTCGCGGTCCAGCGGCTGGCCCGGCGGACGATCCTCCTCGCCGGTGCCGTCAGTACGACGATCGGCATGGGCGCGCTCATCGCCGCCGTCCACGCCTCCTCCGTGCCGCTGCTCGTCGCCGCCGCGCTGCTGGCCGGTGCGGGGCAGGGGATGGGACAGCTCGGCGGGTTGTCGCTGCTCAACTCCGGTGTTCCGGCGAGCCGTCTGGCGGAGGCCAACGCGGCGCTCAACGTCGGCGGCTATGTGCCCGCGGGCGTACTGCCGGTAACGGCGGGTTACCTCAGCGACGCGGTGGGGCTGACGGCGGGGGCGACCGTCTTCGGGGCCGTGCTCATGGCGTTGGCCCTCATCGGGGGCCTGGTGGTCCTCGCCGGCCCGCCGCGCGTCCGCGGGAAAGAGGCATGAGGGCATGGAGGGTGGGTAGACGGGACCCCAATCAGCCTATGCATGCAGCCGATACAGGGAGTGCGACGGTGAACGACACGGCACCCGCGACGATGTCGATGCTGACAGCAGCGGAAGCTGAGCAGGCACAAGACGTTCGGGTAAGTGACTTTGCACGAGAGGGAGGTGAGGCCGCCGGTCCCGTCGATCTGCCCACGGTGGACGATCCGGCGAAGGTGGCGCCCAAGGACGCGCGGGCGCTGACCAAGACGTTCCTGGACCGACTGACGGAGCTGGAGGAGGGGACGCACGAGTACCAGTACGTGCGGAACACCCTCATCGAGCTGAACCTGTCGCTGGTCCGGTACGCCGCCCGGCGGTTCCACAACCGCTCGGTGGAGATGGAGGACATCGTCCAGGTCGGCACCATCGGGTTGATCAAGGCGATCGACCGGTTCGACCTGAGCCGCGAGGTGGAGTTCACGACCTTCGCCGTTCCGTACATCGTGGGCGAGATCAAGCGCTTCTTCCGCGACACCAGCTGGGCGGTGCACGTCCCCCGCCGACTGCAGGAGTTGCGGATCGACCTCGCCAAGGCGAACGAGGAGCTGTTCCAGCGGCTGGACCGGTCCCCCACCACGGCCGAGCTCGCGGAGCATCTGCGGCTGAGCGAGGACGAGGTCATCGACGGGCTGGTGGCCAGCAACGGCTACCTCACCACCTCGCTGGACGCGCCCGCGGACCAGGAGAGCGGCGCCGCGCGCGTGACCACGTACGCGGACCGGTTCGGCGACGTCGACCCGGCCATGGAGGCCGTGGAGAACCTGCACGCGCTCAAGCCGCTGGTGGAGCAGCTCGGTGAGCGGGACCGCCGCATTCTGCAGCTGCGGTTCGGCGAGGAGATGACGCAGTCGGAGATCGGCGCCGAGCTCGGCGTCTCCCAGATGCACGTCTCCCGGCTGCTCACCCGTGCGCTCGGCAGGCTGCGGCGCGGAATGCTCACCGAGGAGTAGGCCCGAGGGCGGAGGAGCGGACCCGGGACCGGCGCGCGCACGCGCCCGAACCCCTACGGAACAGAACGAAACAGACCGAAGGACAGATACGGAACGAAGCAGAGCGAAGGGGCCCGCCCGGAGAATCCTCCGGGCGGGCCCCTTCGCTTGTGCGTCGTGGTTTATCTGTGCCGTCTTCGGGCTACCAGCGGTACCACCGTCCTCGTCGCCCGCCGACCGTCGGCCGGGCGATGAAGCCGATCAGCCAGACGGCGAGCACGATGACCGCGATCCACCACAGAGCCTTCAGGGCGAACCCGGCGCCGAAGAGCAGCAGGGCGAGAAGAAGAACGACCAGCAAGGGGACCATGATTACCAACCTCCTCGCCGCAGCGGGTACCCCTCCGGGAATCCGGCACACCTGATCAATTCATGCTGTTTCGAACACTCCGTTACCTCTGGTGGCTGGATGGCGTGGCGTCCCACGGTGAGCGGAGGCAGGCTGGAAGGGCAGAGGTCAGAGGGTGATACGTCATGATCCAGCCAGCCGATATCCGTGAGTGGCGCGACCAGGATGTCGTGGATGAGCAGGGCCGCAAGATCGGGGTGCTCGAGGCGATCTACGTGGCCACGTCCACCGACGAACCCGCCATGGCCACCGTCCGCACCGGACTGCCCACCCGCCACCGTCTGGTGTTCGTCCCCGTGGACGACGCGGTGGTCGGGCCGGGCTATGTGAGGGTCTCCTACACGCGGGCGGTGGTGAAGAAGGCACCCTCGCTCGGCATGGACGATGTGCTGCCCGCGGAGCAGGAGGGCGCGATCTTCCAGCACTACGGGAAGACGTACCAGTCGGGCCCGGGCGGCGGGCGGCAGCTCGCACGCCGCTGATGGCCGTGGTCGTGGTGATGGCGGTTGTCGTGATGACCGTGAGGACCGTGATGGTCGAGGACGCTTGACGATCGAGGAGAGGTGTGGCCGTGGCGCTCTTCCTGTTCCTGGTGATCGTGGCCATCGTGCTCGGCCTCATCGGCTGGGTGGTGCACGGGCTGGGCTATCTGCTCATCATCGGTGTGGTGGTGCTGGTGGTGGACATCGTCCTCGGGGTGGTGCGGCTGGTGCGGAGATCCCGGCGGCGCAGGATCCGATGACGGGCGCGGGATCCGACGACGGGCGCGGGATCCGATGACAGGTGCGGGGTCCGATGACGGTCCGCAGGATCCGACGACGGGCGCGGGATCCGATGGCGGGACGCGCTGAGGTTCGCGTCCCCTTCGGGGCGCATGCCATCCCGTACGCCCCGGGCACGCTCCGGCCCTCCGGCGACCCGGCGGCGGCCGACCGGCGGGTCCTGGAGCACTACCGGCGGTGGAAGGCGTCCTTCCTGCGGTCGGGGGACGAGGCGGGCGGCCCGGGCCGGTGCGCGGTGTTCACCCCCGACGCGGCGCACCCCTTCGTGGCCGAGGCCCAGGGCTACGGACTGGTGATCACCGCGCTGATGGCGGGTGCGGACCCCGACGCCCACGACCTCTTCGACGGCATCCTCCGGCATGTCCTGGCCCACCCCTCCGCCCACCACCCCGATCTGCACGCCGCCCAACAGGACACCGACGGCCGGGACGTCGGGGGACGGGACTCGGCGACCGACGGCGACCTCGACATCGCGTACGGGCTGCTGCTCGCGGACCGGCAGTGGGGCGGCGGCCAGGACGGTGCCGACTACAACGCGCTCGCGGTACGGCGGATCGACGCCGTCATGGAGTGCGAGGTGCACCGCACCACCCGGCTGACCAAGCTCGGCGACTGGTCCTCGGGCCGCTATGACGAGGTCTCCCGTACGTCCGACTGGATGCCGGACCACTTCCGGGCGTTCCGGGCGGCCACGGGCGATCCGAGGTGGGGTGAGGTGCTGGACGCGCATCTGTCGCTGGCCGGGGCGCTGCGCGTCCGCCATGCCCCGGCCACCGGGCTGCTCCCCGACTTCGTCGTGGACACCACGTCCGGCGAGCCCAGGCCCGCGCCGGGCCAGGTCCTGGAGGGCCCGCATGACGGCGACTACCACTGGAACGCCTGCCGCGTCCCCTGGCGGTTCGGCGCGGACGCGGTGACCAGCGGCGATTCACCCACCCGGGCCGCCGCGCGCGGACTCAGCCGCTGGGCGAGGGCGGCGACGGGCGGTGATCCCGCACGGATCCGGAGCGGATACCGGCTCGACGGCACGGCCTACGGGGGCCCGGGCTCACCGGCCTTCTTCGCGCCGTTCGCGGTCGCCGCGATGACGGAGGGCGGGGAGGGCGATGAGGGCGAGGAGGCAGGAGAAAGCGAGGAGGCCGGGGCGACTGGCGCGGCCCGGGCGACTGGCGCGGCGCAGGGCTGGCTGGACGCGCTGTGGGCGCGGATGTGCGCCTCCCCGCCCGATCCGGCCCGCGCCTACGCGGCGGGGGTGCAGCTCCAGTCGATGCTGGTGGTCAGCCACAACTACTGGGTGCCGTAGGGCCGACCACCGTCTCGCACAGCGATTCCAGGGCGTCCCGCGCCGGGCAGTCGGGCAGCGTGGACAGGGCCGCGCGGGCCGCGCCGGCCTGCCGGGCGGACTCCTCGCGGGCCCGGTCCAGGACCGGGTGGGTGCGCAGCAGCGCCACCGCCTCAGCGTGCCCGGCGTGCCCCGCGTGTCCCGCGTGTCCCGCGCGCCCGCCGGGCCCGGTGAGCAGCTCGTACAGCTCCCGGTCCGCGGGGTCCGCGGACCCCGCCAGCAGCAGGAGGGGC
>NZ_JAEEAP010000578.1 GCF_016103465.1 Streptomyces sabulosicollis
CCCCTCGGCCGGCACCCCCTCGGCCGGCGTCCCCGAGGCCGACCCCCGCCGCGTCCCCGGCTACGCCGCTGCGGACCTCGAGCGCTGGGCGCCCGAGCCCGACAAGCGGCCGGGCCGGACCGCCTTCCAGCGGGACCGGGCGCGGGTGCTGCACTCCGCCGCGCTGCGCAGACTGGCCGGGAAGACCCAGGTGGTGCCCGCCGCACCGGCGGCCGCCCCCGGGCCGGTCGGCCGCGCCCCGGCCTTCGACGCCACGCCCCGCACCCGGCTGACCCACTCCCTGGAGTGCGCCCAGGTGGGCCGCGAGCTGGGGGCCGCCCTCGGCTGCGACCCGGATCTGGTGGAGATGGCCTGCCTCGCCCATGACCTCGGCCATCCGCCGTTCGGGCACAACGGCGAGCGGGTGCTCAACGAGATCGCCGAGCCCTGCGGCGGCTTCGAGGGGAACGCGCAGTCGCTGCGCCTGCTGGCCCGGCTGGAGCCGAAGCGTTTCGTGCCCGACCGGGGCACCGGCGAGCCGGTGAGCGTCGGCCTCAACCTCACTCGCGCCGCGCTGGACGCCGCCACCAAGTACCCCTGGCCGCGCGGCGGCCATCCGCACGGCCCCCGCTCCCCGAAGTTCGGGGTCTACGAGGACGACGTCCCGATCTTCGAGTGGTACCGGCAGGGCGCCCCCGAGGGCCGTACGACCTTCGAGGCCCAGGTCATGGACTGGTCCGACGATGTCGCCTACTCCGTCCACGACGTCGAGGACGGGCTGCACGCGGGCCATCTGAACCCCGCGAGCCTGCTCTCCGAGCCCGAGCGCCGCGAGGTCTTCGCCGTGGCCGCCGACCGTTACGCCCCGGGAGCCGAGCCCGACGAGCTGGCCGAGGCGCTGGACCGGCTGCTGGGCCAGGAGTGGTGGCCGCACGGCTACGACGGCTCGTCCATCGCCCAGGCCCGCCTCAAGGACGCCACCAGCCAGCTCATCGGCCGCTTCTGCCTGGCCGCCGAGGGTGCCACCCGCGCGGCGTACGGCACGGGCCGCTTCACCCGCTACCACGCCGAGCTGGTCGTGCCCCGCGCCACCCGCCTGGAGTGCGCGGTCCTCAAGGCGGTCGCCGACCGGTACGTGATCCAGCGCGCCGACCAGGAGCTGGTCCGGGCCGATCAGCGCGTGGTCATCGCCGAGCTGGGCGAGGCCCTGATCGCCCGCGCCCCCGACGGCCTGGACCCCCAGTTCCGCGCGCTCTTCGACGCGGCCGGGGACGACCGGGGCCGGCTGCGGGCCATCGTCGATCAGATCGCCTCCCTGACCGACACCTCGGCGCGGGGGCTCCACGCCCGGCTCACCGGTTGAAGCCGCCCGCCGGATACGGCCCGCCGGTTGCCGCCCGCCGGATACCGGCCCGCCGGTTGCCGCCCGCCCGTTACGGCCCACCGGATACGGCTTCCGCGCACACATACGGCCTACCGGCCCTTCCGGACGCACGCGTGGTGCGGGAGGCTCCCCTGTGACACAGCTTTCGGTACGACTTCCCAGCACGGCCTTTCGGGACGGCTTCCGGGACGGCTTCCGGGACGCACGACCTGACACCACCGGGGTAAGGCACTCATAGAGGAACTGCTCGGCACCGCTCGGCAGCGAGGAGGACACAAGTGGTCGACGCACACCAGACATTCGTCATCGTCGGAGGGGGCCTGGCCGGGGCGAAAGCCGCGGAAACCCTTCGAGCGGAGGGTTTCACCGGACGGGTGATCCTCATCTGTGACGAGCGCGACCACCCCTATGAACGGCCCCCGCTGTCCAAGGGCTTCCTCACCGGCAGCCAGGAGCGCGACAGCGTCTTCGTCCACGAGCCCGCCTGGTACGCCCAGGCCGACATCGAGCTCCACCTCGGTCAGCCCGCCGTCCACCTGGACCGCGCCGCCAAGGCCGTGACCCTGGGCGACGGCACCCGGGTCCACTACGACCGGCTGCTGCTGGCCACCGGCGCCGAGCCGCGCCGCCTCGACATCCCCGGCACCGATCTGGCCGGGGTCCACCATCTGCGCCGGCTCGCCCACGCCGAGCGGCTCAAGGGCGTCCTCACCACCCTCGGCCGGGACAACGGCCAGCTGGTCATCGCGGGCGCGGGCTGGATCGGCCTCGAGGTCGCGGCCGCCGCCCGCGGCTACGGCGCCGAGGTGACCATCGTCGAGCCCGAGACCACCCCGCTCCACCCCGTCCTCGGCCCCGAACTGGGCGCCCTCTTCGCCGACCTCCACGGCGAGCACGGCGTCCGCTTCCACTTCGGCGCCCGCCTCACCGAGATCACCGGCCAGGACGGCATGGTGCTGGCCGCCCTCACCGACGACGGCGAGGAGCACCCCGCCCACAGCGTGCTGGCCGCGATCGGCGCCGCCCCGCGCACCGCCCTCGCCGAGGCCGCGGGCCTGGAGGTGGTGGACCGCGCGGCGGGCGGCGGCATCGCGGTCGACACCTCGCTGCGCACCAGCGACCCGGACATCTTCGCGGCGGGCGACGTGGCCTCCGCCCCGCTCGCGTTCCTCGAGGGCACCTCCGTACGGGCCGCGCTCCCGCCGAGCGCCCGGCTGCGCGTCGAGCACTGGGCCAACGCCCTGAACGGCGGCCCGGCGGCGGCCCGCGCCATGCTCGGCCAGGACGTCGCGTACGACCGGGTGCCGTACTTCTTCTCCGACCAGTACGACGTCGGCCTGGAGTACTCCGGCTACGCCCCGCCCGGCAGTTACGACCAGGTGCTGGTGCGCGGCGACGTCGGCAAGCGGCAGTTCATCGCCTTCTGGCTGAACGACGGCCGTCTGCTCGCGGGCATGAACGTCAACGTCTGGGACGTCACCGAATCGATCCAACGGCTCATCCGCGGCGGTCGGCAGCTCGACCCGGTGGCCCTGGCCGACCCGGCCGTCCCGCTCACCTCGCTGCTGCCGTAGGCCCTCGGGCACCGGGGTCCGGCGGGCGACGGACAGCCGTGTCGGACCCCGGCCGTAGAATTCGGGCGTGGCAGGCAGGATCAACGATGACGACGTGAAGGCGGTGCGGGCAGCGGTCCCGATCGACGCCGTCGTATCCGAATACCTCCAGCTGCGGAACGCGGGGGGTGGCAATCTCAAGGGCCTGTGCCCCTTCCACGACGAGAAGACCCCGTCCTTCCAGGTCAGCCCCAGCAAGGGGCTCTACTACTGCTTCGGCTGCCAGGAGGGCGGCGACACGGTCGACTTCGTCATGAAGATCGACCACCTCTCCTTCGCCGAGACCATCGAGCGGCTGGCCTCCCAGTCCGGGATCACCCTGCGCTACGAGGAGGGGGGCTACACCCCCGGCCGCCAGCAGGGCGAGCGCACCCGGCTGGTCGAGGCCCACAAGGCGGCCGCGCAGTTCTACGTGGAGCAGCTGGAGCGCCCCGAGGCGGAGATCGGCCGCACCTTCCTGGCCCAGCGCGGCTTCGACCAGGCCGCGGCGCAGCACTTCGGCGTGGGCTACAGCCCGGCGGGCTGGGACCACCTCGTCCGCTATCTGCGCGGCCGCGGCTTCACCGACAAGGAGCTGATCGTCTCCGGACTGGCCCAGGAGGGCCGCCGCGGCCCCATCGACCGGTTCCGGGGCCGGCTGATGTGGCCGATCCGGGACATCGCCGGTGAGGTCGTCGGCTTCGGCGCCCGGAAGCTCCGCGAGGACGACAACGGCCCGAAGTACCTCAACACCCCCGAGACCCCGCTCTACCGGAAGTCCCAGGTCCTCTACGGCATCGACCTCGCGAAGAAGGAGATCGCCAAGTCCAGCCGCGCGGTGGTGGTCGAGGGCTATACGGACGTCATGGCCTGCCATCTCGCGGGGGTCACCACCGCCATCGCCACCTGCGGCACCTCCTTCGGCGGCGACCACATCAAGATCCTCCGGCGGCTGCTGATGGACAACGCGGGCGCGGAGGTCGTCTTCACCTTCGACGGCGACGCGGCCGGGCAGAAGGCGGCCCTGCGCGCCTTCGAGGACGACCAGCGGTTCGCCGCCGAGACCTCCATCGCGATCACGCCCGACGGGATGGACCCGTGCGAACTCCGCCTGGCCCGCGGCGACGAGGCCGTGGCGTCCCTGGTCGACAGCCGCACCCCGCTGTTCGCGTTCGCGCTGAAGTCGATCGTCTCCCGCTACAACCTGGACACCGAGGAGGGCCGCATCGCCGCGGTCGACGAGGCGGTGCCGGTCGTCGCGGCGATCAAGAACCCCGGGCTGCGGGACCGCTATGCGATCCGGCTGATCGGGATGGTCGGCATCGCCACCCAGGCGGAGGAGCAGTCGATCATCCGCCGGGTGCGCGGGCTGGCCCGCAGCAGGCAGAACGGCGGCCCGGAGCACGGGGCCCGCGGCGATCAGCGGGGCGGCGGCGGTGCGGGCGGGGCCCGGTACGGCGGCCGCGGTGACCAGCGCGGCCGTGGCGGTCCCGGCGGAGCCCCCGACGGAGGCCCCGGCGGCGCGGGCGCGCCGCCGGTCCCGCGCGGTCCGGCCCTGAACCTGCGCAGCCCCGCCCATCGCGTCGAGCGCGAGCTGCTCAAGCTGGCGCTGCAACACCCCCATCTGGTCTCCCCGGCCTTCGACGCCTACGGCATCGACGAGTTCACCGCCCCGCCGTACGCGGCGGTGCGCCGCGCCATCGAGGACGCGGGCGGCGCGGCCGCCGCGGACGACGACTATCTCGCCCGGGTCCGGGAGGCGGCGCCCGACGACACGGTTCGGGCGATGGTCACCGAGCTCGCCGTCGAGCCGCCGCACACCCGCCGCGACCCCGACGAGGCGTACGCGGGCGTGCAGTTGGTGGCCGTCCGGCTGGCCGCGGTGAATCACCGCGTGGCCGAGGTGCGGGGCGCCCTCCAGCGCCTGGGGCAGCACGCCGACCCCGCCCACCTCGCCGCCGTGCAGAACGAACTGTGGGTGCTCCAGCAGTACGGCCAGTCCCTCCGGGACCGGGGCGCGGCGGCGCTGTAGGACGAGCGGGCGCGAGTCGGGCCCCCGGGCGGGCGGTTGGGGG
>NZ_JAEEAP010000579.1 GCF_016103465.1 Streptomyces sabulosicollis
TCGCGCCGCGTTCGTCGGAGGTGCCGTTCTACTCGACGGTCTCCGGTGAGCTGGTGGACACCGCCGGTCTGGACGCGGAGTACTGGTACCGCAACCTGCGGCAGACCGTGGAGCTGGAGGCCACCACCCGCCTCCTGCTCGACGCGGGCCACACCGTGTTCATCGAGGTGAGCCCGCATCCGGTAGTGACCCTGCCGGTGCAGCAGACCGTGGAGGCCGCTGACGCCCAGGCGGTGGTCGTCGGCACGCTGCGGCGGGACGAGGGCGGGCCCGAGCGGTTCCTGACCTCCGCCGCCGAGCTCCATGTCAGCGGGGCAACCGTTGACTGGCGGAAGGTGTTCGCCGGCCGTGGCGCCCGCCGCGTCGAATTGCCGACCTACGCCTTCCAGCGGGAGCGCTTCTGGCTCGACGCGCCCGCGGGTGCGGGCGATGTGGGTTCGGTGGGGTTGGGCTCGCTGGGACACCCGTTGCTGGGCGCGGTGGTGTCGATGGCCAGTGGTGGCGGAGTGCTGCTGAGCGGACGGCTGTCACTGGCCACCCATGGGTGGCTGGCGGACCACGCCGTCCACGGGGTGAAGCTGCTGCCCGGGACGGCGTTCGTGGAGCTGGTGGTACGGGCGGGCGATCAGGTCGGCTGTGGTCGGGTCGAGGAACTGATTCTGGAAGCGCCGCTGATCGTGCCCGAGAAGGGCGGGGTGCACCTTCAGGTCGAGGTGGGGGAGGCGGATGCGTCCGGCTTCCGCGAGGTGACTGTGTTCTCGCGGGAGGAAGCGGAGGGTGAGGGCGGTGCGTGGACGCGGCACGCCCACGGTCTGCTGGGTGCGGCCGCGCCAGGCGCCGAGGCCCGGTTCGACTTCGGCGTATGGCCTCCGGTGGGGGCCGAGCCGGTTGATGTGTCGGGTGAGTATGCGCGGGCGGCGGAGAACGGGCTGGAGTACGGGCCGGTCTTCCAGGGGCTCAAGCGTGCGTGGCGGCGTGACGGCGAGGTGTTCGCGGAGGTCGAGCTCGAGGAGGGGGAGCGGGAGCGGGCGGGCCAGTTCGGTCTGCATCCGGCGCTGTTCGACGCGGCGTTGCACGCGATGGGTGTGAGCGAGGACCTCGCGGGTGGTTCGGGGAGCCTGCTGCCGTTCTCCTGGCGTGGGTTCGCGCTGGAGGCGGTGGGCGCGACCTCGCTGCGCGTGCGGCTGGCTCCGGCGGGCGCCGGGTCGGACGCGGTGTCGGTGCTGGTGGGGGATGAGTCGGGGCGTGGGGTGGCGTCGGTCGAGTCGCTGGTGTTGCGTCCGGTCGACGCGGATCAGCTGAACACTGCGGGCCGGGCGGCGTGGGACGCGCTGTTCCGGGTGGAGTGGGTGGATGCGCCCGGGGCTGTCGGGGCGGATGAGGTGGCGCCGGGGACCGAGGTCCTGAGGGTGGTCTCCGGCGGTGCGGATGTGGTGGGCGAGGTGTATGGGCGGGTCCTCGAGGTCTTGGAGCGGCTGCAGGCGTGGCTGGCGGACGAGGATCGCACGGATGAGCGGCTGGTGGTGGTGACCCGGGGCGCCGTCGACGCGGGCGACGGCGTGGTGGATATGGCGGGGGCCGCGGTGTGGGGTCTGGTGCGGTCCGCGCAGGCGGAGAACCCCGGGCGTCTGGTGCTGGTGGACACCGATGACATGACCGGGGTCGAGGGCGTTCTTCCCGGGGTGCTGGCTCTGGGGGAGGAGCAGGCGGTGGTGCGGTCGGGTGTGGTGCGGGTGCCGCGCCTGGGCCGGTCGCTGCCTTCGGGTGACGTCCCGGAGTCGGGGGTGTTCGGCTCCGGCGCGGTGCTCGTGACCGGAGGCACGGGTGTGCTGGGCGGCCTGGTGGCCCGGCACCTGGTGACCCGGCACGAGGTCAGGAAGCTGGTGCTGCTGTCTCGCCGTGGTGCGGAGGCCGAGGGCGCGACGGAGCTGCGGGCAGAGCTGGAGGCGTCTGGCGCCGAGGTGGTGATCGCGGCGTGTGACGCGGCGGATCGCGAGGCTCTGGCCGGGGTGTTGTCGGGGTTGCCGACGGGCTTCGCATTGAGCGGTGTGGTGCATGCGGCGGGTGTGCTCGATGACGGGCTGCTGACGTCGCTGACCCGTGAGCGGGTTGAGCCGGTGTTGCGGGCGAAGGTGGACGCGGCGTGGAATCTGCACGAGCTGACCGAGGGGTTGGACCTGTCGGCGTTCGTGTTGTTCTCTTCGGCCAGTGGTGTGCTGGGCGGCGCGGGGCAGAGCAATTACGCGGCGGCGAATGTGTTCCTGGACGGCCTGGCGTCCTGGCGCCGGACCCGGGGGCTGCCGGGTGTGTCGATGGCGTGGGGTCTGTGGGCCGAGGCCAGCGGCATGACCGGACACCTCGGCGAGGAGGACATCCGGCGGATATCCCGCTCGGGCGTGGTGCCACTGGCCACCGACGAGGGGCTTGAGCTGTTCGACGCCGCTCTGGTCTCGGACGCCGTGGTACCGGTTCTCTTCCGGCTGGACATCCCGGCGCTGCGTGCGCAGGGCGCCGGCCTCCCCGCCCTCTTCCGCGACGTCGTGCCGGGCATGACCGTCCGGCGGGTCGCGGGCGCCGGAGACGCGGGCGCGGATGAGGTCGCCGCCCGCCTGCGGCGGCGACTGGTCAGCATGTCCGAGGCGGATCAGGAGCGGTTCCTGCTCGAAGAGCTGATCCGCGTCCATGTGGCCGCCGTTCTGGGGCACGCCACGTCGGACGCCGTGGAGGTGGGACGCCCCTTCAAGGATCTGGGCTTCGACTCGCTCACCGCCGTGGACCTGCGGGCCCGTCTGAGCGCGGAAACGGGTCTGCGCCTCCCGGCGACGCTCGTTTTCGACTACCCGAATCCGACGGTCCTGGCGGGCTATCTGCGCTCGGAGATCCTCGGCTCCCAGGACACGGCCACCACGGCACGGGCCGCCGGCGGGTACTCCGGGGGCCGGTCGCGCACGGACGACGAGCCGATCGCGATCGTGGCCATGAGCTGCCGCTTCCCCGGTGGGGTGCGGACCCCCGAGGAGCTGTGGCAGCTGGTGATGGCGGGCACCGATGCCACGTCGCCGCTCCCGTCCAACCGTGGCTGGGACCTCGAGTCCACCTACGACCCGGACCCGTCGCGTGAGGGCACGTACTACGTGCGCAACGGTGGCTTCCTCTACGAAGCGGACGAATTCGACCCGGAGTTCTTCGGGATCTCGCCGCGTGAGGCGCTGTCGATGGACCCGCAGCAGCGGCTGCTGCTGGAGACGTCGTGGGAGGCGTTCGAGCGGGCCGGTATCGCCCCGGAGACGGCGAAGGGAAGCCGGACCGGCGTCTTCGTCGGCGTCATGTACAACGACTACGGCACCCGTCTGGAAGGGAACGCCCCCGAAGGCTTCGAGGGCTACCTCGGCATGGGCAGCGCGGGCAGCGTGGCCTCGGGCCGGATCTCCTACACCTTCGGCCTCGAGGGGCCTGCCGTAACAGTGGACACCGCCTGCTCGTCGTCCCTGGTCGCGCTGCACCTGGCGGTGCAGGCGCTGCGCCAGGGCGAGTGCGACATGGCGCTGACCGGTGGTGCGACGGTGATGTCCACACCGGTCGCTCTGGTGGACTTCAGCCGTCAGCGCGCGCTGTCCGAGGACGGCAAGTGCAAGGCGTTCAGCAATCAGGCCGACGGCTTCGGATTCGCCGAGGGCGTCGGGCTGCTGCTCGTGGAGCGGCTGTCGGACGCCAGACGCAACGGACACCAGGTGCTGGGTCTCATCCGGGGGTCGGCGACGAACCAGGACGGCGCGTCCAACGGCCTGACCGCCCCGAACGGACCGTCTCAGCAGCGGGTGATCCGCGCCGCGTTGGAGAACGCGCGGCTGTCGGCGGCCGAGGTGGACGCGGTCGAGGCCCACGGCACCGGCACCAAGCTGGGCGATCCCATCGAGGCGCAGGCACTGCTGGCCACCTACGGCCAGGACCGGCCCGCGGACCAGCCGGTGTGGCTCGGCTCGGTGAAGTCGAACATCGGCCACGCACAGGCGGCGGCCGGTGTGGCTGGTGTCATCAAGATGGTGATGGCGATGCGGCACAGCGCGCTGCCGAAGACGCTGCACATCGATGAGCCGTCACCGCATGTGGACTGGTCCGCGGGTGGCGTGCGCCTGCTGATGGACGATATGCCCTGGCCGGAGACGGGACGGCCGCGCCGCGCGGCGGTCTCCTCCTTCGGGATGAGCGGAAGCAACGCCCACGCCGTGCTGGAGCAGGCTCCGGCCGACGACGCGCCTGGCCATGGTGCCGGTGACGGCGTCCCGGCTGGGGAGCTGCCGGAGATCACGCCGTGGGTGATCTCCGGGCGTTCGGATGCGGCGGTCGAGGCACAGGCGGAGCGGCTGCTGAGGCATGTGCGCGAGCGCCGGGAGGTTTCGCCGGCCGATATCGGGCTGTCGTTGGTGACCACGCGCAGTGTCTTCGAGCACCGTGCGGTGGTGCTGGCGGGCGATGGGGACGGCCTGTTGAACGGGCTGGGTGCGTTGGCAGAGGGCGCTGCGGCGCCTGGTGTGGTGCGGGGGGCGGCGGCCGCCCGGGACCAGGCGGTGCTGGTCTTCCCCGGTCAGGGGTCGCAGTGGGTGGGGATGGCGGCTGCGTTGCTGGAGTCCTCGCCGGTGTTCGCGGAGCGGGTGGGCGAGTGTGCGGCGGCGTTGGCGCCGTTCGTGGACGACTGGTCGCTGGGGGACGTGTTGCGGGGTGGTGAGGGCGCCGCGGCCGCGTTGGAGCGGGTGGATGTGGTGCAGCCGGTGTTGTGGGCGGTGATGGTGTCGCTGGCGGAGTTGTGGCGTTCGTACGGGGTGGAGCCCGCTGCGGTCATCGGTCATTCGCAGGGTGAGATCGCGGCGGCGTGTGTGGCGGGTGCGTTGTCGCTGGAGGACGCCGCGAAGGTGGTGGCGTTGCGGAGCAAGGCGCTGCGGGCGCTGTCGGGGCTGGGCGGGATGGTGTCGGTCGCGCTGCCGGTGGAGGCGGTACGGGAGCGGCTCGGGGCGTGGGGCG
>NZ_JAEEAP010000057.1 GCF_016103465.1 Streptomyces sabulosicollis
GGGCGGAGCCCCGGTTTCGGGAAGGGGCGGGGCGGGGAGCAGTCCGCCGCGGACGTCGCACTCCGCCAGAAGGACCCTGGCTAGTCCCTGGCGAGCCCCAGCCGCGCCCACAGCCGCGTACGGTCGTCAGCGGCCACGGACGCCGCCCCGTCCGTCACCGTCTCGTAGACCGCGAGGATGTCCGCCCCCACCGTCGACCAGTCGAAGCGCCGCACGTGCCGGCTGCCCCGCTCCCGGAGTTCGGCCAGCCGCTCCTCGTTGCCCAGCAGCCGCACCGCGGCGGCGGCCAGGGCGTCGGCGTCCTCGTTGGCGAACAGCTCGCCCGCCGCTCCCCCGTCCAGCACCTGGGCGAACGCGTCCAGATCGCTGGCGAGGACCGCGGCGCCCGCCGACATGGCCTCGACGAGGATGATGCCGAAGCTCTCGCCGCCCGTATTGGGCGCGATGTAGACATCGACGCTGCGCAGCAGCCGCGCCTTGTCCTCGTCGCTGACCATCCCCAGGAACTCGACGCGCTCCCGCAGCGGCGCGGGCAGATCGGCCACGGCCTCCTTCTCGTCGCCGCGCCCGGCGATCAGCAGCCGTGCCCCCGGCCGGGCCTCGAAGATCTTCGGCAGGGCGCGCATCAGCACCGGCAGCCCCTTACGGGGCTCATCGATCCGGCCGATGAAGCCGATCGTCTCCCCCTGCCACTCCTCCTTCGGCTCGGCGTCGGCGAAGAAGTCCACATCGACGCCGTTGGGGATGACGACCGCGTCACCGCCGAGGTGCTCCACCAGCGTCCGGCGGGCGTACTCGCTCACCGCGATCCGCGCGCTGATCTTCTCGAGCGCCGGCTGCAGGATCGGATACGCGGCGATCATGGCCCGGGAGCGCGGATTGGAGGTGTGGAACGTCGCGACGATCGGCCCCTGGGCCGCCCAGCAGGCCAGCAGCCCCAGCGAGGGCGAGGTGGGCTCGTGGATGTGGATGACGTCGAAGGCGCCGTCGTGCAGCCAGCGGCGCACCCGCGCGGCCGACAGGAAGCCGAAGTTCAGCCGGGCCACCGAGCCGTTGTACGGCACCGGCACCGCGCGCCCCGCGGAGACCACGTAGGGCGGCAGCGGCGTCTCGTCGTCCGCCGGGGCCAGCACGGAGACCTGGTGGCCGCGCCGGATCAGATGATCGGCAAGGTCGCGGATGTGGAACTGGACGCCACCCGGGACGTCCCAGGAGTACGGGCAGACGATCCCGATCCTCAAGGCTTCTCCATTTCAGGGCGTCCGGGATCTCCGGCGCTTCCCGGGCCTCCGGGACCGCGATCCAGGTCCGCGAGCCACAGCCGCTGCAGCATGTGCCAGTCCTCCGGGTGCTCGGAGATCCCCGAGGCGAAGGCGTCGGCCATCTCCTGGGTCATGACGGCGATCCGCTCCGCGCGGTTCCCGTCCCCGGGCACCTCGACCGGCGGATGCACCCGCCCCCGCATCACCGGCGACTGGTCGTACCAGAGGGTCACCGGCAGCAGCGGGGCGCCGGTCTGGAGGGCGAGCGCGGCGGGCCCGGCCGGCATCTTCGCCCGCTCGCCGAAGAACGACACCTCCACGCCCGAGGCCGACAGATCGCGGTCGGCCACCAGGCACACCAGACCGCCCGAGCGCAGCCGCCGCGCCAGCGTCCCGAAGGCGCTCCCGCCCTGGTGCGGCAGCACCTCCATGCCCAGCCCCTCGCGGTAGGCCACGAACCGGTCGTACAGCGACTCCGGCTTCAGCCGCTCCGCGACCGTGGTGAAGGGCACCCCCAGATGGGTGGTCACCCAGGCCCCGGCGAGGTCGTAGTTGCCCATGTGCGGCAGCGCCAGGACCACGCCCCGGCCCTCGGCGAGACCGTCCACCAGATAGTGCACGTCCTTGACGTCGAAGCCGGCCCGTATCCGCTCCGGGCTCCACGCCGGGAGCCGGAAGGACTCCATCCAGTAGCGCAGGTACGAGCGCATGCCCGCCCGCGACAGCTCGGCCAGCCGCCGGGGCGAGGCGTCCGGCACCACGCGCGCCAGATTGGCCTCCAGGCGCAGCACGCCCTTGCCGCGCCGCTTCCACGTCTGGTCGGCGATGCGCTGCCCCAGCGCCACGGCGACCGGCTCCGGGAGCTTCTTGACCGTGCTCCAGCCGAGTCCGTACAGCGCGTCGGTCAGCCTCTCCTTCACCGCGCCTCGCCCCCCTGGGGCACCGTCTGCTCCCCGGCGTCCGCCTCGGCGGCCTCCCGGCGCACCGTCACCACCCGCTGGACCAGGGTCACCGCGCTGCCGACGGCCACGACCCACAGGGCGATCGGGAGCAGGATGTCGATGTGCGGCACACCGAACTTGTGCAGCCCCGAGAAGCCGCACGCCACCAGTGAGATCACCAGCCGCTCGGCACGCTCCACCAGCCCGTTGACGTTCACCGGCAGGCCGATGCTCTCGCCGCGCGCCTTGGTGTACGAGACCACCTGACCGCTGGCGAGGCAGAAGATCGTCACCGCACACAGCACATTGTCGTCCCCGCGGCCCGCGTACCACAACGTCAGACCTCCGAAGATCGCGCCGTCGGCCACCCGGTCCAGCGTGGAGTCGAGGAACGCGCCCCAGCGGCTGGAGCGCCCCAGCTGCCGCGCCATATTGCCGTCGACCAGGTCGGAGAAGACGAACAGCGTGATGACGACGGTGCCCCAGAAGAACTCCCCCCGGGGATAGAAGACCAGTGCGCCCGCGCACACGCCGGCGGTGCCGGTGAGGGTGACCGCGTCGGGACTGACCCCGAGACGGATGAGCAGGGCGGCGAACGGTGTGAGAACACGCGTGAAGAATGCACGCGCGTACTTGTTCAGCATGACCTTCCCGGGGGGTCGAAACGGGCCGGATGGTCAAGAGGCCACCGGCGCGCCCATCGTAGCCACGCCCCGGAGGGGCGCCGTGCACCTGTCGGACGGCTCCGCGACCCCGCGCGCGGTACGGCCGCATGTGTGACGTATGGACGCACCGTTACAGGGGTGGAAAGCTCGAAGTATCGCAAGGTGTCGACCGGGAGGCGAGACACATGGGCGACAAGACGAGTACGCACCCAGGGGCCGCCGGAAGGGCAGTGGCGGCCGACCGGCCCAGCTCCCTGCGGAATGTGGTTCTGGTCGGCCACAGTGGGACCGGAAAGACGACGCTGGTGGAGGCCCTCGCACTGGCGACGGGAGCGGTCAACCGGGCGGGCAGGGTCGAGGACGGCGGCTGCCTCTCGGACTACGACGAGATCGAGCACCGGCAGCAGCGTTCGATCCAGCTGTCGCTGGTCCCCGTCGAATGGGGCGGGATGAAGATCAATCTTCTGGACACCCCGGGCTATGCCGATTTCGTCGGGGAACTCAGGGCCGGTCTGCGCGCCGCGGACGCGGCCCTTTTCGTTGTCTCGGCCGCCCAGGACGCCCTGGGCATCACCGGGGCCACCCGCATGATCTGGGACGAGTGCGCCGCGGTCGGGATGCCGCGCGCCATCGTGATCACCCACCTCGAGGCGGCCCGCGCCAGCTTCGAGGAGATGACCGAGCTGTGCCGGGACAGCTTCGGCGGCGACGACCCCGACGCCGTGCTGCCGCTGTACCTGCCGCTGCGCGGGGAGCCGGGGCCGGACGGGCACGCCCCCGTCACCGGGCTCATCGGGCTGCTCACCCAGCGGGTCTTCGACTACTCCTCGGGGGTGCGCACCGAATCGCCGCCCCGGGAGGACCAGCTGCCGCTGGTCGAGGAGGCCCGCGGCCGGCTCATCGAGGGGATCATCGCCGAGAGCGAGGACGAGACCCTCATGGACCGCTATCTCGGCGGTGAGGAGATCGACGTCAAGACGCTGATCGAGGACCTGGAGAAGGCCGTCGCACGCGGCAGCTTCCACCCCGTGCTGGCGGCGGCGCCCGCCGCGGAGGGGTCCAAGCAGGGGCTGGGCACCATCGAACTGCTGGACCTGGTGACCGGCGGCTTCCCGTCCCCGCTGGAGCGCGAGACGCCCGCCGTCACCACCCCGCAGGGCGCCGCACGCCCGCCGCTGAGCTGCGATCCGGACGGCCCGCTGGCCGCCGAGGTGGTCAAGACCTCCTCCGATCCGTATGTCGGCCGCATCTCCCTGGTGCGGGTCTTCTCCGGCACCCTCCGGCCCGACGAGACCGTCCATGTGTCCGGGCACGGTCTGGAGGACCGCGGCCATGAGGACCACGACGTGGACGAGCGGGTCGGCGCCCTGTCGGCGCCCTTCGGCAAGCAGCAGCGCACCCTCTCCCAGGCCATCGCGGGCGATCTGGCGTGCGTGGCCAAGCTGACCCGCGCCGAGACCGGCGACACGCTCTCGTCCAAGGACCAGCCGCTCCTGATGGAGCCCTGGCAGATGCCCGATCCGCTGCTGCCCGTGGCCATCCAGGCACACAGCAAACCGGACGAGGACAAGCTGTCGCTCGGCCTGTCCCGGCTGGTCGCCGAGGACCCGACGATGCGCCTGGAGCAGAACCCGGATACCCATCAGGTGGTCCTGTGGTGCCTGGGCGAGGCGCATATGGACGTCGCGCTGGAACGGCTGCGCAGCCGGTACGGCGTCCAGGTGGACGCGGTACCGTACCGGGTCTCGCTGCGCGAGACCTTCGCGGGCAAATCGGCCGGGCGCGGCCGCCATGTCAAGCAGTCCGGAGGGCACGGCCAGTACGCGATCTGCGAGATCGAGGTGGAGCCGCTGCCGGAGGGCTCGGGCATCGAGTTCGTGGACAAGGTCGTGGGCGGCGCGGTGCCCCGGCAGTTCATCCCGTCCGTCGAGAAGGGCGTGCGCGGCCAGGCGGCGCGCGGCGTCGCCGCCGGGTACCCCCTGGTCGATGTGCGGGTCACGCTGCTGGACGGCAAGGCGCACTCGGTGGACTCCTCCGACGCCGCCTTCCAGACGGCGGGCGCGCTCGCGCTGCGCGAGGCGGCCGCCGACGCCCGGATCGACCTGCTGGAACCGGTGGTGGAGCTGGGCGTGCTGGTCTCGGACGACTATGTCGGCGCCGTCATGAGCGATCTGTCCGGCCGGCGCGGCCGGGTCGTCGGCACCGAACAGTCGGGCGACGGACAGACCTTGATCAAGGCGGACGTGCCGGAGATCGAGATCGGTCGGTACGCGGTCGATCTGCGATCGCTGTCGCATGGCACGGGACGGTTCAGCCGTTCCTACGCCCGGCACGAGCCGATGCCCCACCAGCTGGCCGAGCGGATGCGCGAACAGGCGACCGCGCAGGCGTAGCGTGAACTGGCAAGCGCGTCAGGCGTAGCGCGAACCGGTAAGCGCGCAGGCGTAGTTCACGGCCCGTCCGTGGCGTATGTCACGGCCCGCCCGCCCCAACCGCGCCGGGGCGGGCGGGCCTTCGCCGTCGGCCGTCCACCGGCGGTTCCTCGGGCGGTCTTCGCCTCGAGGGTTTTCCACAGGCCGCACACGCCCTGGCGACAGGCGGCGTACACCCCGGATACGCTGAGGTCGCAGCGCAAGGGCGTGCCGTATTGGGGGCGTTGGTGACGGACGGATTCGACTTCAGTCCCGGGGCGCAGGTTCCCCTGTCGGGAGCGGCGGGACAGACGGCGGCGACACAGGCACTCGCCTCGGCCGCCTACCGCGACGACCCCGTGGCAAAGTTGCTCGACGCCAATTCGGAGTGGACGGTCTCGGAGGTCAAGAAGCCGAGGATCTCGCTCTTCGAGCCGAATCTGGGCGAGGCGTTCGCGCGCGCCGTCCAGCTGAGAATGCTCGGCGGCGGCCGGGCCCAGGTGATCCAGTCCTTCGGCATAGAGCCGCAGACGGTCGTCGAGCACTGCCTGGCCGCCAACCGCATCCGCAAGACCCGTGACGCCCGGCTCACCGCCGTCATGGTGATCTTCGGGGTGCTGTTCCTGCCCGGGACGCTGCTGTGGCTCGGCGCCTTCCAGCTGCGCCGTTCGGTCGCCGGGGCGCAGGACAAGCGGATGGGTGCGCTCGGCACGGCGCTGCTGGTGGCGCTCGGCGTGATGGTCGTCATCTTCCTGGTCAAGCTGCCCTTCGGCGGCTTCTGGGGGATATATCTGCGCGGCGTCGTGGTCGCCCCGGTGATCGGCTGGTACATCGCCAAGCAGATCTGCGAGCGCACCGCCAAGGAGCTCCGGGACTCCTGGGGCGGGCTGCTCTCGGGCGGCGGCGTCGGCGCCAAGGTGCCCGAGACGGTGCCCAACCACCCGGGTCAGACCGCCGCCGAGGAGCTGCGCAAGGCGCTCCACAAGCTCACCGCCGAGCAGTACAGCAATGTGGTCTTCTACGCGGGCCCGAAGGGCATATTGGGCATGGGCACCCGCTGGGGCAGCTGGCAGCTGGCCGAGGACCTGGTCTCGGCCGATCCCGACAAGGAGATCGACCCCTTCCGCAGCTGGGACGTCATACGGGCGATCCACGACCAGCTGCGCATGCTGGAGCGCACCCCGCTGCACACCGGCGGCTTCCCCGCCCCCTCCGTGCGCCACTGGGTGGTCTCGCCGATCGGCGAGGGGGCCAAGGCGGTCGAGCGCGGCGGCACCTCCGAGGAGGAGGGCTTCCAGATAAAGGGCGTCGAGCTGCAGCGGATCTGCGACCAGCAGCAGTTCGGCGCCGGTGACCGGCACTACCTGGGTGTGCAGTTCGTGCTCTGGGACGGCCAGTTGGTGATCACCCTGATGATCACGGTGACCCTGCTCCACAAGACGCTGCGGATCGAGGTCACCGGGCATGCGCTGGGGCCGGTGCACCCGCTGTTCACCAGCAAGCCCTCGGCGCCCAGCAAGACGGTCGCCAAAACCTTCCGGTTCTGGGAGACCAAGTCCGTCCCGCTGCCGCTGGTGAACGCGAAGGAGGTCGTGCGGCTGGCCGCGCGCGCCCCCTTCACCTGGTACCCGCCGATCCTGGACCACCTCGGGGGCAAGCTGGTGCTGCCCGAGCCGTTCGGTCTGCGGCACGCCTGGGCGGACAAGCCCTGGCGGCACCGCTTCATGGCGGACGACGCGCTGCGGGCCGCCACCCCGGTGCTGCGGGTGGTCCACGAGGCGGCCATCGGGGTGCTCAAGCACCACGGCGTGGACACCGAGCGCTTCGGGAACCGCTCGCTGGCACTCAGCGGCCAGGTCCAGGACGCGGCCCCGAAGAAGGCCGATCTGTACGACGCGTAAGCCGCCGTACGCACCGCCATCGCCGTACGCACCTCATGGGGAGGGCCCCGGCCGCGCGGCCGGGGCCCTCCCCATGGGGCCGGTGGCTATGCCTGGGCCTGCGGCCAGGCGTCAGCGAGCAACTGGCGGGTGTCGGCGAGGAGTTGCGGCAGCACCTTGGTCCGGCCGATGACGGGCATGAAGTTGGTGTCCCCGCCCCAACGTGGCACCACGTGCTGGTGCAGATGCGCCGCGATCCCGGCACCGGCCACGGTCCCCTGGTTCATGCCGATATTGAAACCGTGCGCACCCGAGGCGGTACGGAGCGCGGTCATGGCGGCCTTGGTGTATTCCGCCAGCTCCACCGTCTCCTCGGCGGTGAGGTCGGTGTAGTCGGCGATGTGCCGGAACGGGACGACCATGAGATGGCCGCCGGTGTACGGGTACAGGTTGAGCACGGCGTACACGGAGGCGCCACGAGCGATGATCAAGCCGTCCTCGTCGGACTTCTCCGGAATGGAGCAGAACGGACAGCCATCGCCCGCGCCCGGGCCCGTCGGCTTGTTCTCCCCCTGGATGTAGGCCATCCGATGGGGCGTCCACAGGCGCTGGAACGCGTCAGGCGTCCCCACTCCGATCTGCTGTTCCGGCTCACTCGTCATGCGGGCCAGCATATTCGCCCGGCCGGGGTGAGGAAGAGCCAAGGGGCGGCCCTGGTCAGGGCCGCCCCTCGGAATCCCGGCCTCCGTGGAGACCGCTGCGGATCAGACCTGGATCCGGCGCTCCACGGCGTCGGCGATCTCGGCCAGCGCCTCGTCGGTCGGGATGCCGTTCTTCTGCGAGCCGTCGCGGTAGCGGAAGCTCACCGCGCCGTTCGCGACGTCCTCGTCACCGGCGATGACCATGAACGGGATCTTGGACTTCTGGGCGTTGCGGATCTTCTTCTGCATCCGGTCCGAGGACGAGTCCACCTCCATCCGCAGGCCCTTCGCCTTGGCCTGGGCGGCGAACTCCTCCAGGTAGGGCACATGGGTGTCGCCGATCGGGATGCCGACCGCCTGGACCGGGGCGAGCCACACCGGGAAGGCGCCCGCGTAGTGCTCGAGCAGCACCGCGAAAAAGCGCTCGATCGAGCCGAAGAGCGCCCGGTGGATCATGACGGGCTGCTGCCGGGAGCCGTCCGCCGCGGTGTACTCCAGCTCGAACCGGGCCGGCTGGTTGAAGTCGACCTGGATGGTCGACATCTGCCAGGTGCGGCCGATCGCGTCCCGGGCCTGGACCGAGATCTTGGGGCCGTAGAAGGCCGCGCCGCCCGGGTCCATCACCAGCTCCAGGCCCTGCTTCTCGGCGGCCTTGCGCAGCTCCTCGGTGGCCTCTTCCCACTGCTCGTCGCTGCCCATGAACTTGTCGGAGTCGTCCCGGGTGGACAGCTCCAGATAGAAGTCGCTCAGGCCGTAGTCGCGGAGCAGGTCGAGCACGAAGGTGAGCAGATTGTCGAGCTCATCGGCCATCTGCTCCTTGGTGCAGTAGATGTGCGAGTCGTCCTGGGTGAAGCCCCGGGCCCGGGTCAGGCCGTGGACGACGCCGGACTTCTCGTAGCGGTAGACCATGCCGAACTCGAAGAGCCGCAGCGGCAGCTCGCGGTAGGACCGCCCGCGCGCCCGGAAGACCAGGTTGTGCATCGGGCAGTTCATGGCCTTGAGGTAGTAGTCCTGGCCCTCGAACTCCATGGGCGGGAACATGCCGTCCATGTAGTGCGGCAGATGGCCGGAGGTCTCGAAGAGGCGCGCCTTGGTGATGTGCGGGGTGTTGACGAACTCGTACCCCGCCTCCTCGTGCCGCTTGCGCGAGTACTGTTCCATCTCCTTGCGGATCACGCCGCCCTTGGGGTGGAACACCGCGAGGCCCGAGCCCAGCTCGTCGGGGAAGGAGAACAGGTCCAGCTCCGCGCCCAGCTTGCGGTGGTCGCGCTTCTCGGCCTCGGCGAGGAACTCCAGGTACGCCTTCAGCTCGTCCTTGGTCGGCCAGGCGGTGCCGTAGATCCGCTGGAGCTGGGGGTTCTTCTCGCTGCCCCGCCAGTACGCGGCGGCGCTGCGCATCAGCTTGAAGGCCGGGATGTTCCGCGTGGTCGGCAGGTGCGGACCACGGCACAGGTCCTTCCAGCACAGCTGGCCGGTCTTGGCGTCGAGGTTGTCGTAGATGGTCAGCTCGCCCGCGCCGACCTCGGCCGACGCGCCCTCGGCGGCGTCCGCCGCCGACCCCTTGAGCCCGATCAGCTCCAGCTTGTACGGCTCGCCGGACAGCTCCTCGCGCGCGCCCTCGTCGGTGACCACCCGGCGGGAGAACCGCTGTCCCCGCTTCTGGATCTCCTGCATCTTCTTCTCGATGCGCTTGAGGTCGTCCGGGTGGAACGGGGTCTCGACGTCGAAGTCGTAGTAGAAGCCGTCCTTGATCGGCGGGCCGATGCCCAGCTTCGCCTCCGGGAACAGCTCCTGCACCGCCTGGGCCATGACATGCGCGGTGGAGTGGCGCAGGATGTCCAGACCGTCCTGGCTGGTGATCTCCACCGGCTCGATCTCGTCGCCCTCGGTCGGCTGGTACGCCAGGTCCTTGAGCTGGCCGCCCACGCGCACGGCGACGATCGAGCGGTCACCGGCGAAGAGGTCCGCCGTCGTAGTGCCCGTGGCCACCACGCGTTCTTCCCGCTCGGAATCGCGTTGGATGATCACACGGACGTCTGACACCGGTCTCTCCTGACTGATGGATGGCTCCCCGCGGCGAATGCCGCGCAGCGTGAATCGTACCGAGCCGACGGGCGGGACCGCGAAACGGTTGTGGACCCCGTCACCGCGCGGGGTGACCCCCACCGCGCACGCCACCGCCCGCGGCGGCCGTCGGACCGACGCCATCACCGCTCGGGGCGGCCCTCGCCGGATGCCATCACGGGCCCGGCGGCGGTCAGGGGCCGCCGCCGCACGCCTCCTCGAAGAAGTCCAGGTTCTCCTGGAGCGACTTGACCAGCCGGTCCCGCTCGGCCTCGTCCACCCGCACCGGGGTGACCCCGGTGGCCCCGCTGAGCCGCCGGAAGCCGCCGCGGCTCTCCAGCCGCCCCCGCACCCGGATCGGCAGGCCCACCAGATGGGCATGCCCGGCGATGCGGTAGTCCTCCTCGTCCAGGGTGATCCGCACCTGCGCGACCTCCGCCCCGGAGAGCACCCGCAGCCGCACCGTCCCGGGACCGCCGGGTCCGGTACGGCGCAGCCGCACCACCGCGCCCGTGAGGCACACGGGAACGGACGGCTCATCGCGGAGGTAACGGGCGCCCGCCTCCCGCAACCCCGGGAGGTCGCCGGGCGAGAACTCCACCGGATCGGGCCGGGCCGCGAACCCCGGCGGCGGACCGGCGGCCGGTGACCACTCCAGCGCCACCCGCGCCCCCTCCGTGCCCTGGACCAGCGCGATCACCGCCTCGGTCAGCTCCCGGCTGGCCCCCGCCGCCACCGCCGCGTCATACGCCTCCATGCCCCCGGTCGTCCGGTGGTAGTCGGCGGCGTCCCGGAGGGCGTACAGCGCGCGCAGCAGGGTGACGGCGGTGGCGCGGCCACCCTCCTCGACGGGCACGAAGACGGTCAGCTCACGGCCGCCGGACTCGGCGCCCGGGGGCCCGGTCAGCACCCGCTCCAGGGACGCCTCGGCGGCACGGCGGTGCCGGGCGCCGTAGTAGCCCGCGCGGCCCCGGGCGGCGAGCGCTCCGGCCAGCAGGGTGTCGCGGGCGGCGGCGCGCAGCCGCTCCTGCGCGGTCCAGGCGGAGGTGCCACCGCGGGACTCGGGCACCTCGCGCCGCCAGCGGATCTCGTCGCTGGGCACGGCGAGGCCGGTGAGCACCTCACGGCGGAGGGGGCGGCGCTGCGCCTGAGCGCCATCAGCGCCTCGCCCAGCAGATCGCCGCTGTCGGGGAAGTCCCGGCTCTCGGGCACCAGCAGGCTGGTGCCGCCCGCGAGCCGGCCCGGCGGGGTCCAGCGGGCGTAAGCCCCCGGGGCGCCGCCGCGGCGGCGCCAGCCGTGGCGGGCGAGCAGGGCGGCGAGGACGGCCGGATCCACCTCGTCGGGGCGCGGGACCGACAAGGATGCCGGGTCGTCGTGGGGCCACGGTCGGTCCATCACGGTCTCCCTCCCGCCCCGACCCGGGTCATGATCTCGCAGAGCGCGCGGTCGTCGAAGATCCGCGAGGTCGGGATCCGCACGGTGGTCCGGCGGCGGCCCGTGACCGGGTGGCCGGCCAGATTGATCCAGTAGCAGCAGTGGCGCAGGGACAGGCGGTCATGCCCGGCCCGCAGCCAGTCCTCCCGGCCGCGCGGCACGATCATCACCACGAGGATCTTGTGCACGGAGACCGGGCTGCGGGCCAGCTTGACCAGGTGGTCGTTGTCGAGCGTGAAGGCGAAGGTCGGCCCCGGAGGGTCGGGCGCGATCTGGTACGTGGCCTTGAGCTGCACCTTGATGGTGACCTCGTCGTCCACGGCGTGGCCGCGCGCGCTGTGGCTGACGTGCCAGTCGATGCCGTGGTCGGGGAAGGGCTGGGCCAGTGAGCAGCCCGCGGCGGCGGCCACCGCGTGCAGATAGCCCACCTGAAGGGTCTCCATACAGGCGGTGGTGGCGATTTGGCCACGCACGGGAGGTGATCCGCTCAGGGCAAGGCCGCTCGCCGTCGGGGCCGGGTCGGGTTTCGCGAGCGTCATGTCCGTGACGCCTTCCGGTCGTCGCCGGCTTCGTACACCTGTGTTGTCTCCGCGTCAGGACCTCGGCAAACAGCGGCGGTTCACGGTGCTCCCTCCGGGTATCACCTGGTCGGGGCGGGATGCAGATGTCATCGAGGGGAACTGCACGAGGAGTTGAGGCCATGCCGTCCTGGTTCGAGGGGCCGCTCGCCGCCTTTGACACGGAGACCACGGGTGTCGATGTCGAGCATGACCGGATCGTATCGGCGGCCCTGGTGGTGCAGCGCGGGACCGGAAGTCTGCCGGAGGTCCGGCGCTGGCTGGTGAGTCCGGGGGTGCCGGTGCCGCCGGCCGCCACCGAGATACACGGT
The DNA here is from genome assembly GCF_016103465.1 of Streptomyces sabulosicollis. Lineage (GTDB taxonomy): Bacteria > Actinomycetota > Actinomycetes > Streptomycetales > Streptomycetaceae > Streptomyces > Streptomyces sabulosicollis. Next base: position 12,248 of record NZ_JAEEAP010000057.1, read on the forward strand.
CTGACCGACGCCCATCTGCAGCGTCACGGCAGATGGCCGGCGCCGGTGGTGGACGAGGTGGCGCGGGCGATAGCGGAGCAGGTCTCGCGGGGCACCCCGCTGGTGGTGATGAACGCGCCGTTCGATCTGACGCTGCTGGACCGGGAGTTGAAGCGGCATCGCAACTCCAGCCTGGCGGGCTATCTTGCGCTGCGCTCGATGACCGTGCTGGATCCGCGCGTGCTGGACAAGCATCTGGACCGTTACCGCAAGGGCCGCCGCACCCTGATCGATCTGTGCGCGCACTACGGCGTGGAGCTGACCGGCGCGCATGACGCGGCGGCGGACGCGGCGGCCGCGCTGCACGTCGTGCGGGCGGTGGGCCGCCGGTTCGCCTCCCGTCTGGAGACGCTGACGCCCGCCGAGCTGCACGCGCGCCAGACGGTCTGGTACGCGGCGCAGGCCCGGGGGCTTCAGGCGTGGTTCGCGCTCAACGGCTCGGACGAGGTCTGCGATCCGGCCTGGCCGCTGCGCCCGGACCTGGCCGCCGCGGCCTGACGTTCATCCTCGGCGCGCACGACCACTCAGGTCCGGCGGCCTGACGCTCAGGTCCGGCGGCCCGGCGCTCAGGCCCGGCGGCCCGGCGCTCAGGCCCGGCGGAGCGAGAAGGGGTGACCGGCCGGGTCGGAGTAGATCCGTACGTCGCGCGGGCCGCCGTTGTTCTTGGTGTCCAGCGGCCGCGCGCCCAGGTCGACGACCTGGCGCTCCGCGGCGTCGATGTCCTCCACCAGCAGGTCCAGGTGCGCCTGCTGGGAGTCGTCCGGCCGTGGCCAGCTCGGCGGGGCGAAGCCGTGGTCCCGCAGGAAGGCCATCCGCGACCCGCCGGGTGCGACGATCTCGATCCGGTCGGGGGTGGTCAGCGGCTGGATCTCCGCGCCGAGCACCCGGGCGTAGAACTCGGCGAGCTCTTCGGGTTCGGCACAGTCCAGGGACAGAACGGCTGCGGTCGCGACGGCCATGAGTTCCCCTCCACATCGTCACCCACGGAAGTTTTATCCGGATACCCAGCTCCCGGCCGTACAAGCACACAGACATGAGGCCGGGCCGCCTGCTGGCGGCCCGGCCTCATGGGGTGGTGGGCGATACTGGGTTCGAACCAGTGACCTCTTCGGTGTGAACGAAGCGCTCTCCCACTGAGCTAATCGCCCGGGTTGTCCTCTTCGGGGTCTCCCCCGGCGGAACGACCTGAACAATACAGGTCGCGGCGGGTTTGGTTCAAACCGCGTTTCCACCGGAGGGCCCGGAGGCCGGACCGGGCGGCGCCCCGGCCGGACCGGGCGGCGCCCCGGCCGAACCGGGCGGCGCCCCGGCCGAACCGGGCGGCGCCCCGGCCGAACCGGCGGGCCGCGCGGCGAGGTGCGCCCGCAGCCCCCGCAGCCCCGAGCGCATCATCAGGGCGTGGTTGGCCCGGAAGACGGGACGGCCGGGGAGCGCCAGACGCCGCAGCAGGGGCTTGCGGGCCACCACCTCCTGTTCGAAGAGGGCACGGGTGCCGGTCCCCCGGGGCAGCACCGTCCAGCGCGCCCACCCCTCCAGATCGCCCGCGAAGCCGATCTCCAGCACGCCGTCCGCCGGGTCCTGCCGCGCCTCGCTGACGATCAGCCGCAGGTCGTACGGGACGAGGGAGCGGAAGCGGGCGGCGCCGCTGCGCTCGTCGATCCGCCGGACCTCACGGACCTGGGGCCACCACCGCGGATAGTCGTCGCCGTTCGCCAGCGCCGCGAAGACGGCGGCGGGCGGGGCGTCGAGGTCCCATCGGCTGCGGAAGCGGTAATGGCACCAGTCCATGCCCCCAAGTGTGGTCCGGCCGTGGCGGCGTGGCCAGCCGGCTAACCCGGCAGCTTGTCACCGACGAGCGCCAGGTTCTGGATCGCGGCGAGCCCGTACTGGGCGGTGGCGTTGGTGCTCACCCACGCCGCCTCGACGCCGGGCTCCAGCACGTCCGGGCCCGCCACCTTCACCGACTTCCAGCTGACGGTGGCGTCGGGGTAGCCGTCGCCCTCGTGGTGTTCGGTGAACTTCTGCCAGGCGCGGGCGGCCAGCTTGTCGTCCTTCAGCTGGACGGCGGCGTAGGCGTCGAGCCGGGAGTGGCCCTGGACCAGGATCAGGGAGCCGAAGTCGGTGCCGTAGCGGGCCTTCTGCTCGGCCTTGGTGGCGTTGAAGTAGCGGCAGTAGTCCAGCCACGCCTCCTTGAACTCCGGCAGGTCGATGAGGTCGATCACCTCGGCGCAGACCTCGACCAGACCGAAGACCGCGGACAGGTGGGAGACGCTGACCCTGGGCTGGTCGGCGATGGCGTACTTGCCGGTGTCGAGGTCGTAGAGCCCGCTGCCCTGGACGAAGCCGTTGGGCTGGGCCGCGATGGTCGCCATGGTGGAGCGCAGCCGCGCCTCGGCCTTCTCGGCCTTCGGCCCGCGCCGTTCCCATTCGGTGAGCCAGGCCCCGGCGAGGCCGCTCCAGTCGGTGCCGAAACCGATGTCCAGGGCGTGCGGATCGGGCTCGTAGTCGGGGTCCTCACGGACCTTGCGCTGCGGATCGAGGACGAGGAACGTCTCGTCGGAGTCGACGAGGGCGTGCATGATGTCGCCGATCCGCTCGTCCGCGGTGAGGAAGTAGTAGTAGCGGCGGTACAGGGCGGTGGAGATGCGCTGCTGTTTGGCGCTGTCGGCGAAGTGCTGGACGCCGTGCCGGGTGCCGAGCCCGGCCCACTTGCCGAGGTGGTAGGCGTCGACTTCGCCGGTGTGCCGGGTCATGGACTCGGCGAAGCGGAAGATGTCGGAGCGGCCGGAGCGCAGATACGCCAGCCACAGCCAGAGGTCGGGCGAGAGTTCGGAGTTGTCCCAGGCGTAGCCGCCGACGTCGTACCGCCACTGGTGCCGGTCGCCGTCGTAGGTGTGCATGATGTCGCCGTAGTCCCAGAAGCCGTACCAACGGCGCTGTTCGACCTGGCCCTTGTGGTAGTCGAAGAGGAAGTCCAGCCGGTCCTCGACCTTCGCCTTGGCGGGGGTGGAGCGGTCGACGGGGGCGAAGAGACCGCCGAAGACCTTGGCGCGGGCCAGGTCGGCGGGTCCGGCGGCCAGTTGCGGCGGGGTGCGCACGGCGGCGGCCTGCCGCACGAGGGTGTCGGCGTCGGGGGTGGCCGCGTTGGCCCAGAAGGTGAGTTCGCTGGTGCGGGCGATGCCGTACGGGGTGCCGAACTCCGGCTCGTAGTCCTCGTAGGTGATCTCAAGGCCCTCGAGCTGTTCGGGGTAGGTGTCCTGGCCCATGCCGTCGTGGTAGAAGCGCAGGTCCATGGGCTGGGCCTCGGGCGACCAGAGCCACAGCGTGACCTCGGCCTCGTCCCCGGCGGCGCCGCGGATGTCGAGCTGGGCGGGGAACTTCTCCCAGAAGTCGCGCAGTCCGAAGGAGAGTCCGCCGCTGACGCCGCCGACGTAGCCGAAACCGCTCGCCCGGCCGCCGCCGCCCGCCGCGATCCAGCCATGGCCGGGCTTGGTGCGCTTGCGCAGGGTGAAGCCGTCGGCGGAGAGCTGGGAGAGGGTGTAGTCGCCCCAGGTGGGGATGAGGTGCAGCCGGGAGGTGACACGCTGGTCCCAGCCGGCCGGGTCGGGCAGCTTCTCGCCCTTGACCTGGGCGGTGCGGACGTGGGCGCCGGGGTCGCGGCGCAGTCCGGTGATGCCCTTGACGGCCTCGGTGAGGAATCCCTTGCCCTCACCCGCGATGCGGATGTGGCGGTCGTACGCCTCGTCGCGCATCGGCACGGAGAAGCGGACGCCGAGGCCGCGGATGAAGTCCTTGTTCTGGTCGCCGTCGTAGATGATCGTGTGCACCATGCGGAACGATTCGGCGCCCGCGTAGAAGTAGAGCCGGACGGTGAAGGGGAGCCAGCCGCGACGGCCCTTGCGGTGCTTGCCGTCGATGCGGACGACGGCGCGGACCGGGCCCTTCTGCTCGACCTTCGTCCCGCCGATCTCGCCGTCGAACCGCTCCCACTCGGCGCGGCCGCGGTCGCCGTCGTCCACGTCGCCCTGGCGGAGCAGGACCAGGCGGCCGTCGCGGGCGATCTCGGTGGAACCGCGGGTGAGGGAGCGTATGAGCTGTTTGCCGTCCTTGCCGATCACGGCCCTGATGACGCCGGTGTCGACGGTGATCCTGCCGCCGCTCTCGGAGACGGTGACCTTCTTGGCGGGCGCGGCGGGTGTGCCGGTGGTGAGCCGATAGGCGCTGCCGGTGAGGCCCTCCCCCGCCGCGTGCGCGGTCCATTTGAGCGAGCCGTCGGGCCAGTAGGCGGTGGCCCAGGTCTGCAGGGGCACCTGGGTGCCGTCGGCGGTGGTCAGCGCGAACGTCCGGTCGCCGGGGTGGGCGCCCCTGGGCCAGGGGACGCCGAAGGTGGAGCCCGCGGCCGCGCCCAGGCCGCCGTCCTCCAGCCAGGTGATGTCCACGGGCTCGTCGGCGGCCTTCTCGGCGGGGCTGCTGGCGGCGGCCTTCGGGGCGTTGTGGGCGAGCAGCCAGGAGAACGGCACGGCGGCGCCGGTGGCGGCGGCGGCCTTGAGGAGGTTGCGTCGGGGGATCGGGGGCATGTCCGCTTCACCTTTCGTCGGGGCAGGTGCATGACAGATGGCCATGGCCGGGGGGACATGACCGGGAGGGACGGGCGCGCCGGGTCAGACGCGGGCGCGGCGCTCCACCGCGACCGCACAGCCCGCGAGGGCGCCCGCCGCCGGGGCGATCAGCGGCAGCATCTGCCAGGCGGCGACGGCGAGCACGGCGAGCCCGCCGATGAGCAGCAGCGACCCGCCGGGGTCGGTGGCCAGCCCCTGGCGTGCGGCGGTACGTGCGGCGTCGGGCCAAGCGGTGCCGGGCCGCCGTAAGGCCGCCGTCCGCAGCCCGAGGACGACCACCGCGAGCAGGCCCGCCACGCTCACGGCGATCAGCGCGGGCCCGCCGGGCAGGACCCCCGAGCGGGCCACCCGCAGATCGAAGGCGAGCAGCGCGAGCGCCGCCCACCACAACGCGGAGAACCGCCAGCCGCTCCGGGTCGCCTCCCGCAGCCCGGCCAGGAAGTCCCGCCAGGTGGACCGCTCCCCGTCCAGATGACGGCGCAGGTGCGCACAGCCGGCGGCGAACGCGGGCAGCAGGGTGATCACCGGCAGGGCGGCGAGCACCACCCACACGCCGGTCAGCAGGCATTCGGCGAACAGCGCGAAGCGCAGCGGACCGGGCGCGGGCCGGTTCGCGGTGCGCCGTGCGGTGGCTTCTCGCATGACGGCCTCAGCCCTTCAGCCCGGACGTCGCCGCGCCCTCGACCAGATAGCGCTGGAAGGCCAGGAAGAACAGCAGCACCGGCAGCAGGGCGACCAGCGACATGGCGACCATGCCTCCGTAGTCGGCGACGGAGTCCTGGTCGATGAAGAGCTTCAGGCCCAGCGAGACCGTGTACTTGTCCGGTTCGTTGAGGTAGAGCAGCGGCCCGATGAAGTCGTTCCAGGACCAGATGAAGGTGAAGATCGCGCTGGTGATCAGGGCCGGGCGGCACAGCGGCAGCACCACGTTCCAGTAGATGCGCAGATGGCCACAGCCGTCCAGCCGGGCCGCCTCGTCCAGCTCCCGGGGCAGCCCGCGCATGAACTGCACCATCAGGAAGACGAAGAACGCGTCCGCCGCCAGGTACTTGCCGAGCAGCAGCGGCACATACGTGTTGATCAGGTCCAGCTTCTGGAACAGGATGTACTGCGGAATGATCAGCACCTGGAACGGCAGCAGCAGGGTGGAGATCATGAGTGTGAAGAGCGCGTCGCGCCCGGCGAAGCGGATCCTGGCGAAGGCGTAGGCCGCCAGCGAGCAGGAGAACAGCACGCCGATCACCGAACCGGCCGCCAGCACCAGTGAGTTGGTGAAGAAGGTCGAGATCGGCACGTCCGCGATGCCGTCACTGAGCCGGCGGTAGTTGTCGGTGATCGGATCGGTGGGCAGCAGTTGGAGGCTGCCGACGATCTGGTCACCGGGTTTGAACGAGCCGCCGATCACCCACACCACGGGGTAGAGGATCACCGCCAGCACGGCGAGCGCGCCCACATGCCAGATGACCGAGCGCACCCGCCGCCGCCCGACCGTAAGAGAAGCAGCGCTCACGCCTCCTCCCGCTCGGTCCCGGCGCGCTTCCAAGCGCGGGCTTCCCTCGTCACTGCTCGCTCCTTGGTCGCTGCGCGGCTCCTCAGGCCAGCCCGCGCAGCGCGCCGGGACACGCTCACTTGGGATCCTCCTCGTAGTGCACCCAGCCGCGCTGGGTCCTGAACAGCACGGCGGTCACCAGGCCGATGCCGAGCATCAGCATCCAGGCCATCGCGGCGGCGTAGCCCATGCGCAGATTGCGGAAGCCCTGCTCGTAGAGGTACCAGCCGTAGACCAGCAGGGAGTCGCCCGGTCCGCCGGTATTGGTGCCCGACCCCGCGATCACCACCGCCGAGGTGAAGACCTGGAACGAGTGGATGAGCTCCAGCAGGAGGTTGAAGAAGAGCACCGGCGAGATCATCGGCAGGGTGATGGACCGGAACCGCCGCCAGCGGCCGGCGCCGTCCATCTCGGCGGCCTCGTACAGCTCGCCCGGTACCTGCTTCAGCCCGGCCAGGAAAATCACCATGGGCGCGCCGAACTGCCAGACGGTCAGGGTGATGAGAGTGGGCAGCGCCCAGTCCGGGTCGCCGATCCAGCCGCCGACGTCCCATCCGAAGAGACTCATCGACTTGTCGACGACCGCGTCGTCGTTGAAGATCGCCCGCCAGACGACGCCGATGCTCACACTGGCGCCGATGAGCGAGGGGGCGTAGAACGCCGAGCGGTAGAAGCCCTGCCCCTTACGGGGTTTGACCAGCAGCAGCGCCACGGCGAGCGCCGCCGCCAGCTTCAGCGGGGTGCCGATCAGCACGTACTTCAGCGTCACCTGGACCGAGGTCCACCAGCGGTCGTCCTGGAAGAGGTCCTGGAAGTTCTTGAACCCGATCCACCTGGGCGAGTCGAAGAGGTTGTAGTCGGTGAACGCCAGATAGAGCGAGACGAGCATGGGGCCGAGGGTGAGCAGCAGGATCCCGATGCACCAGGGCGTCAGGAAGAGATAGCCCGCGAGGGTCTCCGGGCGGCCCTGCCGCCGCCCCGCCGCCGGAGCGGGGCGGGTGCCGGGGGCCGCCTTCTCGGGGGACGTCCCGCCGGGAGGCGGCACCCCGTCCGCCGCCCGCGTCGTGGTCGGTGTCACGGAAGCTCTCCTCACGAGCCGAGCGCGGACTCGGCCTCGCTAAAGAACTGGTCGACCGCCTTGCCCATCGAGCTCTGCCCCAGCGCGACCTGGGTGTAGATCCTCAGGAAGGCGGCCTCGGCGACATCGGCGCCGGCCGGGTGCGGGGTGATCGGCTCCAGCTCGGCGCGCACGCTCTTCTCATACGCGGCGATCTTGGCGTCGACGCCCTGGGGCTTATAGGCGTCGTACTGGGCGGTGGTCGCCGGGATGCCGCGGTTGTAGCCCATGATCCTGCCCACCTCGGGGTCATGGGTCATGAAGTCGATGAACTGGGCGACTTCCTTGGGGTGCTGGGTGCGGGCGGAGCCGCTGAGCATGAGCGAGGAGAGGTACTGGCCGGTGCGCTTGCCGTCCGTGGTCGGGATGGGGCCGAGGTCGAGGGTGGTCTTGGTCTCGGCGGCGAAGCGGACCAGGAAGTTGTCCCAGGTGAACTCGGAGGCCGACAGATCGGCGCTGATCGACGCCTTGGGCTTGGCCTGCTCGGACTTCTTTCCCGGCACCAGCTCGCCGGCCTTGGCATGGCTCTGCCAGCGGCCCCACCACTCGGTGAGGTCGTCCTTGGTGAAGCCGAGCTTGTTGTCCTTGGTGAAGAACGCCTTGCCGTTCTGCCGCAGATACAGGTCGTAGAGGTACATCACATTGGCGTTGTCGCTGGCGCCGTAGAGCGTGCCGTCGCTCTTGCGTACCTTCTTGGCGGCCGCGAAGAAGTCGTCCCAGGTCCATCCTTCCTCGACGGTGACCCCGGCCTTCTGATACGCGTCCGGGTTGTAGAAGAAGGCGAAGGTATTGGCGCCGACCGGCACTCCCAGGAGCTTGCCGTCGATATCCCCGGCCTTCTCCAGCCCGTCGCGGAATCCCTTCAGGCTGAGATTCCCGGCGTCGGCCTGACCGTTCAGGTCCAGGAGGAGGTTCTTGTCGCCGTATTTACGCAGGAAGGCATAGGAGTTCTGGAAGACGTCCGGGGCGTTTCCGCCCGCGGCCTGGGTATTGAACTTGCTCCAGAAATCGGTGTATTCGGAGAAATCCGTCTTGACCTTGATGTTCGGATGTTCCTTCTCGAACAGCCTGACCGTCTTCTGGATCAGCTCCGCACGGTCCTTGGCGCCCCACCACGAGTAGCGGATGGTCACCTTGCCGTCCCCTGAACCGCTTCCGCCGCCGCAGCCGGTGGCCAGCAGCCCCAGCGCGGCCACCACGGCCGCTGCCGCCCGGGCCCCTCTCGCCCTCACCGTCCATCGCCGAGCACCCATGACACGCCCCTCCCGGGCAGGTCGTCCGACTGCCCCCGCTAGCTTGAAACGTTTTAGGCAAGCGCTTGCCGGGACAAGTTAGGGACCAACGAGGCGTACGTCAACGGTTCGGACAGGATCACTCAGGATCGAGGTGAAGCGCTTCGACGAAAGCGCTTGGGAGGGACGCCTGGAAGGGACGTGCCGACACCCGGCGCCGGACACCTTCCATCACGCGGCCCCGACGCCTTCGGTCACGCGGCCCCGGCACCTTCCGCCATGCGCCCCGGACACCTTCGGACATGCGACAACGCCGAGGGCCCGGAAGGCTGATGCCTTCCGGGCCCTCGGTCCAGGGTGGGCGATACTGGGTTCGAACCAGTGACCTCTTCGGTGTGAACGAAGCGCTCTCCCACTGAGCTAATCGCCCTGGCGCACGCCCAACATTAGCGCATGCCGGACCGTGCTCATGACCAGTCCTACGACGCCGGACCGCTCACTGCTCGATCTTCCACGGCATCACGACGCCGAACTTCCACACATAGGCCGTCACCGCCACGGCACAGATCACCACCGCGATCGTGGTCAGTATGAGATTGCGCCTGCGCACCTTCGGGTCCAGGGCGCGGTGCGCCGCCTCGGTGACCTTGCGCTTGGTCCAGGCCAGCACCAGCTGGGCCCAGACGAACTCGGTCGCCCAGATCGCCATTCCGGCGAAGATCACCAGCCATCCCGGGCCGGGCAGGGGCAGCAGAAGGACGCCCAGAGCCACGACCCCGAGGCCGACGATGAAGACGCCGACCTGCCAGCTCAGGTGGAGCGGGCGGGACCGCTTGATGAACCGCGGCGCCCGGGAGCCCCATACCGGCTCCTTCTTCGGCGCATCGCCCCCCGTCGCGACCTGGGGCCCCGCTTTGGCGGTCCCGTGGCGCCCGTCACTCTCCGCATTCATGTGACCCAACTTACCTGATCGCGGGAAGTCACCGGAACGGCGGTAGTGGCCGGTCCGGAGCTGGGCCGCAAGAGCTACCAGAAGAGCCGCAAAACGGTCAGAGGGGTTTACAACGGCACCGTAGGTGGCATGTCGATTTCGCCGACGTGCGAATCCCCGAGCGCACACTGAGCGAAAGGCCCTGGCGCTTATGAACACCACGGTCAGCTGCGAGCTGCACCTGCGCCTCGTTGTGTCGAGCGAATCCTCACTGCCTGTACCCGCGGGCCTGCGGTATGACACGGCCGACCCTTACGCCGTGCACGCCACCTTCCACACCGGAGCCGAAGAGACGGTCGAATGGGTGTTTGCCCGCGATCTTCTCGCCGAGGGTCTGCACCGGCCCACCGGCACCGGCGACGTCCGGGTGTGGCCGTCCCGCAGCCACGGCCAGGGAGTCGTCTGCATCGCCCTGAGCTCCCCGGAGGGGGAGGCACTGCTCGAAGCCCCGGCGCGGGCCCTGGAGTCGTTCCTGAAGCGGACCGACGCCGCGGTGCCACCCGGTACCGAACACCGTCATTTCGACCTCGACACAGAGCTCTCCCACATCCTGGCGGAGAGCTGAGACCCGGCGAAAGCTGAGCGCTCGGCCGTCCGACTCGGGGAGACGGCGCGAGCCGGGGCGCGACCTTGTCACGTACCGACGATCCCGACCATGGCAATCCCGACAAACGGCAGAGGCAGGCGACGGTGCCGTCGCCGCGGCAGCGCCCGCGGTGACGGCACCGTCGCATGACCGCCGGGGCCGCCTGGTGAACGACCGGGGCCCGGCAGGACTAGAGTCGGGCAGATCGAGGGCGGCCCAGGGGCAGCCGCCGACCCAGCCGGCCAGGGAGCCAATCGTGCTGATCAACCACGACACCCGGTGCGCGCTCGACGCCGTCGTCGATCTGGTGAACACCGCGCCCGAGGGCGCGGACCGGGACGACCTCGCCGATGTCGCCGCCCTGCGCCGGTTCGTCGAGCGCAATGACATCAGCGACATCGGCACGCTCGGGGAGCGCGACCTCACCGCGGTCCGGGCCGTACGGGCCCGGTTCGCCGAGGTCTTCGCGGCAGCGGAGAACGAGGCCGCCACCCGCCGCACCGCCGAACTGCTCAACGCGATGATCGCCGCGGCCGGCACCACGCCCCGGCTCACCGACCACGACGGCTACGACTGGCATGTGCACTACTTCGCGCCCGGTGCCTCGCTGGCCGACCACCTCGCCGCCGACGGCGGGATGGCGCTGGCGTTCCTCGTAGTGGGGGGCGAGCGGGAGCGCCTGCGCCGCTGTGAGGCCCCGGACTGCCGCCACGCCTTCGTGGACCTGTCCCGCAACCGCTCCCGCCGCTACTGCGACAGCCGCACCTGCGGGAACCGGCTGCATGTGGCCGCCTACCGCGCCCGGCGCCGCGAGGCCGCGAGCTGACCGCCCGGGCAGGGCGGCCGGGCGACGGGCGGGGCGCCGCCTCACCACCGACGAACGGGCGGCACGCCGCGTCACCCTCGGTAACCGGGCCGGGCGCCGCCTCACCACCGGTAGAGGTCGTGGACGGCGGTCACGAAGAGCAGGGTGCCGATGAACGCCAGGAACAGCATCAGCGGCGGCTGCGAGAGGGCGAAGAGACATCCACGGGTCTCGTCGCTCGGCGGAACAGGGGGTCCTTCGATGGGGGATTGCTCCCCGGGCGGTGATTGCAACATCTCGCGGAGATCATGACCCAGCGATGAGCCCGCCTGCGACCAGTGATCGTTTTTTGATCGGTCGCTTGTCAGATCCCGTGCTTTTTGAGTATGGCCTCGATGTCGGAGAAGTCATCTGTGCCAGAGCTCGTTCCACCCCTGGTCTTCGACTTCCCCGACGCCTTGACCCCGGTGGCTCCCCGGCCGGGCCCCAGAGCGGGCTCCGAGGCCCCCGCGGACACCCCGCCGGCACGTTCGGCCGCGGCCGCCGCGCGCCGCTCCTTACGGGTGCCGCCGGAGCGGTGCTCAACCGCCCGGGTGATCATGAACAGCACCCAGGAGAGGCCCAGCAGACCGAAGCCCAGCCAGATGCTCGGCTTGAAGACCAGGTCGGTCAGCCAGTCCAGGACGCCGGTCATCGCCAGGCCCAGCGGGATCAGGGCGTAGGCGGCGATCCGCGTCGCCGCAAGGAACCGCTTGCGGTAGGCGGTCACCCCGGCGATGCCCAGACCGGCCGCGGAGAGCGCGGCGCAGATGGTGTCGGTCAGCATCGTTCCTCCCGCGGACTGGGCTTCCGGTATGTCCATCGTGCACCCCGTAAGGCGGCGGAGGCCATGGCCCGGGCCCGGGATCAGGGACATCTCCGGGTACGGAGCAGGGTCCGGAGGCTGGAAGACTGGCCCCATGAGCCACACCGACCCCTCCCCCCGACCCGTGCTCGACGTCTGGTGCGAGCTGCAGTGCCCCGACTGCCGTACCGCCCTGGGCGATCTGCGCGCGCTGCGCGACCGCTTCCAGGACGCCCTGGACATCCGGCTGCGCCACTTCCCGCTGGAGCGCCACCAGCACGCCCACGCGGCGGCTCAGGCGGCCGAGGAGGCCATCGCCCAGGGGCGCGGCTGGCCGTTCGTCGAGGCCGTCCTGGAGCGCACCGAGGAGCTCGGGAGCCGCGGTGAGCCGCTGCTGGTGGAGGTGGCCGGGGAACTGGGGCTGGACGCAGAGGAGATGGACACCGCGCTGGTCGACGGCCGGCACATCCTGATCGTGGACGCGGACCAGGCAGAGGGCCGGGCGATCGGGGTCACCGGCACCCCCACGTATGTGATCGGCGGCGAGCGGCTCGACGGCGGCAAGAGCCAGGAGGGGCTGCGGGAGCGCGTGGCGGAGATCGCCGCCCGGCTCATCGCGGAGCAGCCGTAAGGACCCCGGAAGGGCTTTGAGGCGAGCTCCGGGAGCGGGCCCCTGGAGCCAACGGCCAGCAGCGGGCCCCGGGAGCAACGGACCCCGGGGGCAACGGGCTCCTGGAGCAACGGGCTCCTGGAACAGCGGCCAGAAGCGGGCCGCTAGAGCAGCGGCCAGGAGCTGGCTCCTAGAGCAGCGGCTTGTAGAGCTGGTACTCGGTCGGCTCGTAGCCCAGCGACTCGTACAGCCGCAGCGCCGGGGTGTTGCCGCCGAAGACGTGGAGGCCCAGGCTGCGGGCCCCGTTCGCCAGGCTCGCGCGCTCGGCGGCGAGCATTAGGGTGCGGCCGTGTCCGTGGCCGCGGTGCTCCTCGGCGACCTCGACGGCGTAGAGGTACGCCTCCCCGCTCTCGGCGGCGTCGGGCTCCCCCTCGCGCAGCGCGACCCAGATGGTTCCCACGTCCGTGCCGCCGTGGGCGAGGACGCGCAGCAGGGCCCCGGGGGTGTCCGGGCCCTGGGGCAGCAGCCTCGCGTAGTCGGTGTCCGCCTTGGTCTCGGCCTGCTGCCGGGTGAGTCCGCGCGCCAGCAGATCGGCGACGTACCCGGCTCGCTCGTGCGCGTGCCACCCCGGGAAGTCGGCCTCCGTAAGGGGACGTATCGCGCTGCCCTCGGGCAGCTCGGGCGGGTCGGTGAGCCGCTTGAGCATGTTGCGGCCACGCTCGCGGTAGCCGAGCGCGGCCGTGAGCCCGAGGGCGGTCGTGGCCGACGCGGGGACGCTCACCATCAGCTGGGTGCAGCCCCAGCCGCGCAGCACCTCCTCGGCGGCGAGCGCGGCGACCGTGCCGCGGCCCCGGTGCCGCTCGGCCTCGTCGATGTGGAGCCGCTCGATGCGCCCGGCCGCCGGGCCCAGGCGGGCGTCGGTGGCGAGGCGTACGGAGCCGACGGGGCGGCCGTTGACGCACACCTCGTACCCGCGGGCACGCCCGCCGCCGTCGGTGTGCCGTTCGGACGCGGTGGGCCGCAGAGTGGTGGTCACGAAGGTGTTCTACCGGCCCACCGGGCGATCGTCACCCGTTTTCCGGCGCGGATCCGCCGCGACGGGCCGGTGAGGCCCCCGGCTCGGGGGGGGGCGATGCCCCGCCCGCCGGGCTCAGGGGTCGATGTCCGCGGCCGCCCGCTCGAGGAAGATCCGCAGGGCCTCGGCGGTGACCGGGCCGGGGGCGCCGGGCAGGGCGTGGCCGTCCACCCGGTGCACGGCCTGTACGTCGCGGGTCGTGGAGGTCAGGAAGACCTCCTCGGCCCGGTGCAGCGCCTCCAGCGGCAGATCGGTCTCCTTGGCGCCCACCCACTCCAGCACCAGGGCGCGGGTGATCCCGGCGAGGCAGCCGGAGGAGAGCGGCGGGGTGTGCAGCTGGCCGTCGAGGACCACGAAGACGTTGGAGCCGGTGCCCTCGCAGAGGGCGCCGACCGTGTTGCCGAAGAGGGCCTCGGTGGCGTCCTGCTCACGGGCGCGGGCGAGCGCGACCACGTTCTCGCCGTACGAGGTGGTCTTCAGGCCGGTGAGCGCCCCGCGCTCGTTGCGCGCCCAGGGGACGGTGATCACGGCCGTGGCGTCGGGCCTGCGGGCCGCCTCGACCAGCGCGACCACCACGGTGGGCCCGGCCGTGCCCCGGTCGGAGCCGAGCGGCGAGAGCCCTCCGGTGTAGGTGATCCTCAGCCGGCCGAACGCCACGGGGTGGGACTTGAGCACCTCCTCGCAGCCCCGCCGCACCTCGTCCAGATCCGGCTCCGGAAGCCCCAGGCCCGCGGCCGAGCGGGCCAGCCGCCGCAGGTGGCGGGTGAGGGCGAAGGCCCGCCCCTCGGTGGCCTTGACGGTCTCGAAGACACCGTCGCCGACCGTGAGCCCATGGTCGAACACGGACACCATCGCGCTGTCCGGGTCACAGAGGGATCCATCGAGCCAGATGGCCGGTTTCATCGCGTCGCCCTTCCCGTCGGCTGCTGTACACCCGACGCTACCGCGAGCAGCCGGGCGGCCTTGAGTTCCGTTTCATCCCATTCGCGCTCCGGGTCCGAGCCCCAGGTGATGCCCGCCCCGGTGCCGAACCGCAGCACGGCACCGGCCGTGCCGCGGTCCATGGCCGGGCCGCGGTCCATGGCCGAGCCGCGGTCCATGGCCGAGCCGCGGTCGATGGCCGTGCCACGGTCGATGGCCGTGCCACGGTCGATCCAGAAGGTCCGTATCCCGACCGCCAGCTCGCCGGTGCCGCGGTCGGCGTCGACCCAGCCGATACCGCCGCAGTACGGGCCGCGGGGCGCGGTCTCCAGCTCCTCGATGACGCGCAGCGCGCTGGACTTGGGCGCGCCGGTGACCGAGCCCGGCGGGAAGGTGGCCGCGAGCAGCTCCGCCCAGCCGGCGCCGGGGGCGAGCTCGCCCCGCACCGTGGAGACGAGGTGGACCAGACCGGGGTGCGGTTCGACCGCGCACAGCGCCGGGACGGTCACCGAGCCGGTGGCGCAGACCCGGCCCAGGTCGTTGCGGACCAGGTCCACGATCATCACGTTCTCGGCGTGGTCCTTCTCCAGCAGGTCCTCGGGGGCTCGGCCGGTGCCCTTGATGGGGCCGGACTCCACGGTGCGCCCGGTGCGCCGCAGGAACAGTTCGGGCGAGGCGGTGGCGACCTCCACCCCGTGGCCCGGCAGCCTTACGGTGCCCGCGTACGGGGCGGGGTTGCCCAGGGCCAGCAGCGAGGTCAGCGCGTCCACGTCGGCCCCGGCCGGATCGGGCAGCGGCGCGGACAGCACCCGGCAGAGATTGGCCTGGTAGACCTCGCCGGCCGCGATCCGCCGCCGTACGGCGCGCACCCCCGCGGTGTAGGCGGCCCGGTCCAGTGACGAGGTCCACTCCCCGGCCGTGGGGCCGCGCCAGCCGCCGGGTGCGGGCGGCGGCACCGGCTCGGTCCGTACGTCCCCGAAGCGAGCGCAGACCAGACGGCCCTCGAAGTCCGCGACAACGGCCCAGAAACCCCGGGTGTCCAGGGCCGACGGGTCGCTGGTGACATCCCGTAGATCGGTGGCGAGCAGGCCGCCGAAGCGGGCGAGCGGGGGCAGGTCGTGCACGGTTGCGAGTCTATGGCGCCCAGGTCAGGACGGCTCCGGGAGGGAGTGCGGCGCGCGAGCAGGGCAGCACGCTGCGGAAACGGAATTTGAGCTGGCCCCGGAATCCGCTAGAGTTCAACACGTCGCCGGGACGCGGAAGCGCCCCGGGGAAACGGCACCTGCGGACGTGGCTCAGTTGGTAGAGCATCACCTTGCCAAGGTGAGGGTCGCGAGTTCGAATCTCGTCGTCCGCTCGGAGTGGGGGTTTCGACCCCCACGGCTGGTGGAGTGGCCGAGAGGCGAGGCAACGGCCTGCAAAGCCGTCTACACGGGTTCAAATCCCGTCTCCACCTCGGACGATTAGCTCAGCGGGAGAGCGCTTCCCTGACACGGAAGAGGTCACTGGTTCAATCCCAGTATCGTCCACTCGGATCCTCGCGGATCCAACCCGCGCGATTAGCTCAGCGGGAGAGCGCTTCCCTGACACGGAAGAGGTCACTGGTTCAATCCCAGTATCGCGCACGCAGTCCTGCGGACGATTAGCTCAGCGGGAGAGCGCTTCCCTGACACGGAAGAGGTCACTGGTTCAATCCCAGTATCGTCCACATCGATCGTCGGAGGGCCGGAGCGAAAGCTCCGGCCCTCCGACGTTTCTCAGGCCAAGAGGCTTCTCAGGACGAGAAGAGCATGTGCCCGAAGCCGCGCTTGTGGTGGCCGTGGTGGCCGCCGTGGTGTCCGTGCTGCGGGGCGCCCCACGCGGGTGCGGCCGGGTACGCCTGCGGGGCGCCGGGCGGAGCGGGCGGCACCGCTTGCGTCCACTGCGACTCAAGGCGCGTCAGCGCCTCCAGCTCCCCATAGTCCAGAAAGATCCCCCGGCAGCCGCTGCACTGCTCTATCTGCACGCCATTGCGGTTGTACGTGTGCATCGGCGCATGGCACTTGGGACACTGCATGGTCCGCTCAACTCCTCATGCTTCGGACAGAGCGCGCCGGAACAAGCGTCCAAGCGCGTGGACTTCACCCTACGGCCTCAGCCCGCTGCCTCCATGAAGCGGGCGATGCGGACCGACGCCTCCACCATCGCCTCCTCCGCCTCGTCCAACGCCCGTCCGGCGGCCGCCGCCTTGACGAGCGCGAGCGCGGCGGTCTGGACGGTGAGGGCGCGGGCGGGCACGTCCAGCCGCGGCCAGGGGTCGCGCTGCCCGGCGGCGGAGCCGCCCGCGGCCCGGTACGCCCCCAGGAACCGCTCCCAGTCCTCGGGGGCGAGCAGCCCGGCGGCGTACCAGGCGGCGGGGCGGGCGAGGTCCCAGGCCGGGTCGCCGAGGCCGAGGTCGTCGATGTCGATCAGCCGCCAGTCGGTGGCGCGGTGGCGGATGAGCTGGCCGAGGTGGAGATCGCCGTGGCAGAGAGCCCTGGCTCCTTGCTGGTCCGTACAGTCGCCGCGATCCATGCGATCCATACGGTCCCCGCGGCCCGCGCGACCCACCCCCCGGGCCCAGCCGGGCAGTCCGGCCCAGGCCCGCAGCACGGCACGGGTGGCCACGCCGTCGGGGAGGGCCGCCGCCCGCAGCCGGGCGATGGCCCGGGCCGCCTTGACCGGGCCGCGCATCGCCGGGAGCGGGCCGGGCAGTTCGGCGACCGGTACGGCGTGCAGCCGGGCCAGCAGCTTGCCCGCCTCGACCCAGGGGGCGGCGTCGGGCGCTTCGGGCGCCACGGGCTCGCCGTAAGGCCAGAGGGTGACTTGGCGGCCGTCGGGCAGCGCGGCCATGCCGTCGACCGGCGGCAGCAGTATCCCCGCGCACCGTGGGTGCGCGGCGACGCCGACCCGGACGGCCAGCTCGGCGGGGTCCGTGCCGGGCGGATGCGCCTTGGCGACGACGTGGCCGCACCGGACGACGGTGGCATCGGGCCGGTCGGCCAGGACGGTCACCTCGGCGGTGGCGTCGCGCCGGGCCCGGCGGAGGGCGGTGGCGAGCTGCGCCGCGGTCTGGCTCACGGCTTCCCCCCATGTCATCGGCTGCCCCGGGATCG
Organism: Streptomyces sabulosicollis; assembly: GCF_016103465.1. Taxonomy (GTDB): domain Bacteria; phylum Actinomycetota; class Actinomycetes; order Streptomycetales; family Streptomycetaceae; genus Streptomyces; species Streptomyces sabulosicollis. The sequence goes on from NZ_JAEEAP010000057.1 coordinate 29,770, forward strand.
TAGCTCCTGCCGGGCGGGGTGCCGGGGTTCCGGGCCTCCTGGTGTCGGGAGGCCACCCGGGCGCGGGCGGCGCGTTCTCCGTTGGGCATATGGATTACACATTTTGAATTCTGTAACCCACGGCGGTACGTTTCGAGGTCATGGACACACCACACAAGGGAACCGGCGCGGCGGAGGACCTGCCGAGCAACTGGGGCCGGTGGGGCGAGGACGACGAGCGCGGCACGCTCAACCTCATCACCGAGGAGGCCCGGGCCAGGGGCGCCGCGGAGGCCCGCACCGGGCGGACGGTGTCACTCGCGCTGCCGATCCGGCCCGCGCCGCTCATCAGCGGCCCCTTCGTGCCCTCCACCCAGGACGCCTCGCCGGTCCAGCAGATGATGGTGTACGTCGGCTCCCCGGCGCCCGCGACGGCGGATGTGATGCTGGTGACCAACCACCACCCGCGCTCGACGCACCTGGACGCGCTGGGGCACGTGGTCCGCGACGGGCGGGTCTATCCGGGGCGGCCCGTGGACGAGGCCGTGACACCGGCCGGTGCCCGGCACGGCTCCACGGCGGCGTACGCCGCCGGGATCGCCACCCGGGGGATCCTGCTCGACCTGGCGGCCGACGGCCCGCTGCCCAGTGGCCACGCGGTCACCCCGCGGGACTTCGAGGCGGCCGAGGAACGCCAGAGCGTGCGGCTGGAGTCCGGGGACGCCCTGGTGGTGCGCTGCGGATGGGCCGCGACGCCCGACCCCGACCGGCCGATGCCGGGGATGAGCCTGGACGCGGTGCGCTGGATGCACCGGCGCGGCGTGTCGCTCTACGCGGGCGACATCGGCGACGCCCACCCGGCCCTGGAC
>NZ_JAEEAP010000580.1 GCF_016103465.1 Streptomyces sabulosicollis
GTCCGGCCCCGGGGGCGGTCGCGGACCTGGCTCCGGACGAGGCCGCGGACCTGGCTCCGAACGAGGCCGCGGACCTGGCTCCGGACGAGGCCGCGGACCCGGGCCGGCAGGCCGCGGACGCGGGCCGGTGACGGGACCGCCGACCCGGCCCCGGGCGGGACCCCGGCCCCACAGCCGGGCGAGGGCAGCGGCCCGGGCCCGGAGGCGGAAGCCCAGGGCCGGGACGGGGCGGCCCCGGAGCCCGGTGGTGGGCCCGAGCGGGGGTGCGAGCCCGGCCGGGGGTTGGGTCAGCCCGTGACGTCCAGGCCGTAGTGGTGGTAGAGCTGCAGCTCCTGCTCGGGGGAGAGGTGGCGGCCGACGCCGAAGTCCGGCGCGTCCTTGATCAGGGCCCGGTCGTACGGCACCCGCAGGGTGTCGCCGACGACCTCGCTCGGTTCCAGCGGCACGAAGACGTCACGGCTGAACAGCCCGGTGCGTACCGCCGCCCATTCGGGCTCGCCGGTCGCGTCGTCGAGATAGACCTCGTCCACGGTGCCGATCTTGGAGCCCTCGCGGTCGAATGCCTTGCGGCCGATCAGGGTCCGCGGGTCGATATCGGTCTGCACGCTCTCTCCCACAGGTGGCAAACAGCTGACAAGCACGTGGCAAGTGCCCATTGATACCTACAAAAAGCCACATCGCCGCACTCGGCCACTCGAACGTGCGCGGCCGTCCCGCCCGGCAGAACCGCTGGTACGCTGACTGTGGCTGCAGACCCCGTGCGGGAGAGTCCTCCGCCGACGCTGTCGGAGGCGCCGAAGGAGCAAACCCTCCCCGGAATCTCTCAGGCACACGTACCGTGCGGGTGAGGTCACTCTGGAAAGCAGGGTGGGCCACGGGCGAGCAGAGCTCCGGAACCCCTCCTCACCGACGGTGAAAACCGGTCAGGCGGTATGTGGGCCGGTGAAGCTCTCAGGTTGAGATGACAGAGGGGGAGGCCGTCCGGGCACCCGAGCCGCGGTGCCCCTCGTCGGTCGTTACAGACCAGGAGGCCCCCGCAGATGACCGCCAATCGCATCGCACTCTCCGACTTGGAACGCGGTACTCCGTTCGAGCAGCGCCACATCGGCCCGGACGGCGAGGCGCAGGCCAAGATGCTCGCCCAGGTCGGCTTCGGCTCGCTGGACGAGCTGACCGAGGCCGCCGTACCGGACGTCATCAAGAGCACCGCGGCGCTGGACACCCTGCCCCCGGCCCGCAGCGAGCCGGAGGTCCTCGCCGAGCTGCGCGGACTCGCCGACCGCAACCAGGTGCTGCCGTCGATGATCGGCCTCGGTTACTACGGCACCCACACCCCGCCGGTGATCCTGCGCAACGTGCTGGAGAACCCCGCCTGGTACACCGCGTACACGCCTTACCAGCCGGAGATCTCCCAGGGCAGGCTCGAGGCGCTGCTCAACTTCCAGACCGTCGTCGCCGATCTGACCGGGCTGCCCACGGCCGGTTCCTCGCTGCTGGACGAGGCCACCGCCGCCGCCGAGGCGATGGCGCTGTCGCGGCGCGTCGGCAAGGTCAAGGACGGCGTCTTCCTGATCGACGCCGAGTGTCTGCCGCAGACCATCGCGGTGATCAGGACCCGCGCCGAGCCGACCGGTGTCGAGGTCGTCGTCGCCGACCTGGCCGAGGGCATTCCGGACGAGATCGCCGAGCGCGGGGTCTTCGGCGTGCTGCTGCAGTACCCGGGCGCCTCCGGCGTGGTGCGCGACCCGCGCCCGGTCATCGAGCGCGCCCATGAGCTCGGCGCCGTCGTGACCGTCGCCGCCGACCTGCTCGCGCTCACCCTGCTCACCTCGCCCGGTGAGCTGGGCGCGGACATCGCGGTGGGCAGCAGCCAGCGGTTCGGCGTCCCGATGGGCTTCGGCGGGCCGCACGCCGGCTTCATGGCGGTGCGCGACGCCTACGCCCGCAACCTGCCCGGCCGTCTGGTCGGGGTCTCGGTGGACGCCGACGGCGACAAGGCGTACCGGCTGGCGCTGCAGACCCGCGAGCAGCACATCCGCCGGGAGAAGGCCACCAGCAACATCTGCACCGCACAGGTGCTGCTGGCCGTGATGGCCGGGATGTACGCCGTCTACCACGGGCCGGACGGGCTCGCGGAGATCGCCCGCCGCACCCACCGCTACGCCTCCGTGCTCGCCGAGGGGCTGCGGGCCGGCGGCGTCGAGGTGGTGCACGGGGCGTTCTTCGACACCCTCACCGCGCGGGTGCCGGGCCGGGCCGCCGAGGTCGTCGCCGCGGCCCGCGAGGCCGGGGTCAACCTCCGGCTGACCGACGCCGACCACGTCGGCGTCGCCTGCGACGAGACCACCGGCCGCGCGCAGCTCGCCGCCGTATGGTCCGCCTTCGGGGTGGACGGCGGCAACGGCGACGCCTCCGGGATCCCCGGGATCGACGAGCTGGACGCCTCGGCGCCGGACGCGCTGCCCGGGGCGCTGCTGCGCCACGACGGCTATCTGGCCCACCCGGTCTTCCACCAGCACCGCTCCGAGACCGCGATGCTGCGCTATCTGCGGCGCCTGGCCGACCGGGACTACGCCCTGGACCGGGGCATGATCCCGCTCGGCTCCTGCACCATGAAGCTCAACGCGACCACCGAGATGGAGCCGGTCACCTGGCCCGAGTTCGGCGCTCTGCACCCCTTCGCACCGGCCGAGCAGGCCCAGGGCTATCTGACCCTGATCCGTGAGCTGGAGGAGCGGCTGGCCGAGGTCACCGGCTACGACAAGGTCTCGCTCCAGCCGAACGCCGGGTCCCAGGGCGAGCTCGCCGGGCTGCTGGCGGTGCGCGCCTACCACCGCGCCAACGGGGACACCCAGCGCACCGTCTGCCTGATCCCGTCCTCCGCGCACGGCACCAACGCCGCCAGCGCCGTGATGGCCGGGATGAAGGTCGTCGTGGTCAGGACCGGCCAGGACGGCGAGGTGGACACCGACGACCTGCGCGCCAAGATCGAGCAGTACGGCGACCAGCTGGCCGTCCTGATGGTCACCTACCCCTCCACCCACGGGGTGTTCGAGGAGCACATCACCGAGATCTGCGCGGCCGTGCACGACGCGGGCGGCCAGGTCTACGTGGACGGCGCCAACCTCAACGCGCTGGTCGGGCTCGCCGAGCCGGGCCGGTTCGGCGGCGATGTCTCCCATCTGAACCTGCACAAGACCTTCTGCATCCCGCACGGCGGCGGTGGCCCCGGTGTCGGCCCGATCGCGGTGCGCGAGCATCTGGCGCCCTACCTCCCCAACCACCCGCTGCAGCCCGCCGCCGGTCCGGCCACCGGCGTCGGCCCGGTCTCGGCCGCGCCGTGGGGCTCCGCGGGGATTCTGCCGATCTCCTGGGCGTACATCCGGCTGATGGGTGCCGAGGGGCTGCGCCGGGCGACCCAGGTCGCGGTGCTCGGCGCCAACTACGTCGCCAAGCGTCTCGAGCCGCACTACCCGGTGCTCTACACCGGCCCCGGCGGTCTGGTGGCCCATGAGTGCATCGTGGACCTGCGTCCGCTGACGAAGGCCACCGGTGTGACCGTGGACGATGTGGCCAAGCGCCTGATCGACTACGGCTTCCACGCGCCGACGATGTCGTTCCCGGTCGCCGGGACGCTGATGATCGAGCCGACCGAGAGCGAGGACCTGGCCGAGCTGGACCGGTTCTGCCAGGCGATGATCGCCATCCGGGCCGAGATCGAGAAGGTCGGCTCCGGGGAGTGGGCCAAGGAGGACAATCCGCTCCGGAACGCCCCGCACACGGCGGCGTCGCTGACCGGGGAGTGGGACCACCCGTACTCCCGGCAGGAAGCGGTCTTCCCGGCCGGGGTCTCGGCGGCCGACAAGTACTGGCCGCCGGTGCGGCGGATCGACGGTGCCTACGGGGACCGTAACCTCGTCTGTTCCTGCCCGCCGCTGGAGTCCTACGAGGGCTGAGGGGCTTGAGCCGGGAGACGCGTCAGTGGGGCCGGTTCGGCGGATGCGCCGGGCCGGCCCCTGGTGTGTACCTGCCGTCGGCGGCCGTCAGGCCGCCGTGACGACGTGCTCGGAACCCAGCGGTCGGCACGGTGCGATCACGCGCCCGTCCGGCAGCAGCTCACCGGTGTCCTCGAAGAGCAGGACGCCGTTGCACAGCAGGCTCCATCCCTGCTCCGGGTGGTGCGCCACGAGATGGGCGGCCTCCCGGTCGGCGGAGTCGGCTGACGGGCAGGGTGGTTGATGCTGGCACATGACAGGGTTCTTTCGCTGCGGAGTGGTGAAGGTCCTGCGGCTCGCTGCGGCGTTCATGGCCGCCCCCCGTGGTTTGAGTCGGTCGATTGCTCCAGTGTTGCCCTACGGCCTGGAATCCGCAGGGATTTCGCGGTACCGGTCTCGCTTGATAATGACGCATCACTCGTCCGGAGGGTTCATCGCGGCCGGACTGTTACGAGGATGCTGCGGAGCGCCCCGTGACCCGGCGGTCACGGGGCGCTCTCAACGTGATGAAGACCCAGGTCAGGCGGGTGAGCCCAGCAAGGGAGCCCGGGTCAGCCGGTGGGTGAGGACGGGCAGCAGATCGGTCGCGCGGTGCGCGCGGTGGGCCGCGATACCGGGTGGCGCCGGGGCGAGCGGCACCAGCAGGTCCCCGGCGCCGAGACCCCCTTCGGCGCCGTCCGCGGTCAGGTCGCCGTGCAGCCAGAGCGTGACCATGTAGAGCTCGGGGATGGACAGCAGCCGCGGCTGGTAGGCCGAGGGCAGCGACTCGGCCTCGCCCAGGGCGAGTTCGGCCGAGCTGACGTAGGGGCCCTCGGAGAAGTGCGAGAAGGCCCAGCCGTCGGCGGTGAGCCTCGCCTCCGCGGCGGCCACCGTGCGGTCGCCGTCGCGGATCAGGAACCGCCAGCCGGTGAGCCGGGTGCGCGGCGGGCCGTCGGCGGCGGCGGTGATGTCGTCCAGGACATGGACGGGGAGCGGGAGTTGGGGTTCGAAGGGGCCGGTGAGCGTGGAGAGCACGGG
>NZ_JAEEAP010000581.1 GCF_016103465.1 Streptomyces sabulosicollis
CTCCGCCCCTGGAACCCCGCGCCCCGGCGGCACAGCCCCGCCACGCGGCGGAGCCGCACAGCCGTACCGCACAAAGAGGCGGAGCCCCGGACCAAGGGCCTGAGGCGGAGCCCCAGTCGAGGGCTGAGGCGGAGACCCGGTCGAGGACTACGGCAGAGCCCAGTCAGGGCCCGGGGCAGAGCCCTGGTCGAGGGCCTGGGACGGCGCCCCGGTCGGGGCCTGGGGCGGCGCCCCGCCACGCGGCGGAGCCGCACAGCCATACCGCACAAAGAGGCGGAGCCCCGGACCAGGAGCCTGGGACGGCGCCCCGGTCGCGGGCTGGGGCGGAGACCCAGTTTCGGGGAGAGGCGGGGAGGGGAGCAGCTCGCCGCAGGCGCCAAGATCCGCCGGGCGCCCCTGACGTGGCGGCGGCCCGAGGCGCCAGGTCCTCATATCGCTGCGGCGGGAAGACGGACCTCGAAGCGGCAGCCGCCGTCGACGTTGCGGACCGCCGCCTGGCCGTCGTGGGCCTCGACGATGCCGCGGACGATGGCGAGACCCAGACCGGCGCCTGCCGGGGGTGTGCGGGCGTCGCTGCCGCGCCAGCCGGTGTCGAAGACGCGCGGAAGGTCCTCCTCCGGGATCCCGCCGCAGCCGTCGGTGACCGACAGCACGACCGTGTCGGCCTGCCGCTCCGCGGCCACCGCGACCGTGCCGTCCGCCGGGGTGCGGCGGACGGCGTTGACGAGGAGGTTTCCGAGCACCCGGGTCATCTCCTTGCCGTCGACCTCCACCGGGACGGGGTCCACCCGGTCGCCGATCAGCTGGACGCCCAGCTCACGGGCGAGTGGATCGACCCCCGCGAGGGCGTCGCCGACCAGGTCGTAGACGGAGATCCGGGTGGGGGTGAGGGAGAGCGCCCCGGCGTGGATGCGGGAGAGCTCGAAGAGGTCGCCGACCATCGTGTTCAGCCGCTCCACCTCGGTGCGTATCCGGCGGAGGTAGCGGTCCGGGTCCGGCGCCACCCCGTCCTCCAGCGCCTCGGACATCGCGCGCAGCCCCGCCAGCGGGGTGCGCAGATCGTGGGAGATCCAGGCGACCAGCTCCCGGCGGGAGGACTCCAGGGCGCGCTCACGCTCGCGGGAGGCGGCCAGCTTGGCGCTGGTGGCCGCCAGTTCACGGCCGAGCGCGGCGAGTTCGGCGGTGGCCTGGCCGTCCGGGGCGGCGAAGCTCCCGCCGTCCCCGAAGGAGCGGGCGGCGAGGGCCAGCGCGTTGCTGCGCGCGACCACCCAGCGGCCCAGCAGCAGCGCGGTGGCCAGGGACACCACGGCGGCCATGGCGCAGACGGTCGTGACCACCGTCAGGTCGTGCGGGGACAGGAACATCGCCCAGGCGACCGCCAGCGTCCCGGTGAGCATCGCCGTGACCGCGACGGCGGCGACGACGGTGAGGGACACCGCGACCGAACGGCCGCGCACCAGCCGCAGCGCCAGCGCGCCCAGCAGACCGGCCGCCGCCGCGCCGAGGAAGGCGAACACCGCCATGAGGAGCACATCACGCATCGGAGCCCGTCCCCCGTTCCTCGCCGTGGGCCTCGTCGTCGGTCCCGGACGGGGCGTCGAAGCGGTAGCCGATGCCCCATACCGTCTGGATGAGCCGGGGCGCGGCGGGATCGTCCTCGACCTTTCCGCGCAGCCGCCGCACATGGACGGTGACGGTGGACAGATCCCCGAAGTCCCAGCCCCACACCTCGCGCATCAGCTCCTCGCGGGTGAAGGCCACCCCAGGGTGGCGCAGCAGAAAGGCCAGCAGGTCGAACTCGCGCACGGTCAGGGCGAGCTCCCGGCCGTCCCGGGCGGCGCGCCGGGCCAGCGGGTCAAGGGTGATCCCGGCGCGGTGCGTCACCTCGTCCGGGCCGGGGCCCAGGCCGGGACCGGGCCCAGGGCCGGACGAGCCGGGGGCCCGCGGACCGGTCCGGCCGCGCCGCAGCACCGACTCCACGCGCAGCACCAGCTCCCGGGGGCTGAACGGCTTGGTGACGTAGTCGTCCGCGCCGATCTCCAGGCCGAGGATGCGGTCCTCCTCGTCACCGCGCGCGGTGAGCATGATGACCGGCACCGGGCCCTTGTCCCGGAGCGCACGGCACACCTCCAACCCGTCCATGCCGGGCAGCATCAGGTCGAGGACGACCAGGTCCGGCCGGCGGGCGGCGGCGCGGGCGAGCGCCCCGGGGCCGTCGGCGGCCCGGTCCACGGCGAAACCGGCCCGGCCGAGGTACCCGGCGACGACCTCGGCCACGGTCGGGTCGTCGTCGACGACGAGCACACGGGTGGGAGAGGGGTTCCCGGAGGGGTTCTGCTGCATGTCCCACAGCGTGACACCAGGCGTGGCACCACGGGGCGCCGGGAAGCCCGCCGCGTGGCCGACGTCCGTGTTTCGTAAGAACCTGAAGCCCGAAATGCCGGTTTCTTCTCCGTAGTGTGGTGCGGGTGACGAACTCGACCTCCCCCTGTGCGGACGTCGTCCTGCCGTGTCTGGACGAGGCCGCCGCCCTGCCCTGGGTGCTGGCCCGCATCCCCGTCGGCTGGCGCGCCATCGTCGTCGACAACGGCTCCACGGACGGCTCGGCCACGATCGCCCGCGCCCATGGCGCCACCGTCGTGCACGAACCCCGCCGTGGCTTCGGCGCCGCCTGCCACACCGGGCTCCTCGCCGCCGAGGCCGACATCGTGTGCTTCTGCGACTGCGACGCCTCGCTCGACCCCGGGCTGCTGGCCGCCTTCGCGCGGGCCGTGGCGGCGGGCGACGCCGACCTCGTGCTGGGCCGACGACGCCCCCAGGAGCGGGGGGCCTGGCCGGTGCACGCCCGGCTCGGCAACCTCGCGCTGACCCGCATGCTGCGGCGCCGCACCGGCCTCGCACTGGGCGACCTCGGCCCGCTGCGGGCCGCCCGGCGCGAACCGCTGCTCGCCCTCGGCCTCACCGACCGCCGCAGCGGCTACCCGCTGCAGATGGTCGTGCGGGCCGCCGACGCCGGATGGCGGATCGAGGAGCGCGAGGTGCCGTACCGGCCGCGCACCGGGAAGTCGAAGGTCACCGGCACCTGGCGGGGCACCTGGCACGCGGTGCGCGATATGCGCGCCGTGCTGCGCCAGCCGCCGGAGGTCCGCGACCCGGCCACCCCCACGAGGGCCGCGCGGTGAGCGCCGCGCCGCACGAGGGCGCCAACGCGGCGGAGGCTGCCTCGGCTCCGGGCCGTCCCGGCTCGGGGGCCGACACCGCTGACGGGTGTCCGGTCGCCGGTGCGCAGGTCCGCACCGGTACCGGCTCCCGGGCGGCCCACCGGGACGGGACGACGCTGCTCATCATCGCCAAGGAGCCGGTGCCCGGGCGGGTGAAGACCAGGCTCACGCCCCCGTACAGCCCCGCCGAGGCCGCCGCGCTCGCCGAGGCGTCCCTCGCCGACACGCTGCACGCCGCGCTCGCCATGCCCGCCCATCGCCGGGTGCTGGCGCTCGACGGACGCCCCAGGCCGTGGCTGCCGCCGGGGTTCGAGGTGGTGGGGCAGTGCGACGGCGGTCTGGACGAACGGCTCGCCGCGGCCTTCGCCGCCTGCCGGGGCGCCACCCTGCTGATCGGCATGGACACCCCGCAGGTGACCCCCGCTCTCCTCGCCCCCGCGCTGAGCCCGGGGAGCTGGCACGACTGCGACGCCTGGTTCGGCCCGGCCGCCGACGGTGGCTTCTGGGCCCTGGGCCTGGCGGAACCGGACCCCGAACTGCTGCGGGGGGTGCCGATGTCCACCGCCACGACCGGTGCCGCCCAGCGGCGTCGGCTGACGGACGCGGGGCTGCGGGTGCGCGACCTGCCGATGCTCCGCGACGTGGACACCGCGGAGGACGCCGTACGGGTGGCGTCCGACGCCCCGGGCGGGCGGTTCGCCCGCACCCTCGCCCGGCTGTCCCGGACCACCGCCCGATGAGCACGGCCGAGACGATGCGCGACGGAGCGGTACGCGGGGGATCCGTGCACAGCGGATCGGTACACGAAGGGTCCGTACGCGAGGGACCCGTACACGAGGGAGCGGTGCGCGACGGAGCGGTGCGCGAGCGGACACCCGCTCGCCGTGCGGCCGCCCCCTGGCACGCCGACCCCTATGTCCGCGCGCTCCACGCGGGCCGAGGGCCGCTGTTCCTGCGCCGGGCCGACGGCTGGATGCTGCCCTTGGACGTCGAACGCTGGTGTGCGGACGCCGACGCGGCCGACCGGACGGTGCTGCGGCGCTGCCAGGGTCCGATACTCGACATCGGCTGCGGACCCGGTCGGCTGGTGGCCGCGCTGGCCCTGCACGGCCGCCCCTGTCTGGGCATCGACGTCAGCCAGGCGGCGGTCGCCCGCACGGTGCGCGCGGGCGGGCCCGCGCTGTGCCGCTCGGTCTTCGAACCACTGCCCGGCGAGGGACGCTGGGGCACGGCGCTGCTGATCGACGGCAACATCGGCATCGGCGGCGATCCGCGCGCCCTGCTGGCGCGCGTCGCCCACCTCATGGCCCCCGACGGGCTGCTGATCGCGGAGGCCGCGCCGGCGGATGTGGACGAGCGGGTGCGGGTGCGCGTGGACGACGGCCGGGGCGACGCGGGAACGGCCTTCCCCTGGGCCCGCGTCGGCGTCCGGGCCCTGCTGCGCCACGCACGCGCGGTGGGGTGGAGCCCGGTCGAGCAGTGGACCGCGCGGGATCGGGGCTTCGTATCGCTGCGGCACACACCGCCCCCGCCCCGGTCCGCCACGGAGCGCTGAGCCGTGCCCGCGTCGCCCCGCGGTCTGCCGCGGACCGGCCGACTCAGCCGGTGGACCGGCCCACTCACCCGGTGGACCGGCCGACTCACCGGGCGGACCGGGCGGGTGCCCGGTCAGGCGTCCCGGCCACCCTCCGGTCAGGGCCCGCGGCCACCGGCCCGCCACCGCTCCGCACCATCGCCCGACAGCGCGGACCCTGTCTCTTATACCCATCTGACGCTGCCGACGACTAGTC
>NZ_JAEEAP010000582.1 GCF_016103465.1 Streptomyces sabulosicollis
CACCCTCTTCACCCCGCCCTGATGCCTCGGGTGGCTCAGGTGGCGCAGGCCGGATGCCCCCAGCCGTCGGGGTTCTTGGAGATGCTCTCGCCCTTGGCGTAGGGCGTACCGCAGCGGCACCGGCCGGGGAATTTCGCCTTGATGGACCCCTTTGAGCCGGTGGCTCCCTTCGCTCCGGTACCCCTCCCCCGCCCCGGTGCCGCCGTCGGGCGCGGGCGCGCCGTGCCACCGCGACCGGCCGGACGTGTCGCCGTCCGGGCCTCGGGCGGTGGCAGGGCGGAGCCGAGCGAGGTGCCCGCGGGCTGCTGGGTACGGGCGGTGTGGCTGGCCGCCCGGTCGGCGGCCGCGTTGAACGGGTCGCCGTCGATCTGGTGTGCCGGGACGTAGACGAATTCCACCGCGCGGCCGCCCAGGAGCTCGTCGATGCGCATCACGAGCTCACGGTTGGCCACCGGCGACCCCGAGGCGGTCTTCCACCCCTTCTTCCGCCACCCGGGCAGCCATGTGGTGACCGCCTTCATCGCGTACTGGGAGTCCATGCGCACCTGTAGCGGCACGCCCGCGTCGGTGGACTCCAACAGCTCTCGCAGCGCGGTCAGCTCGGCGACGTTGTTGGTCGCGGTGCCCAGTGGCCCGGCCTCCCAGCGCTCCACCGCACCGTCCGTGCCCGCGATGACCCATGCCCAGGCCGCGGGCCCGGGGTTTCCCTTCGATGCCCCGTCACACGCGGCGATGATCTGTTCAGCCATACGCCGATACTGCCAGCTCCGCTCATCCGGCCCGACGGCAGACCCGTCGGCCGGCCCTCTCCACGACCTCGGGGCGTTCACCGGATTCACTCCGAACGGGCACATCCTGTACACGCGTTCGGGCGCCACACGTGCGAGTCTCCGAGAGCTTGTGCCGTGAACACCCGTACCCGCGGCGCCCGTTGGCGGCCCGGGTACTCGTCTCGGAGAGGACACCCCCCACATCATGTCCACTCATCGCGCGCGCCGGTCACGGCGCCTCCCCCTGCTGGCCGTCGTGGCCGCGGCCGGTGTGGCCGCCCCTTCGGTCGCCGCCGCCGATACACCGGCCACGGCGGACACCACCCGGCCCACGGCCGTGCAGGCGCCCGACGACTACTACCAGGACGCGACGGGCAAGAGCGGCCCCGAGCTGAAGGCGGCGCTGCACACGATCATCAGCGAGCAGACCAAGCTGTCCTACGACGAGGTGTGGGACGCGCTGAAGTCCACGGACGAGGACCCGGACAACCCGTCGAACGTCATCCTCCTCTACTCCGGCCGCTCCCAGGCCAAGGACGCCAATGGAGGCGACCCCGACGACTGGAACCGCGAGCACGTGTGGGCGAAGTCGCACGGCGACTTCGGCACGGCCACCGGGCCCGGCACCGATCTGCACCATCTGCGCCCGGCCAATGTGCAGGTGAACAGCGTCCGCGGCAACAAGGACTTCGACAACGGCGGCGAGGAGGTGCCCGACGCCCCGGGCAACCGCACCGACGACGACTCCTTCGAACCGCGTGACCAGGTGAAGGGCGATATCGCCCGGATGATCCTCTACATGGCCGTCCGCTACGACGGGGACGACGGCTTCCCCGACCTCGAGCCCAACGACGAGGTCGACAACGGCTCCGCGCCCAACATCGGCCGTCTCTCCGTACTGAAGGAGTGGAGCGCCGAGGACCCGCCCGACGACTTCGAGAAGAAGCGCAACGAGGTCATCTACGACAGCTTCCAGCACAACCGGAACCCGTTCATCGACCACCCGGAATGGGTCGACTCCGTCTGGAAGTGACCCAGCGCCCGACCCGGGCCCCCGGCCCCGGCACGAAGACGCGCCGGGGCCGGGGCGCCGGCCCTGTGGTAGGCAGTCCTCGTGCGTATCCTCCTCCCCCTGCCCGACCGGGACTTCGACGTCACCGAGGTGGCCGTGCCCTGGAAGCTGCTGACCGACCTCGGCCACGAGGTGGTGTTCGCCACCGAACACGGCGACGGCCCGCCGGCCGCCGACCCGCTGCTGCTCACCGGGGTGCTCTTCGGGCGACTCGGCGCGGAGCCGGAGCCCAGGGAGTTCTACGAACGGCTCACCGGCGAGACCGCCTTCCGCCGCCCCGTCGCATGGGCGGACCTCCGGCCCGAGACCTACGACGGGCTGATCCTGCCCGGTGGCCACGCCCCCGGGATGCGCCAGTACATCGGCTCCGGCCTCCTGCGCGAGAAGATCGCCGAATTCTGGCGGCTGGACCGCCCGGTGGGCGCCATATGCCACGGTGTCCTCGCCCTGGCCCGCACCCGCGACCCGGCCACCGGCCGCAGTGTCCTCGCCGACCGGCGCACCACCTGTCTGCCCGGATACATGGAGCGGACCGCCTACTACCTCACGGCCTGGCGCCGCGGCCGCTACTACCGCACCTACCCGGCCTACGTCCAGGACGAGGTCGTCGCGGCCCTGGACGACCCCGCCCAGTTCGAACGCGGGCCCATCGAGCTGCGCCGCCGTGGCACGGCCACCGACGACACGCCCGCCTTCGTCGTCCAGGACGGCGGCTATCTCTCCGCCCGCTGGCCCGGTGACGCCTATCTCTTCGCGCGGCGCTTCGCCGCGATGCTCACCTGACCGGCATGCCCGTCAGGCCGAGCCGTGCGTGGCCAGTCGGAGGAGGGTGGTCGCGAGGACGTTGACGCCGTGGGTACACGCTTCGGGGGTGGAGTACTCGCGCGGGTTGTGGCTGATGCCGTCGTACTCACCGCGCACGAAGATCATGGCCGTGGGGCAGAGCGCGGCGATCTCCTGGGCGTCGTGTCCGGCGCCGGAGAGCAGCGAGAGGTGTTCCAGGCCGTGGTCGTCGGCGGCCTGGGCGATGACCTTCTGAACGCGCTCGTCGAAGGGGACGTACCCGGTCCTGGCCATGCGCCGGGTGGTGAGCGTGAGCCCCGGCGTGCCGTCCTCCAGGGTGCGCAGGAAGGCCGCGAGGTCTTCTTCGGCGCGGGCCATCTCGGCGTCGTCGGGGTTGCGCAGGTCGACGGTGAGCTCGGCGCGGGCCGGGACGATGTTGGTCAGGTCCGGGTGGACGGCCAGGTGGCCGACGGTGGCACGCAGGTCGCCATAGGCACCGGAGTCGACCATGGACCGCAGGTGGACACCGATCCGGGCGGCGGCGAGTCCGGCGTCGGCGCGCAGATGGGTCGGGGTGGTACCGGCGTGGGCGGCGCGGCCGTGGACGGTGATCTCCTGCCAGGAGATGCCCTGAACGCCGGTGACGACGCCGACCTGGACATCGTTCTCGGCGAGCACCGGGCCCTGTTCGATGTGGCACTCGACGTAGGCGTACGGCGGGTCGAGACGTACCTCGGCGGGACCGTCGAATCCGGTGCGGATGAGTTCGCCGCCGAGGGTGCGGCCGTCGCGGTCGGCCAGGGCGTGGGCGTACTCCAGGGAGAGGCGTCCGGCGGCGACCGCGCTGCCGAGCATGTCGGTGCCGAAGCGGACGCCTTCCTCCTCCGTGAAGACGCCGATCTCGAGGGGCCGACGGGTGCTGATGCCCCGCTCGTCGAGCGTCCGTACGGCTTCCAGGCCGCCCAGGACACCGAGACAGCCGTCGAAGGCACCGGCGGTGGCCACACTGTCGATGTGCGACCCGGTCAGTACGGGGGCGGCTCCGGGATCGGTGCCTTCGCGGCGGCCGTAGATGTTGCCCATCCGGTCGATCCGGACCGTCAGCCCGGCCTGCTCCATCCACGCGATGACCTGACGCCGCCCAGCGGCATCGGCGTCGGTGAGGGCCAGGCGGTTCACCCCGCGCAGTCCGGTGTGCTCGTCGTCGTACGCGCCGATCCTTGCGAGGTCCATCAGCGACTGCCACAGGCGGTGGCCGTCGACGGTGATCGTGTCGGGGGTTGGCCCGGTCATGTTCTGTCTCCCGAGGGTGGAAGGACGCGGATGGGTCGTCAGATGTCCGCGGTGATGGTGGCGGGGTTGGCGGCGCCGCCCTCCGTGCTCAGCAGCACGACGGTCGAGGCCGGGCCGAGGCCCAGTGCCGCGCGGCGCTCGTCGGCGCCGTCGCCGGTGAGCGCGGCGCGCAGTCCGGCGAGCGAGGCGGCGCCGCAGGGGCCGCTGGAGACGCCGAGCCGGGCGAGGTCGTCCGCCGCGCGGGCGCTCGCGGCGTCGGGGACGGCGATGGCCGCGTCGAGCCCGTCGCGCAGATGGGGCCAGGCGATGCTGGAGGGGGTGCCGCAGTTCAGTCCGGCCATGATGGTGCCGCCGGTGGTGACGCTGACCGGTTCGCCACGCATGAGGCTCTCGATGACGCACGGGGCGGCCGTGGGTTCCACCGAGAGCAGTGCCGTGGGTGGCCCGGCCGGACGGCCGCGGTAGTGGGTGACCACGGCCTGGGCCAGCGAACCCACGCCCACCGGGACGGCGATGAGGCCGGGTGTCCCGGCTCCGGCGGCCACGAGTTGTTCGTCGATTTCGGCGCAGAGGGTGGAGTAGCCCTCGACGATCCAGCCCGGGATCTGTTCATAGCCGGGCCAGGCGGTGTCCTGGACCAGGAGCGCGCCGGGTGCGGCGGCCGCCTCGGCGGCCTGGCGCACGGCCTCGTCGTACGCGCCCCTGACCTGGGAGACCTCCGCCTCCTCCGCGGCGATGGCCGCCACGGCCTCCGGATGGACACCTCGCGGGACGAAGATCCGGGCGCGGTGGCCGAGCAGGCGCGCCGCCCTGGCCACGGCCCGGCCGTGGTTGCCGTCGGTGGCACTCACCAGGGTGACGGGCGCGGCGGCGCCGCGCGCGGCCCGTGCGGCGAGGGCGCGGTGCACGGCCCAGGACGCGCCGAGCGCCTTGAAGGCGGGCAGTCCGAGGCGGCACGACTCGTCCTTGACGAAGACCCGCCCGACCCCCAACGCGGCTGCCAGCGGCGGGAGTTCGGTGAGCAGGGTGGGGGCGTATCCGGGCAGGGCGGCGTGGAAATCGCGTACCTCGGTGGGGGCGGGTGGACAG
>NZ_JAEEAP010000583.1 GCF_016103465.1 Streptomyces sabulosicollis
GGAGCCGGAGCAGGTGTGACGGATGGGACGGGGGTAGGAGTCGTCCGGACATCCGTGCAGTGTTCGACTCCTCGGTCATGAAGGTGCGCGGAGTGGGGGAGCGGTACTGGACCGGACCATGAGCCGGGTGGACAGCTCGGTCCGGATGGCCTCCGGCACCTCGCCGGTCATCAGCCGCAGCAGCGTGCGCAGCGCCGCGCCCGCCATCTCCGACAGCGGCTGACGGACCGTCGTCAGCGCGGGCGTGATCCAGCGGGCCTGCGGCAGATCGTCGAAGCCCACGACGCTGATGTCCCGCGGCACCCTCAGGCCCCGTCCCCTGATCGCCCGGTACACACCCGGCACCATCTGGTCGGAGCAGACGAAGACGGCCGTGGGCGGCTCGGGCAGATCCAGCAGCTCGCCCATCCGCTGGCGCGCCCCAACCTCGCTGATCTCGCCGTAGCGCACATACGCGGACGGGACCGGCAGCCCGGCCGCCGCCATGGCCGAACGGTATCCGGCGAGCCGGCCGCCGTCGCGCACCGCCCGCCCAAGGCCGCCGATCACCGCGATCCGGCGGTGCCCCAGTGCGATGAGGTGCTCGGTGGCGGCCATCCCGCCCTGCCAGTTGGCGGCGGCCACGGACGGCACCCCCGGCGGCGGGTCGCCCACGGGGTCGATCAGCACGAACGGGATCCGCCGCTCATCGAGCCAGGAGTACTGGGCGGGGGCGAGCTCCGCCAGGTGGAACAGCACACCCGAGCTGCCCCGGGCGTACAGCTTCTCCGGCCAGCCGTACTCGAGCCGGCCGCCCCGGCTCCGGGTGGCCGCGGCCGAGACCACCACCTCGAGCCCCGCCTCGTGCGCGGCCTCCGCGGCGCCGTGCAGCACCGCTCCCGACCAGGCGCTGTCGAGCGAGTGCACCACCAGGTCGACGATCGCGGTCGGCTTGGGCGCCTCGCAGCGCGGTCTGCGGATGTACCCCAGGCGGTCCAGGACCTCGGTGACCCGGCGGCGGGTCTCGGGAGACACGTCCTCCCGGCCGTTGACCACCTTCGACGCGGTCGGTACCGACACACCCGCCTCGCGGGCGACGACCGCCAGTGTGGGCCCCGTCGATCCCGAGGAACGAGCCATTGAGACTCCCTTCCCTAACCGCCCACGTGGAACCCTGACCGGGCAGCAATCGGTTTCCCACCCTAAGGCCGCCTCAAGTCGCCGGGAAGACCCCGGTGGTCGAGGCGGGGGCCCCGCGACAACCTGGTCGCCACCGCCCGCCGGAAGGTTGCCCCGTCCGGGCCCCCGCGGACCCCGTTCCTCGCCCCGCACGCCGAACGCCCCGCGTCGCGCCCGCTGACCAGCACACGGGCCCGCGCCCGCGCGGAGCTCAGGCCGGACGCCTCCGTGATGACGTGGTTCGGGGTCACGGGCCCGCGCCCGCGCGGAGCTCAGCGGTCGATCCGCGCTCCGTGCGGGCCCGCGTCCGGCACCTCCCCGACCCGTGCCGCGGCCGGGTTGAGCACCCGGGTGAGGAAGGCGCGGGTGCGGGGGTGGACCGGATCGGACACCACCTGCTCCGGTCCGCCCTCCTCCACGATCACCCCGTCATCCATGAAGACGACCCGGTCGGCGACCTCCCGCGCGAAGCTCATCTCATGGGTGACGACCAGCATCGTCATGCCCTCGTCGGCCAGGGCGCGCATCACCGCGAGCACATCGCCGACCAGCTCCGGATCGAGTGCCGAGGTCGGCTCGTCGAAGAGCATCAGCTCCGGGTCCATCGACAGCGCCCGGGCGATGGCCACCCGCTGCTGCTGGCCGCCCGACAACTGCGCCGGGTAGGCCGACTCCTTGTCGCTCAGGCCGACTCGCCGCAGAGTGTCCCGCGCGGTGCGCGCCGCCTCCGCCTTGTCGCGGCGCAGCACCCGCCGCTGGGCGATGGTGAGGTTCTCCAGGGCCGTCAGATGCGGAAAGAGGTTGAACGCCTGGAACACCATGCCGATCCGCCGCCGCACCCGGTCGATGTCCACGTCCGGGTCGGTGACCTCGGTGCCCGCCACGGTGACCGAGCCCGAGGTCGGCTCCTCCAGGAGGTTCACACAGCGCAGCAGCGTCGACTTGCCGGACCCCGACGGGCCGATGACACAGACCACCTCGCCGCGCCGGACGGTGAGATCGATGCCCTTGAGCACCTCCAGCGTGCCGAAGGACTTGTGCAGACCCGCCACCCGGATGGCGACGCCGTCCGCCTCGCCGGTTTCCTTCGCCTCCGTCGTCTCCTTCACGTCCGTCACCTCGCCTTCGCCGCACGGGACTCGAGCCGGCGCACCAAGTGGCCGAGCGGAACGGTGATGATCAGGTAGCACACCCCGGCGACCAGGATCGGGGTGAGGCTGCGATGCTGGTTCAGCGCGTCCCGGCCGAACTTGGACAGCTCGTACTGGTCCAGGGAGAGCCCCAGCAGATAGACCAGGGACGAGTCCTTGGTCAGCAGCACCAGTTCATTGGTGAGCGGCGGCAGGACGATCCGGAACGCCTGCGGGATGATGATCGAGGCCATCGCCCGGCTGTGGGACATGCCCAGCGAACGCGCCGCCTCCATCTGCCCCTTGGGCACCGCCTGGATGCCCGCCCGCATCGTCTCCGCGATGTAGGCGGCGCCGACGAGTCCCAGCGCCAGCATGACCGTGACATACCGGTCCAGCGCCACCTGGAAGGCGAGCGGTACCCCGAAGCCGAGGGCGATGAACACCAGCAGCGCGGGCACCCCGCGGAAGAACTCGATGTAGGCCACCGCCAGCCAGCGGTACGGCGGCACCTGCGAGAGCCGCATCAGCGCCAGCACCACCCCGAGGACCAGGCCGAAGCCGAAGCCGAGCAGGGTGTAGACGACGGTGTTGACCAGGGCGGTGGTGATGATCTCGGGAAACAGGGACCGGGCGACCTCGGCGTCGAAGAACGCGCGCCGCAGTTCACCCCAGTCCGCGGCCAGGACGATGGCGAGCAGCAGGGCGATCAGCACGGCGTACTGCACCGCACGTATCGCCCGCGCCCGCTGCCGGCGGGTCATTGCCATAAGTGTGCGGACTCCTCAGCTCCGATGGCCGTCAGCGGGCGTCACTTCTTGGGCGCGGTGCCGAACCACTTCTTGTAGATACGGTCGTAGGAGCCGTCCGCCCGGGCGTCCTTCAGCACCGCGTTGATCTTCTTGCGCAGTGCGTCATTGCCGGTCCGCACGGCGATGCCGTAACTCTCGCCGGTGTCGAACTCGGCCGCCACCGTGGTGTCGGGGTTGTCCTTGACGTAGTCGTAGAGCACCCCGTTGTCGTTGATGCCCGCCTCGGTCTGCCCGGTCTTGACGGCGGTCAGCAGCAGTGCGAGGTCCTCGAACTGGACCAGCTTCGCGCCCTTGGCGTGCTTCTGGGCGTAAGCCTCACCGGTGGTCCCCTGCTGGACCGCGAGCTTCTTGCCCTTGAGGTCGGCGAGGGAGGTGAACGGCTTGCCCTTGGCGGTCAGCAGCGCCTGCGTGGCCTCGAAGTAGGGGGCGGAGAAGTCCAGGTTCTTCTCGCGCACCTCGGTGATGGTCATCCCGGCGGCGGCCACGTCGCACTGGTTGGTGTTGAGGTCCTCCCCGGACTGGATGCCCTCGAACGGCGTGTCCACGATCTCCTGCTTCACATGGAGCGCGGAGGCCACGAGGTCAACGATGTCCACATCGAAGCCGACGATCTTCTTGCCCTGTTTGGACTGGAAGGGCGGATAGGGCAGATGGGTGCAGGTGGTGAGTTTCCCGGAGTTCACCAGGCTGATGTCCGAGCCGCCGGACCCCGACGACTTGGTGCTGGTGCACCCGGCCAGCAGGGCGGATACGGCGGCGACGGCTATGACGGGCGGCAACGCGGAGCGAGCGGACACGGCACCTCCGGGGCAGGGTCGGCGAACGACCACGGATCTCATGATCAGTGAGTCGGGCCGCATCCTCCCACCGGAAGTGGCGCGGTGTCTTTACGCGTGCAATTGCGACCGGGTAACGGAGAGGCGAGGTCAGCGCCGCCGGCGCCGCTTGCGGCGCTTGCTCCAGAACCAGCCGGCCGGCGGCTCGTCCGCCCGCCAGGGCTGGGGCTCGGGCGCGCCGCGCCGCCAGCGCGCGGTCAGCATCCGGGTGCGCGCGGCGGGCTCGGTGACCTCGGCGTCCCGTATGAAGTCCGCGTCGAGCACGACGTCGTCCCAGTCGTCGGCGTCGTCCCCCCGGGGTGTGGATCCGGTGCTCACGGGGCACCTCCCGTCGGCCGGTGCCGCTCGGGCACAGGAGCGTTTTCCTCGAGCGGTGAACGCGTGGGACCGCCGCCGAGTTCCGGTGCACCAAGCGCGGTCCGTGCCCTGGTCGGCGAGGATCAGCCGGGCGGGGTCAGGACCGGGATCCACACCCGCATCCCGCCGGGCTCGCGATTGCCCCACGCGTAGTACGGGATCGCGGTCACCGGGACCGGCTCGGGAGCCCTCGCACCGCCCGCGCCCCCGCCGGAGCCCGCGCCCCCGGTCCGGTACGGCCACCAGCCGTCGCGCGCGGCGGCGCGGGGCAGGGCCGCAGTGGTGATCACGGTCACCCCGTCCAGCAGCTCCGGCCGGTGCTCCGGGCTCAGCGCGGCATCCGGGTCGAGGTCGATGTCGTCCAGCCGCAGACCGGCGGGCAGATCGGGCTGCTCCAGGCAGTACACCAGCGGGCCGCGCTCGATCGCGGCACAGCCGCGCACCTCGTCGATCCGCGGATCGGGCCGGGTGAGCCGGGCGTCCAGGGGCAGGCTCAGCACGACCGTCTCACCGGGCCGCCAGCGCCGCCGCAGCCGCAGCCAGCCGTTCTCGGCCCGCTCGGCCACCGGCTCCCCGCCGACCGTCGCCTCGTACGTCGGCGCCCAGTGCGGGATGCGCAGCGACAGCGTCCAGTCCTGCTCCGGCGGGGCCGCGTCCACGACCACCGCGATCCGCCCCTCCCAGGGGTAGCCGGTCCCCACCCGCAC
>NZ_JAEEAP010000584.1 GCF_016103465.1 Streptomyces sabulosicollis
AGATTGTATAAGAGACAGCCCCGGCTGTGTCGCGACTTCGTGCGCGGAGTCTTCACCGCCTCCGGGCTGAACGAACTCGCCGAGGCGGCGGCCCTCTGCACGTCGGAGTTAGTCACCAACGTCCACCGGCACGGCAAGGGCGACGTACGGATGGCCGCCACCGTTCAGCACGACCGCGTCCGGGTGACCGTTCACGACGACAGCCCCGAACTCCCCTCGCCCCGCCGCGCGGCGACCGATGAGACCAACGGGCGCGGCCTCTTCCTGGTCACGGCCCTGTCCGATGTCTGCGGCATGACCCCCGACGAACCCACCGAGGGCACCGGGAAAGCGGTCTGGTTCGAGTTCAACCTCCCGTCCACGCAGACGAAAAGCACCGCATGACCCCCACCCCCGCCGAGCGGGTCGCCGCGATCCTCCGCGACGAGTTCGCCGTCCACGGCGTACGGCTCCCCCACATCCGCGCCGACCTCGCCGACCCCCGCCAACCGCAACTGGAACTCGGCACCGTCCCCCTCGGCACCGGCTTCGCGCTGCTGCGCGTGCTCACGGACTACCAGCGCCTGCTGAAGGCCGAGCGGGCCCGGTCAGAACGGAGAGGCTAGAGCGTCGGTTTCCGTCTGTTCGGCAGGGCAGGGGGAAGCAAGGCCCGTTGTGGGGGTGGAACGGCGGGCGAGGTCGGGCAGGACGGTGGCCAGGCCGACCAGGGCCGTGATCGCGCCGAGCCAGAGGGGGGCGCGCAGGCCCCAGGTGTCGATCACGACGGCGCCGATCGAGGAGCCGAGGATGATGCCGAGGGTGATGAAGGAGGAGTGGACGGTATTGACCAGTGGGCCGGCGTTGCCGGTGCGCTGGACGCGGGTCGCCATGGCCGGGTTCATGGTGACGCCGACCAGGCCGATGCCCATCATGCAGATGACGGCCGGTGCGGGCAGGTCGGCGAGCAGGGCGAAGCCGGTCAGGAACACGGTGTTGAGGACGAGGCCGACGGCGAGGACCGGGACGGTGTGGCGGTCGGCGAAGCGGCCGACGATGTTGTTGCCGACGACGGTGGCGGCGCCGTAGGCGATCAGCAGGACGGGGACGGTGCCGGTGGAGAAGCCGGTGAGGTCGGTGAGGATGGGGTTGAAGTAGCTGAAGGCGGAGAAGGTGGCGCCGATGATCAGCGTGCTGGTGGACATCACCAGCCACAGTTTGGGCTTCTTGAAGACGCCGACCTCCTGTCGGAAGCCGCCGCCGCCCTCGGCGCGCTCGATGCGGTCCACGCCGAACAGGGTTGCCACGGCGGCGATCACGGTGAGGGCGGTGATGGTCCAGAACGCCGCGCGCCAGCCGAACCGCTCGCCGACCAGAGTGGAGATGGGCAGTCCGAGCAGGGTGCCGAGCATGAGGCCGTTCATCGCGACCGCGATCGCGCGGCCGCGGACCTCGGGGCGGGTGATCTGGGCGCACAGCGAGATGCCCACGCCGAAGAAGGCTTGGGAGGCGATCCCGGTGATGATCCGCGCGGCCAGCATCGTGGAGTAGCCGGACGCGGTGGCCGCCAGGACGTTGCCCGCCAGGAAGATGACGAACAGCACCATCAGTGCCGTCCGTGGCGGGAGTTTCATGAGTGCCACGGTGAGGAACGGCCCGCCAACCGCCATGGCCACCGCGAACGCGGTGATGAGGTATCCGATCTGCGGAACGGTGGCGTTCAGTCCGTCGGCCATCTGAGGCATCAGTCCGGCGACCACGAACTCGCTGGTCACCATGGCAAAGATGCCGAGTGCCAGGACGTATACGGCACGGGGCACGGTTCGGTCTCCTTATGAGTTGACGCCAGGGATTATGTATTGATTGGTTCAAAACGTGGATACGGGTAGGCGCCGCCCAGGGCGGAGCATGGGCCAGCGGGCCAGCGGGCCAACGCGTCAGTGCGTCAGTGCGTCGAGGGTGACTTCGGCGATCGACTCCAGTGCGGTCCGGTCGGCGCCGCCCTGGCTCGAGATGCGCATGCCGCCGATCGCCGCGTTGATGAAGCGGGCCAGCGCCCCGGCGTCCCGCCGGGAGGCGATACTGCCGTCCCGGCGGCCCTCCTCGATCACCGCGCGCAACACCGTGAGTCTGCGGGCCGTGTCGCGCTCCAGCATTCCCGCCGCCTGGCCGTCGCGTGCGGCCAGTTCGACCGTGGTGTTCACGGTCAGGCAGCCCAGGCTGCGGCCGCCGGCCCGGTGCTCGGTCTCGCCGTCGATGACCATGGCGAACAGGGCGCGGATGCGATCGGCGGCACTGTGTCGAGTGTCCTCCAGCACGGCCAGCTGGGCAGTGGTCATGGTGTCGATGTAGTGGGCCAGCGCGCGGTGGAACAGGTCGTGCTTGCTCTTGAACGTGTTGTAGATGCTGCTGCGCCCCAGGCCCGTGGCCTCGCACAGGTCCTGGGTGGAAGTGGCCTCGTAGCCCTTCTCCCAGAACGTGTGCATCGCCGCGTCCAGGGCCCGTTCCTCATCGAACATCCTCGGTCGGGCCATGGTGTCAGCCTAGCCGTTTTGGATAGGGCGTTTCAATACATGTCTGCGAGCCTCGAGCTCACTACGACCTTGAGGCCCCACTGATGTTCCGCTCGCTGCCGTTGGGTCCCACCAGGCCGGGGGCTGTCAGCATCAGGAGTGCGGTCAAGCCGGCCACCGTGCCGAAGTCACCAGACCCGGCCGCGCCTCGACAACCGTCACGGTGACGCCGGGGAGCGCCTGGGGGTCCCTGACCGCCGCGTTGACGACGGTGATCGTCTCCAGGTCCGGGAGGGCGGCGAGCGGGGACAGGTCGAGGGGGCGGTCGGCGCCGTGGCGGAACGCGACGTTCAGATGACGAAGCCGGGGGAACACCATGGCCAGCCAGGTGGCGTCCAGGTTCTCGGCCCGGATACTCAGATCCAGCCAGGTGATGCCGGGTGGGAAGTGACGGTGGTGGATACCCGCCTGGTCGATGGCGATCTTCAGCCGCTCCAGGGCCGTCAGCTCGCCCAGGCCCTTGGGGAAGAAGGCCCCGCCCGCCGGGCCCGGCGGTTCGTAGACCAGGGTGTGGAGGGGGAGTTCGACCAGGGGGGAGAGGTCGCGGGCCGCGAAGCAGCCGGTCAGATAGAGCGTTTCGAGGTTCGACAGCTGACCGAGCGCGGCGCCGAGGTCGCTGACCACGTCGTTCCTGTTCAGCCGCAGCCGGCTCACCTCCTCCCCGTCGAGGGTGTCCCTGATCTCGTCCTCGGTGAAATCCCCGCGCAGGATCAGCCACGGACGCGGTCCCGTGTCCAGGAGCAGCCGCAGATGCTCCATGGTCTCGGCCACGAAGTACAGGTCGTCCCGGTCCAGGCGGAGGATCACCTCATGGAAGTACCGCTCGGTGTCGTACCGCCCCCAGCTCGACGCCAGTTGCGCACGCACCCCGACCGCCGGGTGGTCGGCGAATCTCGCCAGATACGGGATCGCCGCGTCCACCGGTATGCGTGAGGCCGTGACCACGCAGCACTCCGCCACCTCGTCCGTCAGCCCCTCCGGCCCCGGAAGCAGCTCCAGCACCAGGGGGCCCACCGTGGCCAGCTCCCGCGCTCGGGGGATGGTCGTGGGCGGGACGAACGCCATCGCGTTCCGCGTCACCTCCTCCCGTATCGCCGGGTCCAGATCGGGCGCGTGCTCCAGACAGGCCATGGCCAGCAGGTACACACGAAGCGCCGTCTCGGCCCTGCCCTGGTGCCGGGCCATCCGCAGCAGCTTGCCCAGCAGCTCCGCCCGCTCGCGGGGCCGCCCGTGCGCGACGGCCATGCGGATGACGTCCTCCCACTGCGCGTCGTGCGCGTTGCGGATCAGCAGGCCGATGTCCCACGCCTCCACCGCCGCCTTCGCGCCCAGGTAGTCCTGGAAGGTGCGGTGGACGAAGTCCACCGTGCTCACCGAGGGCTCGCGCAACAGCCCGCTCCGCAGCAGCAGATGGCGCAGGATGGCGGGCGCGCCGCCCAGGGCGCGGGCGGCGGGGACGGAGGGGAGGGCCTCCTCGATGAGGTGTTCCGCGCGGTCGCGGTCCAGCTCGGCCTCGCCGTTGCGGATCAGGTAGTAGGCGAGCCGCTGGAGGAGCTGGATCTGCGGCTCCTCGTCCAGCTGGACATCGCCGGACGCGTAGATGTGGCGCTCGGTGTCGCGCCGCGTCAGCAGCATGGACAGCGCCGCGTCGTACAGCGCCTTGCGGCCCGGTGGCAGATAGCCGCGCCGGGCGCGGTGCAGGGCGCAGATCAGGCCGCACATCAGGGGGTTGGTGGCGAGCCGGCTCAGGTCCTGCTTGGTGCGGACGGCGGTGTGGAGGGCCGACTGGTAGTCGCTCAGCGCCGTCCGCTCCTCCTCCGTACGGCAGGTCTGGCGCGCCGCCTCGTGCCAGCGGTCGATGAACGCCGCCATGTCCTCGCGGCTCATCGGGGAGAGCGTGAACTCGGCGAAGTCCTGCGCCCCCAGCCAGTCGTCGGTCACGGCCGAGGGGCGGGAGGTGACCAGCCACAGATTGTCCGGATAGGCGATGAGGAGATCGGACAGCCAGGCCCGGGTGCGCTCGCGGTCGCGGTCCGGGATCTCGTCGATGCCGTCGATCAGCAACAGCCCGCGCCCGGCGGTGAGGACGCGGTCGGCCCAGCCGGGCGGCTGGGCGCCCTGCAGGGGGTTGTGGACGGCGGCCAGGAACGAGGCCGGGGAGGGCAGGGAGTCCTGGCGGGCGATCGTCCGCAGGGGGAGGACGAACGGCACGCGGCCGATCAGCTGCTCCATGCCGCGCAGCGAGTCCTGCCGCGCGGTGCGGACGGCGAGCCACTGGACGAGCGTGGTCTTGCCCGAGCCCGCGACCCCGCGCAGCAGCACCCGCTGCTGGCCGGAGAGCGCCCGGTCGGCGGGGAGGACGGCGGGG
>NZ_JAEEAP010000585.1 GCF_016103465.1 Streptomyces sabulosicollis
CCACCCCGGCAGGGCGCCCCCGCGCGGGCTCACCGGAACCGTCCAGGTGGGCCCCTGAGGAGGACGGCCCTCCGCCTCGCGGCCACCGCGGGGCGCGGGGTCCCCTGCGCACCGCCGGGAGGCGGCGCGGCCGCCGCGGGCCCGTCCCGGGCGCGGGGGACGGTGCCGCGGACATACTCGCCCGGGGGTGTCACGAGAGGCTTGCGGGGCATACAAGTTGTCCCGGAGTCCGGGCGGGTGGCGCCCGCGTGTGGCAGGGTCTCCGGCGGGATCATCGGCGGCGGGGACCGATGATGCGGCCTCGGGGGAGGGCACGGCATGGCGGCCATGGGGGAAGGTGGCCTGAAATCGGTTGGCAACCTCGTCACGGCGTTGAAGGAGTTCCGCTGTCTGACGGACCCGGATCTGCGCACGCTGTGTCTGGATCTGGTCGCCATGGAGCTGGAGATGACCAGCGTCCCCGTGCGCGCCCACCGGGTGACCGACTACTTCCTGGTGGAGCTGGCCCGCGAATGCCTGGAAAACGTCCGGATCATGCACGCGCTACGCGCGTCCCTCGCGGTGATGGCGGCGGCGGACGAGGACGCCATCAAGCGGCTCGACTCGGTCATGGAGCAGATGACGGCCCGTCCGGCGCTGCCCGAGACCGCCACCGCGAAGCTGCGGTCGCTGCTGGAGGAGCTGGAGATCGAGCAGCTGGGCCAGTTGTGCCGTGCGGCCGCGGGCCCGCTGCAGGACGTTCCCGCGGTCACCGGCCCCTGGCACGCCTTCGAGGTGCTGAGCCGGATGAACGCACAGCCGGGCGGGCTGCCGCCGGGGCTCGCCCTGGTGGAGTACCTCGCGGCGGCCGCGCGTCCGCTGCAGCGGGCCGACGCGCTGCGCGACTGGGCCGATGAACAGGCCCGGGAGCTGGGCCTGACACCCCAACTGCGGTCGCTGCGGCAGCAGGTGGGGCATGCCGCGCCGGCCGGACCGGTGGACGCCTATCTGGTGATCCGGCTGCTGCCGCGGGAGGAGGCCGGGGCCTACGAGCTCTCGTCCTGGTACCAGTACGACCCCACCGGCTGGCATCCGGTCCGCGGCCCGGTCTGCCAGGTCACCTCGGAGACCGCGGAGCGGGCGGTCCAGACGCTGGTGTACCAGGCGGCCGAGGAGTGGGACGACGCCGGGGCGATCCACCTCGAGTTCGTACTCGGCCCGGATGACCTGAATCTGCCGGTCCACCGCTGGCGTCTGGAGCTCGACAGCGAGTTGCCCATCCCGCTGTACATGGACCACCCGGTGGTCGTACGGAGCCTGGAGCGGAGCCGGACCAGGCGCTGGCACCGGGAGTGGAAGCATCGCTGGAACCTCTTCGACCAGCAGCCCGAGCGCGCCAGGCAGCTCGTCGTGGACGGCGAGGACCCGGACAGCCCGCGATCCGGCGACCCCAACGCGCTACTGGCCCGGCTCAAGGCCGATCCGCGGGTGGTCGCCCTGGTCCTGACCTCGCCCCCGGGCACCACCCCCGAGGGCAGCTCGGAGGCGCTGGCCGCCTGGCGGGCCGGGATTCCGGTGGTCGTCTGGGACGGCCGGACGACCCGGGACCCCGGCTTCGTCCAGCGACTGAGACAAAAACCGGCCGACGCCAGCGGGAACCTGGCACGGCTCCGCGAAGCCGTGACAGAGTTACGTCTGGACGCCCATACGATCGACTCCGCGGAGCGGGAGCATCACCTGGGGCAGCATGTGGTGCTCGTTTGGGACGACCCGACCCGTCCCGTGGAACCGCAAGGGCGCATGACGGGGCCGGACGAGGGGGTGGGTGGTCGATGAGCGACGAAGAGCCTGCGCGGCGCCACAACGGACGGGTCCACCAGGATTCCGGTTCCGCCGCGGCCGCCCCGCCCTCCGGGATACCGCGCCCCTGGTGGATCTACCAGGGCACCGGGCGCCCGCTGCACGACGTGAGCCTGGAGGAGATCCTTCCGCCGCCGCCCCCGTGGCGTACCTTCGGCGGGGTCTCGGCCTGCCCGGTGGAGGGCAACGGCCGGTCCGGCACGATATCGGGCGCGGACGACGCGCCGACCGAGCCCCCGGCGCCGCCGGAGGACGAGCAGGACACCGCCCGGCGGCTGGGCTCGGCTCCCCTGGGCGTGCGCTCCGACCCGGAGGAAGCCGATCTCGTCAACGCGGCGCTGATCCTCAGGCGCCCCCTCCTGGTGACGGGCCGCCCGGGCACCGGCAAATCCACCCTGGCGTACCGCATCAGCCGGGAGCTGGGCCTGGGCCGGGTGCTGCGCTGGCCGATCACCACACGATCGACCCTGCGGTCCGGGCTTTACGGCTACGATGCCGTCGGCCGTGTGCACGCCGCCGCGGCCGGCCAGGCGTCGGAGGGGGACAGCCGCGAACCCGGACCGGAGGACATCGGCGACTTCCTCCAACTCGGCCCGCTGGGCACGGCGATGCTCCCGCACCGCCTGCCGCGCGTCCTGCTCATCGACGAATTCGACAAGAGCGATATCGATCTGCCCAATGACCTCCTCGACATCTTCGAGGCCGGCGAGTACTCCATCCCCGAGCTGGTGCGCATCCGCAGACGCCGCCCGGCCGTATCGGTCCTCACCGACGACCCGGAGCGCAGCACCGTCATCGCCTCGGGGCGGGTGCGCTGCCGCGCCTTCCCCGTCGTCGTCATCACCAGCAACGGCGAGCGGGAGTTCCCGCCCGCGTTCCTGCGGCGCTGTCTGCACCTGCGGCTGCCCGACCCGGGCGCGGACCGGCTCGCCGCGATCGTGGCCGCGCATCTGGGGCGGGCCGACGATCCGCGTGCGCGGGAGCTGATCCAGATGTTCCTCGAGCGCAGCGAGCGCGAAGGCGGCCTCGCCGCCGACCAGTTGCTCAACGCGGTGTATCTGGTGACGTCCCAGTCGCATGTTCCGGGGCCCGAGTGGGAGGAGCTACTGCAGGCCGTCTGGCACCGGCTGGACAGCGCAGCGGGCTCGACATGACACATGACCCAGGCGGCAGGTCCGCCGGGCCGGGCCCACGGGACCTCGACTGGCGGCAGCTCGCCGACGCCCTGTGGCTGGCGGTCTGCAGCGCCGAGACGGACCGTGGCCCCGGACGGCCGGACCCCGGCCCGCTCCCCGGGACACCGGAGGCGGACGTCCCGCCGCCCGGGGACGAGCCGGCGGACGAGCCGCGCCAGGACCGTCGGCGGGAGCGCCCCGCGTCCGGGCCGGAGGGGGCGCCCGCGGCCGTGGAGCCGCCGCTCCCGGCGGAGCTGGTCGGCGTCTCCGCGCCGCCCGGCGAGGCGGAGCCGGCGACCGTCGCGGAAGCCTTCGTGCCCGTACGCCGGCCGACCGCCGCCGGGCCGCCGCTGCCCGAGCGCGCCCTGTCCCGGGCGCTGCGGCCGCTCAAGCGCACCTCGCCCTCGCCGGTCGAGACGGAGGTCGACGAGGAGGCCACGGCCGAGCGCGCGGCACGCGACGGGCTGTGGGTGCCCGACCTGGTGCCCGTGCGCGAGCGCTGGATGGACGCGGTCCTGGTGGTGGACTGCGGCAGTTCGATGGTGGTGTGGCGGCGAACGGCCGCGCATCTGGTCACCGTGCTGCACCGCACCGGCGCCTTCCGGGACGTACGGGTGCACCGGGTGGACACCGACCACCCGTTATCCGCCGAGGACCGGTCGCCGGTGGAGGGGATGCCGCCGCGCGGCAAGCGGACGGTGCTGGTGCTGACCGACGGCATCGGGGCGGCCTGGGCCGATGAGAGCGCCCAGCGCGCGCTGGCCGGCTGGGCGCGGCACGCGTCGGTCGCAGTGATCCACGTCCTGCACCAGGGCCGCTGGCACCACACCGGCGTGGCCCCGGAGCGGGTGCGGGTGCGGCTCCCCGAACCGGGCGCCCCCAACGGCACCTGGCGGCGGGCGGACGGCGGTTCCTGGCCGGGCGGCGCGCCGCCGGTCCCGGTGCTGGAGCTGGACGCGCGGTGGATGGCCAACTGGGCGCGGCTGGTGGCCCGCCCGTCGGCGCGCGGCGACGACACGATGGCGCTGCTGCCCGGGGCGCCCGCCGAGCACTGGGACCCCGAACCGGAACCGAGCGCCTGGGACCGCGTCTTCCGGTTCCGCGCCACCGCCTCGCCGAGCGCCTTCCGGCTGGCGTCCCGGCTGGCCGCCGCCCCGTTGAACATCCCCGTGATGGAGTTCGTACAGGGGATCCACCACCCCGAGGGCAGCCCCGGCGATCTGGCCGAGGTCCTGCTGGGCGGGCTGCTGCGCAAGGTGGGGGCCGCCGACCCGCTGGACGAGACGGGCATCGGCTACGAGTTCCACGACGGGGTGCGCGAACTGCTGCTGTCCGCCGGGATGCGCGACGAGTCGCTGTACATCCTCGGCAGCGTCCTGGACCGGCTGGGCCGCCGCTGGAAGCCGCTGCTGATGCTGCGCGATCTGCTCAACCACCCCTCGGGCTCGGTGGGGGACCTTCCCAGGACGGAGCGCCTGCTGCCGTACATCCGCCTCCAGGAACAGGTCTACCAGGCGCTTTCCGGGCCGTACCTGGAGGGTGCGCGCTCCTTTCGCGCCCTTGTCCTGGCCCATCAGGCGCTCGCCCGCTCGGGGGAAAGCCCACCCGATCCAGTTGAAGACGCATCACACAGGGGAAAATATGTGGTCTCCGAGGCGGTTGCGGCCATGACTGACTCCACGACTCCCCGAACCGACCCGCTGTCCCAGGCCGACGATTCACCATCCCCGCCGGCGCACGGCACGCCGGGCCCGGCGGGGGAGCATCTGAGAGGAACATTCGTGTCCGTGACCGCTGCCCGGTCCCTGCCCGCCGTGGAGGAGCGCCAGCCCGGGGAACCCCCGTCCATCTGGGGGAACGTGCCGCCCCGTAACAACAACTTCACCGGGCGGCAGACGTTGCTCGACACTCTCCACGAGCGGCTGAGGAGCGAGGGGACCGCCGCCGTGCTGCCCGAGGCCCTCCACGGGCTGGGCG
>NZ_JAEEAP010000586.1 GCF_016103465.1 Streptomyces sabulosicollis
CACCCCACCCTCGACGACGCCCAGGAGCAGCAGCAGCCATGACCCGCCGCCCGTACCACCGGCCCCCGGAAGGCCGCGACCGCGACCGCACCGAGCGCGACCGCGTCGTCGACGTCCTGCTCGCCCGACTGGACCGCGGCGCCCTGTCCCCGGCCGAGGCCGCCCTACTCGGCGAGCACGTGCGCGAGTATCGACGCCTCGCCGAGGAGAACCGCCGCGCCATGGTCGGCACGACCCGCGCCCTCGCCAAGCACCGCGAGGCCGCCGACGCCGCGATCGTCGAGGCCGAGCAGCGCGCCAAGCAGGCCGAACAGCAGCTCGCCCCCGTCGAGGCCACCCTCGCCGAGGTACGCCGCCGGCACCGCGGGGCGTGCGAGCGCGTCGACCAGTTGCTCGCCGTCCTCGCCCGCGTCCGCAACGCCCAGTCCCTCGGCGACGTCCTCGCCGCCGTCGCCGAACACGACGGCCTGTCGCCGATGGCCGCCCGCGTGCACGCCCGCATCCTCGACCGCGCCGACTCGACCGAGGCCCGCCTCGCCGAGCAGCAGCGCGAGCACGACGTCGCCCTCGCCATCGAGCGCCGGCGCGTCGTCGAGGCATCCGGCGAGGCCCGGGCGCAGCGCCGCCGCGCCGAGCGCTACCGCCTCGCATGGCTCGCCGCCCGCCGCGACCGCAAGGCCGACCGCGCAGCGATGCGCGCCGACCTCGCCACCATGCAGGCCGCCGAGCAGCAGCTCGCCGCCGTCCGGTCCGTGCTCCCCACCGAGCCCCGGCCGCGCCTCGGCCTACCGAACGACCTCGCGTACCAACACGGCCGGCACGACCTCGCCGACGTCGTACGCGACGCCCTCGACGACCGGGCGTAGCGAGACCCCCGCCGCCCGTCGACCCCCAGCACCAGGAGCAGCACCCATGACGACCACCCCCGGCCAGCGTGCCGCCGCCGACCTCGCCGCCGTCCGCGAGCAGTGGGGCGACCTGCTCGCCGCAATCGCCGAGCCCCCGCGCCGCGCCGACTGGATGCCGTACGAGCGTCGCGGATTCCTCGACCAGCTCGCCGCCGACGACCGCGAGGGCGACGAGCAGGCCCTCGCCGAGGCCGCCGTCGGACGGTTGCCGCTCATACTCCGCGAGCACCCCGCGCCCGCGAACCTGCGGGCCCTCGACGCCGCCCTCGACGTCGAGCGCGAGGTGTTCGACATGTGCGACGCCGTCGCCGAGCGCGTGCAGCTCCCCACCCGGGACGCGCACGGACGATGGACCCTCGGCAGCGACCCGAGCGACCCGCGTTTGTGGCACGTGCCGACGTACCGCGACGCCGGCCCGACGACGCTCGCCTCGACCGGGTCGCGCCTGTTCGGCCTGCACTGGGCCGCCGTATGGCTGGAAGGCCGCGCCCTCGACGACGACCCGGCCGACCGCGCCCTGTTCGCCCCCACGCCGGCGACCCTGGTCGACCAGATCGCCGAGGTCGCCCGCACCGCGCGCCGCCGCGTCGAGGGCGCCCTCGGCCGCGAGGCGAGGACAATCACGCTCGACGACCCGTGCCCGTTCTGCCGCGCCGGCCGGATCGTCGTGCACAACGGGGGAGGCAACCCCCGGGACGCCGTGGCGACCTGCTCAACCGGCCCGGCGTGCCCGGCACCGGTCGACGTCGAGCGAGGCCGCCGGGCGTGGCGGGGGGCCGACCTGGTCGCGTTGTGGGTTGCCATATCGGCGAGCAGGCGAACGCTCGATTAGGAAGATGGGCCCGAGACGACGGGGGGAACATCTCGGACCCATGGGGGTGACTACACGTCACCCATGGAAGTGATGACCGACCATCCTTTCAACCAGCGCCCAGAGGGCCCGAGCCCCCAGAGCGACAGCTAGCCGGCCCGCAAACTCGCGGGTCCTCCCCCTACGCTGCGGGGAAGGTTGCGACGTTTCCGCCACTTCACACCTCATCTCCGGGGCGTGCGGCCCTGCACCTTGCGTGCAGGGTCACCCCCCTCTTCCTGAGATGAGCCGCTTTCAGGCTACCGCCGCACCCGACCAGTGTCTCGTGAACGTCGGTACTAGCAACCCGAGTTGATTGCCCGGTGCGACGTGGGCCCGGCCTGGTCGGCCTGTTGACCGCACTGGAGTCGAGACGCACTGCCCCGGCCGCGTAGGGGCGCAGCAGGCCGCACATCCCCGGGACAGCCGCCCGGGGGCGTCGCCGTACCCGCGTCGGTCACAGTTCAGTAACGCTTCCTATAATGGTTGCTGCAATGATTGCAGCAACCATTACTGTAGGCATTCCTGACGGGCCCTCACCCCGGCAGGAACGCCGGACCTCACCCGGCACACCACCGACACACAGGAGCGACACTGTGGACACCTACTCGCACGCCTACGGCAACACCGGCCACTACCGCCGCCCCGGCACGCAGACGAGCTACTGCGGGCGCGACCTGCTGCCCGAGCCGAACACGGGGATCTGCGCGAAGGTCTGCCAGACCTGCGCCAAGGCGGAGAAGCGCGACCGCGTCGCCGCCGAGCAGACCGCCGCCGACCGCGACCTGAACGGCCCGACCCTCGCCCAGCGCGCCGGCGTCCGTTACGCCCTGGTCGGCAAGGGCCGCCGCATCCACTACTCGAACAACGACGACACCCTGTGCGGACGCGAGGTCACCGAGTACACCGACGGCCTCGACGAGCGTCACCCGGAGCTGTGCGCCCCGTGCATCCGAGCCGCCGAGGAGCGCGCCCACGCCCGCGCCCTCGCCGCCGCCTCGCCCCTCGCCGCCGCCGCCGTCGACCTCGCCGAGACCGTCGAGCAGGCCGACGCCGAGCGCGAGCAGGCCACGACCCCGGCCGACGAGCCGGCCAAGGTCCCGGGCGCGCTGGTCGACCCGTGGACGTGGATTCGGCGCCCGTCGAGCAGCGACGCCGCCCGGGCCGCCGAGGAGCGCGCCGAGCGTCGCCAGCAGCTCGCCGACTCCCGCGGGGCGAACGCCTACCCGCTCGCCGTCGCCGCCGTCCGACAGTTCGTCCGCGAGATGCCCAAGGCCGGCGCCCTCCGCGTGCCCGTCATCGAGGGCAGCCCCGAGACGACCCTCACCCGCGACGACCTGCACGCCCTCGCCTACAGCGGACACACCACCGCCGACGCCGTCGCCCGCGTCCGCGACGCCGTCGCCGCCCACGTCCGCCACGGCGAACGCGAGGTGCACGTGATGTTCCCCGCCCTGGGGATGCGCCCCGCCCTGTACCTCCCCGACGTCCTGGCCCTACTGCACAGGTGGGACGACGACCAGGCCGAGGCCGAGAAGTTCGCCCGCGCCGCCCGCGCCGTCGACGCCGTCGAGCACGCCGAGCAGGTCGAGGCCGGCGTCGCCACCGTCGAGGACGCCGAAGCCCTGTACGCCGCCGCCCTGGTCACCGAGGCCGAGGCCACCGAGGGCACTTGGCGGGGCCGCTGGATCGGCGAGCAGCCCGCCGACGACGTCCTGTTCGTCATCGACGGCACGGTCGAACAGGGCGCCCTGTTCACCCCCGACGCCACCGCGCCGGCCCCGACCGTCCGCGAGCAGCAGCGCGCCACCCTCGCCCGCATCAAGGCCAAGGCCGACGCCGACCGGGCCGCCGACCGCGCCGCCACCGACGACCAGATCGCCGCCGAGTGCGCCGCCCACGGCGTACCGGCCCCGCGCACCGTCGCCGCCCGGATCGCCGCCCGCACCGAGCAGGCCCCCGAGCGCCGCGTGATCGAGGGCGTAGTCGTCAGCCACGGCGGCACCGCGCAGGGCAGCACCCCGGCCGACGCCGACCACCCGAACGTGACCGCCGCCCGGGCCGCCCTCGACGGCCTCGCCGCCGCAACCATGACCGACCACCACGACGTGACCGACCCGACCGAGGACGAACAGCACGTGCGCGGGTACCTGATCAACCCCCGCGGAGGCGACCGCGTCGCCGTCTACTGGCTCGAAGGCGGGCGCATGATCCGCCGAGACGAGATGCCGCACGGGCCCGCCCTCGACTGCCTCGCCGACCGCCTCGAACGCCGCGGGTGGACCGTCGAGAAGATGCTCAGGTCGAGTCAGTGCGTTTTCGCGCACCGGCCGCCGACCGACTGACCGCACGCCGTCGGCCCGCCCCCGACCGAGGGCGGGCCCCGCAGCCAACCGCAGGAGAGCCCGAGATGAGCAACGAGCAGCCACCCCGCGACGACCAGCAGGACGCCGCCCAGGGAACGGCGCCCAAAACGGCCAGTGACCGCCTCGCCGCTCAAATGCTCGGCCTGATCAACGAGTACGAGCGCGAGCGGGCCGCCGCCCGCACCGCCCAGGGCGACACCAACCCATACGACCTCGCCCCCTGGGAGGACGCGCACGCCCTCACCAACGAGTACGAAGCCGCCCGCGCCAGCAAGGACCCCGGCGCCCTCGACCGATTCCTCGACAACCTCGCCGACGACTTCCACCTCGACGACGTGCGAGCCGTGCGCATGGCCGGCGCAGCCGTACAGGCCGCCATGGGCCGGATCGCACTCGCCGCCCGCGTCAAGGGGATGAGCCCCGACCAGATCGCCGCGGAGACCGGATACACCGCGAGCCGGATCGCCCAGTTCATCCGAGAGGAGAAGGCCCGACTGTCTACCCCCGACTAGGCCCACACACAGAGCGGGCCCGCCCGGTTCCTCACAAACCGTATGGGCGGGCCCTACCACCAAGGAGCGACCCAAGATGGCTACCGAGAAGCGTACCCAGCAGCCCACCCCGCCCAAGGCCGGCACCCGGCCGTCGATCCGCGTCGACGACCAGCTCGCCGCGGACCTCGCCGTCGTCATGCGTACGGGGGTCAACCTGTCCGACGCCATCCGACAGGCCGTCCGACAAGCCGCCGACATTCACCGGACCGCATGGGCCGAGGGCGTCGTACCCGTCGGCACCGCGCCCGTCCTGCTCGCCTACCAGCTCCAGCA
>NZ_JAEEAP010000587.1 GCF_016103465.1 Streptomyces sabulosicollis
GTACCGGTGGGGGTGGGGCGACAGCTCAGAGTCACCGCCCGCTGGACCTCGGTCGTGGCCGCGTCGGCCCCCCAGCCGACGGTCAGGACCAGTGCGGACGGCGGATACAGGCTCTGCGGCTTGGCGGGCTCGGCGTGTGCCGTGCCGCTCGTGCCGATCCCCAGCACGGCGCTCACGGCCAGTGCGGCTCCCAGCCCGATCGCCCCAGTAGTCTTCCGCATTTCGAACACTCCCTTGCTCGTCGTTGCAGATACCGGACGGAGTTCTACGCGGTGCGCGTCAGGAACGCACGTCGATCGAGCACTTCCGGTCGCTACAAGTAGTCGTTCGGTGGCTTATTGTCGCGTGCGATGGATGTCCGGGCGCGGAACGCCGCGTGGCGACCGGGTGCGCGGCGCGGTGCGCATCGCGCCCCTGTGGGGACCCCGTCCGCCGTCTCGCGCCCCTGAGGATGGCGTGCTCAGTGAGGTGGACAAGGCGCTCAAATCGATTCAAGAGCGCTCAGGTGAGCGAGGTCGAGCGATGTTCGTGATGCCTCCGGGGTGAGGGCTGTCGCGTACCACGCTAGAGCGAGAACCTGCCAGGGCAAGCCGACCGGCGGAGTGGGGTCGGGGCCCCGGAACCCGCCGCTCCTTCGGGCCCTGGCCGCCCTGGCTCCTCGGGGCCCTGGCTGCGCTGTCCTCCTCGGGGGCCTGGCCGCCCTGGCTTCCTTCGGGGCTCTAGCCGCCCTGGCCCAGCTCTCCGCTCAGGGGCCCGGCCTGCCGCCCCCAGCCGTAGCCGCGCTCCGCGCGGAGCCGCACCACCAGCCGCCGCTCGGCCACCATCGCCGCGCGGAACTCCTCCCAGTCCGGGTGCTCGCCCTGGATCGCGCGGTAGACCTCCACCAGCTCATCGGCGGTGGCGTCATGGGGGTCGGTGGCGACCGGCGTCAGCTCGGCGTCGCCCTCGGCCACCAGATAGGAGTAGTGGTCCCCGCTGGTGACGTAGAAGCTCGCGCGCGGATCGCGGCGCAGATTGCGGGTCTTGGCGCGGTCGTCGGTGACGGAGATCCGGATGAGGCGCGTCGCGGGGTCATAGGTGAAGGCGACATTGGACAGTTGCGGCCGTCCGTCCCGCTTGAGGGTGACGAGCGCGCCGGTGCGCTGCTCCCGCAGCAGGTCGAGCAGGGATCCCTCCGTCATGGTGATCAGCATACGCAGGGGCCGGTGGTCGGCCCAGTGGTGTGGCCCACCGGCTTCCGCGTGCCGCGTTCACAAGGCGACACGCGGGTTTAAAGGGGGTTTTGGGTGCTTATGGTGGAGGGAGAAGCGGGATCGAACCGACTCGCACGCCTGTTCGAGAATGGGGTTATGGTGGGGCGTGGGACATGCAGGGTCGGTCAGGGGGTGTGAGCAGCGGGAGGTGCGGATGCCAGGCTTCACGCATCTGCACACCGCGTCCGGGTTCTCCATGCGGTACGGGGCCGCGCACCCGGAGCGGCTGGCGCAGCGTGCCGCCGAGCGCGGCATGGACGCGATCGCGCTGACCGACCGCGACAGCCTCGCCGGAGCGGTGCGGTTCGCCCGGGCGTGTGAGCGCGCGGGGGTGCGGCCGCTCTTCGGGGTGGACCTCGCCGTACGGGAGGAGGCCCCGGAGCCGGGGCGCACCGCCCGGCGCCGCACGCCGGTGCGCGGCGGGGCGTTCATCGACGAGTCCGCGCCCCGGGTGGTCTTCCTCGCCCGGGACGGCGCGCCCGGCTGGGCCGCGCTGTGCGGGCTGGTCTCCGCCGCCCACGCCGGGCTCGCCCACCCCGGAACCGCCCGGACCAACGGCGACGGCCCGCCCCTGCTGCACTGGCGCGATCTGGTGAGCAACCCCGCCGCGCTCGCCCCGCTGACCGTGCTGCTGGGCCCGGACTCCGACGTCGGCCGGGCCTTGGCCGCCGGGCGCCCCGACCGGGCCGCGCGGCTGATCGCCCCCTGGCGCGAACTCTTCGGCGGCGCACTGCGCCTGGAAGCCGTATGGCACGGCCGCACCGGCACCGGACCGGGCTCGCTGCGGCTCGCCACCCGTACCGTCGGCTTCGCCGCCGAGCAGGGCATCCCGGCCGTGCTGAGCAACGCCGTGCGCTACGCCGATCCGGGGGAGGGGCCGGTCGCCGACGTCCTGGACGCGGCCCGCCGGCTCGTCCCCATCGACCCGCGCACCCCCGGCGCGCTCGACAGCGGTGAGCGCTGGCTCAAGGGACCCCGCGACATGGCGCAGGCGGCCGAGCGGATCGTGGAGGCGGCGGGGATGCGGCGGGACGCCGCGTACCGGCTGCTGGAGGAGACCCGGCGCACCGCCGCCGGGTGTCTGGTCGACCCCGAGGACCACATCGGCCTGGGCAGTGTCCACTTCCCCGAGCCCCGGCTGGTCGGGGCCGGGCGGCGGAGCGCCGAGCGGGTGCTGCGGTCGCGCTGCGCCGCCGCCATGGTGCTGCGGGGGTACGACCGCGACCGGGTGCGCTGGCAGCGGCTGGAGGACGAGCTGCGCACCATCGAACGGCTCGGCTTCGCCTCGTACTTCCTCACCGTCGCGCAGGTCGTCGACGACACCCGGGAGCTGGGCATCCGGGTGGCCGCCCGGGGCTCCGGCGCCGGATCGTTCGTCAACCACCTGCTGGGCATCGCCCATGCCGACCCCGTGGCCAACGGC
Source organism: Streptomyces sabulosicollis (assembly GCF_016103465.1). Taxonomy (GTDB): domain Bacteria; phylum Actinomycetota; class Actinomycetes; order Streptomycetales; family Streptomycetaceae; genus Streptomyces; species Streptomyces sabulosicollis. The sequence continues at coordinate 2,677 of NZ_JAEEAP010000587.1, forward strand.
CTGCTGATGGAGCGCTTCCTGTCGGTGCGGCGGGCCGCGCTGCCCGATATCGACATCGATGTGGAGTCGGCGCGCCGGCTCGACGTCTATCGCGCGATCTTCGAGCGGTTCGGGGCGGAGCGGGTCGCGACCGTCTCGATGCCCGAGACCTACCGGGTGCGCCACGCCGTACGGGACGTGGGCGCGGCGCTCGGCATGGACCCGGCCGAGGTGGACCGGCTCGCCAAGTCCTTCCCGCACATCCGCGCCCGCGATGCCCGCGCGGCGCTCGCGGAACTGCCCGAGCTGCGGGGACTACGAGAGGCGACGGCCGAGCAGGAACGTTTCGGCAGACTCTGGGAGCTGGTCGAGGCGCTCGACGGACTGCCCCGTGGCATCGCCATGCACCCCTGCGGGGTGCTGCTCTCGGACGCCGGGCTGCTGGCCCGTACGCCCATCGTGCCCACCAGCGGCGAGGGCTTCCCCATGTCGCAGTTCGACAAGGACGACGTGGAGGAGCTCGGACTGCTCAAGCTGGATGTCCTCGGGGTGCGGATGCAGTCCGCGATGGCCCACGCGGTCGCGGAGATCCGGCGGACCACCGGGCGCGCCGTGGACATCGACGACCCGGAGCAGGTGCGGCCCGGCGATCCGGCCACCTACGACCTGATCCGCTCCACCGAGACCCTCGGCTGCTTCCAGATCGAATCGCCCGGTCAGCGCGATCTCCTCGGCCGGTTGCAGCCCACCTCCTTCCACGACCTGGTGGTCGACATATCGCTCTTCCGGCCCGGCCCGGTCGCCGCCGACATGGTCCGGCCCTTCATCGATGCCCGGCACGGCCGCAAGCCCCCGCGCTATCCGCATCCGGATCTGGAGGACGCGCTGCGCGAGACGTACGGGGTCGTGGTCTTCCACGAGCAGATCATCAAGATCGTGTCGATCATGACCGGATGCGAGAGGGACCTCGCCGACGAGGCGCGGCGCGCGCTGTCCGACCCCGAGCGGCAGGGGCGGGTGCGGGCCTGGTTCCACGCGGAGGCGGAGAAGCGGGGCTACGCGCCGGAGGTGCGGCTGCGCACCTGGGAGATCGTCGAGGCGTTCGGCTCGTACGGCTTCTGCAAGGCGCATGCCGTCGCTTTCGCGGTCCCGACGTACCAGTCCGCCTGGCTCAAGGCACACCATCCGGCCGCCTTCTACGCCGGGCTGCTCACCCATGACCCCGGGATGTACCCCAAGCGGCTGCTGCTGGCGGACGCGCGGCGGCGCGGGGTGCCGATCCTGCCGCTGGACGTGAACCGGTCGGGGGCCGCCTATCGAATCGAACTGACGTCTGGTGATTCTCGTGACAGCCGTCATAAAGAGGACGTCGGCATCCGGCTGGCGCTGAGCGACGTCCACGGCATCAGCGAGGCCGAGACCGAGCGGATCGCGGCCGGACAGCCGTACTCCTCGCTCCAGGACCTGTGGCTGCGCGCCCACCCCGGGCGGCCGGTCGCCGAACGGCTGGCCCAGGTCGGCGCGTTGGACGCGTTCGGCACGAGCCGCCGCGACCTGCTGCTGCAGATCGCCGAACTGCACCGGCAGCAGCGGGGCGCCGCCGCCCGGCACAACGCGGAGGGTCAGCTTCCGCTGGCCGAAACCGGCCCCGCCGCCCCCGCCGGACTCCCCGACCTCGACGCGAACGAACGCCTCGGCGCCGAACTCGGCATCCTCGGCATGGACGTCTCCCGCCATCTGATGGGCGACCACCGGGACTTCCTGGAGGAGCTGGGCGCGATTCCCGCGAAGCGGCTGCGCGACGCGCCGCACGGGGAGGTCGTGCTCGTCGCCGGCGCCAAGGCCGCCACCCAGACCCCGCCGATCCGCTCCGGGCGCCGGGTCATCTTCACCACGCTCGACGACGGTACGGGGCTGGTCGACTGCGCCTTCTTCGACGACAGCCACGCGGCGTGCGCGCACACCGTCTTCCACTCCTGGCTGCTGCTCGTGCGCGGGGTGGTCCAGCGGCGCGGCCCGCGCAGCCTCAGCGTCGTCGGCTCGGCCGTGTGGAACCTCGCCGAGCTGGCCCAGCTCAGGAAGGAGGGCGGCCTCGGAGCGGTCGCCGCCGAACTGGCGGGGGCGGGCCCGGAGACGGCCGGGGCGGACTCCGGCTCGGGCCGCCGCATCGAGATGCCCACCGGCTACGCCATGCACCCCTGGGCCGACCTCCAGCCCGCGGGCGACCAGGCCGCCACCGGCCGCAAACTGTGGCACGCGAGCCCGGGGAGCGCGGGATGACCC
>NZ_JAEEAP010000588.1 GCF_016103465.1 Streptomyces sabulosicollis
CGGGAGCCCTGGTCGTGCGGGGTCGTCCGCGGCTGCGGCCGCTCGGGGGCGCGCTGGTGGGGTACCCGCGCCTGAGGCGCGTACCGGGTCTCGTACGCCTCCGGGTACCCCTGGTAGGGGTCCAGGCGGGGCGCGTACAGCTGGACCGTGTCCACGTGCTCCACGTGGCGCTCGCCGGGCCCGGATGCCGCCGGTTCGGCCGGTGCGGCCGCTGTGTCATCGGCGCTCTCGTCGGGCGGCAGCTCGGCGAGGTGCTCCAGGAGGAGCTCGCCCTGGCCGTGGATGTTGCCGATGGCGACCAGGGAGGAGTCGGGGCCGAGGCGGCCGAGCAGCTCGGCCATGAACTCCTCGGGATCCCGGCGGTCGCCGCCGAGGTCGACCGCGCGGTCCCGGTACTGGGCCGGGATGGCGTCGATGGCGGACTTGGCCGGGTGGCCGATCACGAAGACCTGCTCGGGGTCGAGATCGGGGATGATCTCGCCCATCTGGCCGTTGCGCTCGACCCGGTCGGGGCGGCAGTTGATGACCACGTTCAGCGGGCGGTGGATGGCGCCGAGGTCAAGCAGCTGGTTGATGTTCATCAGCGTCGACTCGGGGTCGTTGGCCGCGAAGACGTTGGCGAAGCGCAGCCTCTTGCCGTCCTCGGTGGCGTACCGCTCGACGGAGAGGACGCCGGGGTCCGGCGGGGCGTCGTACATGCCCTGGAGGGCGGTCGCGCGGTCCACGCCCACCAGCTCGGCGACGGCGAGCGCGATGGCCACGTTCTCCTTGAAGGTGAACCAGCTGAAGCCGCGCAGCTCCTCGTCGCTGACCGTCGTGGGATCGGCGTAGACCAACTGGCAGTTCCGGGCGTCCGCCTCCTCCTGGAGGATGTGGAAGCGGTCCTGCTCGGCGGTGACGCAGATGCCGTTCTCCGGCATGGACCGGCACAGCGAGCGCGCCACGTCGTCCAGTGTGGGGCCCATCTCGGCCAGGTGGTCCTCGCGGACGTTGCACAGCACGCCGATCGTGGAGCGGATCAGCTTGGACTGGTTGATCTCCTGGAGCGCCGGCATGACCGCCATGCACTCGATGACGAGCGCGTCCGGGTTGTAGGCGGCGGCACGGCGCACGATGCCGATCTGCTCCACCACGTTGGCGATGCCGAACTTCCGGTAGACCGGTTCCTCGGTGGCGTCCGGGTGGATGAAGCGGGCCGCCGTGCCGGTGGTCTTGGCCACGGTGGTCAGCCCGCCGCCGCGCAGGGCGCCCGCGCACAGCCGGGTGATGGAGGACTTGCCGCGGATGCCGTTGACCAGGACCCGGGTGGGGATCGTGTCGAGGTTGGTCTGGTGCCGCCGCTGTTCGACGATGCCGGCGATCAGCAGGACCGCCTCGCACACCACGAGCACGGTGTAGAGGAAGAGCACGGTGGGGCCTCAGTTCCTTCCGACGCCGACGGGGGTCCGGCTGCCGCCGTCCCGTTTGCGGGGCTGCCCCTGGAGCTGCTGCCGGATCAGCTCCAGGCTGCGGACCACGGCGCCGACCTCGTCGTGGTGGCGCGGGAACAGCACGGTCTTGCGGTCGCCCGCGGCGAGCGCCTCGGCCTGTCCGGCCAGGGCGCGCAGGGGCCGTACGACGACGATGTGCAGCCAGCCCAGACAGGCGGCCGCGGCGGTCAGCCCCAGCAGTCCGGCCAGCACGGTCCGGTTCTGCAGGCTGTACTCGGGGATCGCCAGCCCCGAGGCGGGCTGCCAGCTGGCCAGGCTCCACTGGAGCGACTTGGCCGCGCCGCCGCCGCTGAAGGGCGCGGCGGCCGCGACCCGTACCGTGCCGCCGCGCTGGACGGTGGCGTTCGCCTGCTTGGCGGCGAGCAGCGAGGACATGTACGAGGGCGCCTTCTCGAAGGCGATGTAGCCGGAGTCGCCGCCGATGACCCGTCCCTTGGCGTCCACGACGCGGACCTCGCCCATGCCCTGGCGGCCCAGCAGCGCGTTGACGAACTCGATGCGGAACTCGCCGACGACGGCGGCGCCGCCCCGGCCGGGCGCCTGCGCGGTGGCGGTGACCACGGGCTTCCTGCCGCCCTCGCCGGTCACCTCGATGGCCCGCTTCGAGGGGGCCGCTCCGTCCTCGTGGTGGGGGCCGTCACCGGCCCGGGCGAGGATCTCGCCGTCGGCCCCGAGGACGTACACCGACTGGTAGCGGTCGTGCTCCTGCATGGTGCGCTCCAGGACCTTCTTCATGTCCTCGGGCGTGGTGCGGTCCCCGATCAGGGCGGCGACCGCGGACAGGTCGGCGTGGCCCTCGTTGAGCGCCCGGCGGACCCGGTCGCTGAGGGTGACCGTGCGGGACTTCTGGTCGTGGACGATCTGGGCCGGGACCTCGACCGAGGAGTCGGCGCGGTTGAGCACCAGCAGCAGCGGGACCGACCAGACGAGCAGCAGGACGGCGCAGACGGCGAGCAGGGCGCGGGCGCCCAGGCCCTTGCGCACGGCCGGGCCCGGGGCGTCGGCGGGCTCGCCCCGGAGCTGCCCGCGCAGCCGCTCGAGGGCGGCGCCCACCCGGGCGGCCTCGCCGGACCTGGGCACGCTCACCGGGCGGGCGAGGTCGCCCCGGGTGAGGCGGCGGCTCTCCAGGAACAGCCGGATCAGCGGGCGCTGCACCGTGCCCAGCAGCACCATCACCGCGAGTCCGCCGATGAGCAGCAGGGCGCCGGCGGCGGCCACCCCGAAGGCGGGGCGGGTGATCTGGGAGACCTTGGCCGAGACGTCGACCTGGGTGACGACGGTCAGGCCGAGGCTGCTGGCGGTGGTGGGCTCACCGGGCTGGGGCGGGGTGAGCGTGGCGTAGCCGCCGACGGTGCGGACGTCCTCGGCGGCGCCCCCGGTGAGGTGGCCGCTGACGCCGGTGTAGCCGCCCGCGCCGGGCTCCTTGGCCTTGATGGGATGCTGCCGGCCCTTGCGCGCGGCGGTCTTGGCGAAGGAGGCGAGCTGCTTCCTGGACCGCTCGCTGTCCAGGGCGCCGTGGCTGGAGAGCAGCCGGCCGGTGGAGTCGACGACGCCGATGGCGCGGCCCGGACCGAGGTCGACGCCGGGGAAGCTGAGGGTGCTGGAGGCGACGAGCAGTTGCTGCGGCTGCCCCTTCCAGGACAGCAGGGCGAGGATGATCAGCCGGGTCTGGCCGTTCTCCAGGCGCACCATGCGCGGGGCCAGCCCGTCGCGGCGGGAGAGCTTGCCGAGATCGATCGCGGTCAGCGGGACGTTCTCGCCGCGGGCGGCGAGCATCTTGCCCGATCTGATCTCGATGACGGCGGTGCCACGCCACTTCTGGTAGACCTCGCCGACCTTGTCCAGGACGGTGTCCGCGGAGACCGGCTTGCCCTCGTTGAAGAGGGTCGCGGTGCCGGTGAGGTCGGTGACCGACTCGTCGAGCGACGCCCGCAGCGCGATGGCGCCGTCCTCGGCGACGTACTGCTGAGAGGTCAGGACCGCCTTGGGAACCAGGGCGTTGTCCGGTTTGCCCAAGGTAAGGGCGGTGATTCCCGCGAGGGAGAGGAGCAGAACCGACAGCACGGCGATGGGGGGCCGGATTCCCCCCAAGAGCGACATGTCGGCCCTTCGGCGGACCTTGTGCCGCCGCTTCGAACGCGAAGCGGCCACGGATGGGCTCCTCTCATGCAACTCACACCACACAGAGCGCACTCGAGTGCGATCCGGACCGTCAGACAGTCAAAGAGATCAAAGGGTTGCACATCTTAAAGAAAAAACGAGAAAACCTGTTTGGTCCTAACCAAGACTGGGCAAACGACGGTCTTGCATTGTTTGCCGGTCGTTCACCCGAGAGCCACTCTTCGCCCGTCTCATCCGCATATGACCCGGCAAAGAGGGTGACTACGATGAGGCGGTCATGGCGGAGATACGAGCGAAGGCGATCACCATGGCGGCCATCACGGTCGCGTTCGGCCTGCTCGTGGCGGCGCTGAGCACCTGTACGACCGCCCGGTCGGCCGGGGACGACAGCGCCCGTACGCCGGACGGCACGCGGGCCCCCGAGGTCCCGCTGGAGCGCAGGATCACCGGCTTCACGGCCGGGTTGGACCCCGGCGCCGACTACCGGGAGCCGCGCCGCGCCGAACGCCGGGCCGTCGCCCACGCGGTGGGCCTGGTCCTCGACGGACACCCGGACCGCGCCCGCCCGCTGCTCGCCGACGTCGGCTTCCGGCTCCGTACGCTCACCGACACCGGCACCGGCCGCCGCTACGCCGAACTGGCCGACCGCACCGGGGACGGGCCCGACCCGCGCGGCTGGGCCCGGGTCTACGTGGACCTCGCCGCGCCCGTCCGCTGGTCGGTCCAGGTGCCCCACCCGGTCTCCGACGCCGACACCGAACGGCTCGGCGCCCGCGTGCTCCTGGGCTCCCCCGGCGGCGTCCTGGTGCTCGCGGGCGCCCACCGCAGAGCCGGGGACGGCGACGCCGCCGACGCCGCCCACCGCACGGACTCGGTCTTCGACGCGGTCTGCGACGAGCTCGCCCGGCGCGGGCTGCCCGGCGTCCAGATCCACGGTTTCGCCGACGGCTCCGCACCGGGCCGGGACGTCGTCGCTTCCACCGGCACGGGCCGGGCGGGGCGCCCGGACGCCCGCCGCCTCGCGGCCGCCCTGACCGCGCGGCACTTCTCCGTCTGCCGCGCCTGGGTCCGCGACTGCCCCCTGGAGGGCCGCGACAACGTCCAGGGCCGCGGGGCCGCCACCGAACGTGTGCCGTTCCTGCACATCGAGTTCGCGCGGTCGGTGCGCGCGAGCGACGGACAGATCCGGAACGCGGTGGCGGCCATCGGCACGGTGACCGCGCGGTGGGCGGCGGACGGTGCGGGCTAGGGGGTCCGGCGGGTTTTCCCCTCCCCGCCCCTTCCCGCTACCAGGGGCTCCGCCCCTGGACCCCGGGAC
>NZ_JAEEAP010000589.1 GCF_016103465.1 Streptomyces sabulosicollis
GGGGGCGGGCCCAGCACCGGTACGGCCATGTTGCGTACGCCGCCGAGCTCGGCGATGGCCTCGTCCGCGTTCTTCAGCGGCTTGCCGTGCATGCCCTCGCGGTTCTCCACCGCGGCCACGCCACGGCCCTTCATGGTGCGGGCGATGATGGCGGTGGGGCGGCCGACGGTGGACAGCGCCTCGCCGTAGGCGCGGTCGATGGCCTCGATGTCATGGCCGTCGATCTCGATGGTGTGCCAGTCGAAGGCGCGGATGCGCCGGGCGTAGGCGTCCAGGTCCCATTCGTGGCGGGTGGGCCCGCGCTGACCGAGCCGGTTCACGTCGATGATGGCGGTGAGGTTGTCCAGCCGCTCGTAGCCCGCGTGCTCGAACGCCTCCCACATCGACCCCTCGGCCATCTCGCTGTCGCCGCACAGCACCCAGACGCGGTAGGGCACGTGGTCCAGCCGCTTGCCGCTCATCGCCATGCCCACGCCGTAGGGCAGGCCCTGCCCGAGCGATCCGGTGGCCACGTCCACCCACGGCAGCCGGGGGGTGGGGTGGCCCTCCAGCCTGCTGCCGCGCTTGCGGAAGGTGATGAACTCCTCGTCGCGGAGGGCCCCGGCCGCCTTGTACACCGAGTAGAGCAGCGGGGAGGCATGGCCCTTGGAGAAGATCAGGTGGTCGTTCCCCGGGTGTTCGGGCTGCTCGAAGTCATAGCGCAGATGATTTCCCATCAGGACGGCCATCAGGTCCGCCGCCGACATCGACGACGTGGGATGGCCGGACCCGGCGGCCGCGGCGGCACGCACCGAGTCCACACGGAGCTGCTGCCCGAGCTCGCTGAGCTGTTCGTGTCGCATTGTTCTCCTTCCAGGTTTCGCCGGCGGTCAGCCGCCGCCCGGCCGCGCCCGCGCCGTCTGCGCGACCTCGGGCGACTCGGTGTCCAGCGGCACCGCCCAGGGCGGGATCACCCCGAGTTGCACCCCCTGGCGTGGCAACACCGCGTCGAGCAGCCAGTCGGCGGCGACCCGGACCCGGTTCCCCGGCATCGCCATCAGGTGGTAGCCGCGGGTGACGGCGGCGGCGACCGGTCCGGCCAGCGGGATGTGCAGCGGGTCCGCGGCGGCCTGCACCCCGCCGAGGTCGACCGTGAACCCGAGGTCGTGGTGTTTGTACGGCTTGGCGGTGCCGCGTCCGAGGGAGGCCAGCATGTTGTGGCCCGCGATCTTCCCCTGCCGCTGGGCGTGCTGCGCGGTCATCGGGGTGAACTGGCCCGGCCGGGTCAGATCGGGCACCGCGGCGGCGTCCCCGCAGGCCAGTACGTCCGGATAGCCGGGTACGGCGAGATACTGGTCGACCCTGAGCCGGCCGCGTTCGGTCGGCAGTCCGAGCTGCTCCACCAGCGGGTCGGGGCGCACACCGACACACCAGATCAGCGACCGGGTGTCGACGAACTCGCCGTCGTCCAGCAGCACGCCCTCCGAGGTGGCCTCCTTGACCGTGGTGCCGGTGCGGACCTCCACACCGCGTTTGCGCAGCACCCGGTCGGCCGTGCGGGACAGCTTCTTGTCCAGCTCGGGGAGCACCCGGGGGGCGATGTCCAGCAGCATCCAGCGGGGGCGCGGCGCGTCGCGCAGCGAGGTGTTCTTCCGCGCGAGCGAGTCGGTGAAGAGCACCCCGTGGGCGGCCACCTCGGTGCCGGTGTAGCCGGCGCCGACCACCACGAAGGTGCGCCGGGCCTCCCGCTCCCGGGGGTCGGAGGCGGTGCCGGACATCTCGATCTGCCGGGTCATGTGGTCGCGCAGGTAGAGCGCCTCGGGCATGCCGCGGAAGCCGTGGGCGTGCTCGGCCACACCTGGGATCGGCAGCAGTTTGCTGACGCTGCCCACGGAGAGGACGAGCCGGTCGTAGTCCATCTCGCCGGACCGTCCGTCCGGGTCCCGCCAGGAGATCTTGCGGGCGTCCAGGTCGACGCCGTGGACCTCGCCCAGCACCAGCCGGACATGCGGCAGGGTGCCGGTGAGGGAGACCGAGACACGCCGGGGTTCCAGGACCCCGGCCGCCACTTCGGGCAGCAGGGGCAGATACAGGAAGTAGTCGTTGGGATTGATCAGGACGATGTCCGCCGCTCCGCGCAGGGTGCGGGAGAGCGTACGGGCGGCCTGATAACCGGCGAATCCGGCACCGACGATCACTATGCGTACTGGGCTCACGCGAATCTCCCGGGCATACGGGGCCAGGGAGCTCCAAGTGCCCGTGAGAGGCCGGACCAAACGTGGGGCCCGGAGCGGTCCCGCCCTCGGGGCCGCGTTCCGGGGCGGTTCCGGTCGCGGTCCCGGGGGCGTGGCCGGGCTTACGTCAGGGGCATGCGGGCGTCAGGGACACGCGTACGTCGGGGGCACCCGTACGTCGGGGGGCACGCGGGCGTCAGCGACACGCGGGCGTCAGGGAACGTCAGCGGCGCCGGCGGGCCGTCTGCGCGTCGATCCGCTCGTCCCAGTCGATGCGGTAGCCGGTCAGCCAGTCCGAGGAGCCGTTGCCGGCCCGGTCCAGCCTGCGCGGCATGGTGGCGTCGCGCAGGGCGCGTGCCACGGGCCCCGGCGCCGTGCGGCGGGCCATGCCCGCGCTGGCCGCGGCGACCTTCTCGACCCGCTCCCGGCGCAGCGCCTCGTACGCGGCGAAGGCCGACCGGGGGGTGCGCAGATCGCGCAGGCATTTGGCGAGTACGACGCCGTCCTCGATGGCCATCGACGCGCCCTGTGCGGCGTTGGGCGCGCAGGCGTGGGCGGCGTCGCCGACGATGACCATGGCCTCCTCGGACCAGGCGGGGGTGGAGAGGATGTCGTAGGCGGCGGTGGCCACGATGGTGTCACCGGTGGCGCGCACCAGGTCGGCGGCGGGGGTGTTGTCCTCGGCGAAGAGCGTCAGCAGCCGCTCCCGCCACTGCTCGGAGGTGACGGCGGCGAGCTCGGCCTTGGACATCTCCTCGGCCGGGGCGTTGCAGAACCACCAGACCTCACCGTCCGGGGCGGTGGTGCAGCCGAAGAACGCCTGCTTGCCGAAGATCATCGTGTAGGTGCCGGGGTCCGGGGGCGAGTCGGCGCCGCGGGTGTAGCCGCAGACGGTGTGCTGCCCGGTGTAGCGGGGCCGGGGCGCGCCCGCGTCGATGGTCCTGCGGACGAGCGAGTGGATGCCGTCGGCGCCGATCAGCACGTCGCCCACGGCGCGGCCGCCGTCGGCGAAGGAGCCGACGATCCGGCCGTCGGGGCTGGTGTGGGCGGCGAGCAGCCGCTTGCCGCCCTCGACGCGCACTCCGCGGCGCACCGCCTCCTCGCGCAGCACCCGGGCGAGGGTGGCGCGCTTGAGGGTCACCGAACCGAGGCCACCGTCCTGCGATCCGGACATGGGCCGGTTGCCGAGCCGCTTGCCGGTGTTGCTGATGAAGTCGACGCGGCCGACCGGGAAGGAGTTCTTCAGCACGGGTTCATGGGCGTCGATGGTGCGCAGTGCCTCCAGGCCGTTGGCGGCGACGACGAGGAACGCACCGGTGTCGATGGCGTCCGTGGGGTACGTCTCGTAGACGACCGCGTCGATGCCGGCTTTCCGCAGGGCCATCGCGGTCACCGGGCCGGCGATGCCGCCACCGATGATCAGGGCTGTGGTCATGGTGCTCCGTGACGTGGCGTGGGGTGTGGTGTCGTGGGGTTGCGACAGCACCATATGGCGGCCGGGAGCTCCCCGGGTCAAGAGCGGGACTTCAACTACGGCGCGGTGGGCGGCATTTGGGGCGGAACCCGGCAAGCGCGCTACTTGAGCAGCCGGGACAGCCGCCGGTCGGCGAGCGGCTTGCCGCCGGTCTGGCAGGTGGGGCAGTACTGCAGTGAGGAGTCGCGGAAGGACACCTCGCGGACGGTGTCCCCGCACACCGGGCACGGCTGCCCGGTGCGGCCGTGCACCCGCATGCCGCCGCGCTTCTCCCCCTTGAGGCCGGTGTCGGCCAGGCCGCGGGAGCGCTCGACGGCGGAGCGCAGTGTGGCGCCCATCGCCTCGTACACCCCGGCGATCTCCTCTTCGGTGAGGTCCGCGGCGAGCCGGTAGGGGGACATCCGGGCGGCGTGCAGGATCTCGTCGGAGTAGGCGTTGCCGATCCCGGCGATGACGCTCTGGTCGCGCAGCACCCCCTTGATCCGGTGGCGTACGCCGCGCAGCAGCCCGGCGAACGCCTCCAGGGTGAAGGAGTCGTCGAGCGGGTCCGGGCCCAGCCGGGCGATCCCGGGGACCTCCCGGGGGTCGCGGACCACGTACACGGCGAGCCCCTTGCGGGTCCCGGCCTCGGTGAGGTCGAAGCCGGAGCGCTCCGGGCCCGCCAGGAGCAGCCGCAGCGCGAGCGGGCCCTTGCCGGGGCGGGGCGGGGCCTCGGGGAGTCCGTCCCGCCAGCGCAGCCAGCCCGCCTTGGCGAGGTGGACCACCAGATGGGGACCGTCGGTGGCCAGGTCGAGGAACTTGCCATGGCGGACCGCCGCCGTGACGGCGCGGCCTTCGAGCGCGCTCAGCGGCGGGTCGTAGGTCTTCAGGACGCTCACCGCGACGGGGAGGACACGGTCGATCTCCCGGCCGACGGCGCGCTCGGCCAGGATCGCGGTGAGGGCCTCCACCTCGGGGAGCTCCGGCATGCCACCAGTGTGCCGCAGCCCGGAGCGGAACCCTCCGGAGCGCCCCGGAGGGTTCGATTACCCCAGGCGCACCGCTCCGGGCTGCGGCCCCGCACGCCCTCCCATAGCGTCTGTTCTGTCCCTCATCGTCCCTGTGTGCCCGTACGGAGCGTTCCCCATGGCCGACACCGGACAGCAGTCCGTACGCAGCGATGCGGCACGCGGCGATGCGGCCCGCGTGAGCGGGGCAGCAGGGCCCGAGGGGGGATGGCACGAGGGGCCGGGC
>NZ_JAEEAP010000058.1 GCF_016103465.1 Streptomyces sabulosicollis
CCTCGCCCCGCGCCGTCTCCGCGTCACGCGCCCGCCGACGCGGTCAGCCGCCGTTCGCGCTCCACGCCTGGCCCACGCCGAGTCCGCGCAGATCGGCCAGGACCGCGGGGTCCTGTGCGTCCAGCCAGTCGGTGAGCTGCTTGAAGGAGACCAGCCGGACATCCTTCCGCTTCTCGTCGGCCATGTGCTTGAGCGCTTCCTCGACTGCGTCCATATAGATGCCGCCGTTCCACTGCTCGAAGTGGTTTCCGATGAAGAACGGGGCGCGGTTGGTCTCATAGGCCCGCTTGAAACCGGCTATGTACGCCTCGGTGGCCTGCTTGCGCCAGCCCGGGTAGTTCGCGGGCGGGGCGTTGGTGGAATTCTTCGACTGGTTCGCCAGGATGTTGTAGTCCATCGAGAGCACCTCGAAGGTGTGTCCCGGAAAGGGAATCTGCTGCAGCGGGAAGTCCCAGACGCCCTGCTTCTTCGACGGCCACACCTGGAGCCCGCCCGGCGAACTGGCGTCATAGCGCCAGCCGAGTTCCCGGGCGGTCGGCAGCAAATTGGTCTGGCCCTTCAAACATGGAGTGCGGCCGCCGATGAGCTCCTTGTGGTAGTCGAAGGGCAGCGGATCCACATCGGTGAAGCGGGTATTCGTCCGCCACTTTGTGACAAAGGACACGGCCTGGTCGATCTCGGACTTCCACTGCGCGGACGTCCAGTTCTCCACCGACCCGCTTCCGGAGCAGAAGTGGCCATTGAAATGGGTGCCGATCTCATGGCCCTCGAGCCATGCCTCGCGCACGTTCCGCAGCGTGGCCTTGATGTGCTCATCGGTGAGATAGCCGATGTCGGAGGCGCCCACCGGGTTGTTCGGCGGCCGGTAGAGCGACTTCTTCGACTCCGGAAGGCAGTAGATACCGGAGAGGAAGAAGGTCATGGCCGCGCCGTGGTCCTCGGCCAGCTTGCGGAACCGCGGGAAGAGACCGTTGCCGACCTCTCCCGCGCCGTCCCATGAGAACACCACGAACTGCGGCGGCTTCTGTCCCCGTTCCAGCCGCTCCGGCTTCGGGGCCTCCTTACGCCGCTCACCGTGCGAAGTGGAGCCGTCACCGATCGGCTTCGCCTGGGTCGTCTTCGCGGGCTTCGGCGTCCCGGATCCGGAGCCCGAGGAACAGCCGGCGACGGCCAGTGATGCCGCGGCTCCCATACCCAGACCGAGGATCCCCCTCCGGCTGACCTCACGCATAACGTCCTCAATTCGCACTCGCCGTTCTGATTGCCCGGGGTGTCCGGACAACCCTGGAGATGGCGAGGCGAATAGCGAGGTTCCGAAAGGACGCGGTCAATTACACGGTGGACACAATGTCTCCCTTCGGTGGCACGCCGCACGGCCCGACGGTCATCCCGCGGCCATGCGCCGGTCACGCACAGCGCGGCGCGCACACCGGGCGCACACCGGACGCGTACCGGAGCGCACCGCGGGCCGACGCCGCTCAGCCGCCGTGGCCCCGGGACTCCGCTCAGGCGCCGTAGCCCTTGGAGGCCCCCTTCACCGGCTTGGCGCCCGCGCGCAGATGGGGCGGAACGAGATCACGGGCCGGTTCGCTGTAACCCACCGAGACGATCCGGTCGCCGCGGTAGGTGAAGCTGGTGAGGCTGGCCAGGGTGCACTGCCGCTTGCGCGGGTCGTGCCACAGCCGGCGCCGCTCCACGAAGCTGCGCACGATCCAGATCGGCAGCTGATGACTGACGCACACCGCCTCGTGCCCGCGCGCGGCGTCCCGCGCCCGCCCCAGCGCCGCCATCATCCGCACCACCTGGTCGACATAGGGCTCGCCCCAGGACGGGCGGAACGGGTTGGTGAGATGACGCCAGTTGCCCGGTTTGCGCAGCGCGCCGTCGCCGACGCCGAAGGTCTTGCCCTGGAAGACGTTCGCCGCCTCGATCAGCCGCTCGTCCGAGGCCACGTCCAGGCCGTGCGCCTTGGCGATCGGCGCCGCCGTCTCCTGCGCCCGCTCCAGCGGGGAGGCGACCACATAGGTGATGTCACGGTCGGCGAGGTGCTCGGCGACCCGGTCGGCCATCTGCCGCCCCAGATCGGAGAGGTGGTAGCCGGGCAGCCTGCCGTACAGCACGCCCTCCGGGTTGTGGACCTCGCCGTGGCGCATCACATGGACGACGGTGATGTCGTTCTCGCTCTGTGTCATGTCACCCATCATTCAGTGGCCTCGGCGGCGGCCCGCGCCGCCCCCGGCAGAGCCGCCGCCACCCGCTCCAGCGCCTTCTCGTCGTGCGCCGTGGAGACGAACCACGACTCGAAGGCGGACGGCGGGAGGTAGACGCCCTGGGACAGCATCGAATGGAAGAAGGCGGTGAAACGGAACGCCTGCTGCGCCTTGGCCTTCTCGTAGTCGGTGACCTCGTCGCCGGTGAAGAAGACCGAGAACATGTTGCCCGCGACCTGGACCCGGTGCTCCACGCCCTCCTTGGAGAGCGCCTCCGTCACCATGGCCCGCAGCCGCTCGGAGGCCGCGTCGACCTTGGCGTACGCCGCGTCGTCCAGCAGCCGCAGCTGGGCGACGCCCGCGGCGGTGGCGACCGGGTTCCCGGACAGCGTGCCCGCCTGGTAGACCGGGCCGGCCGGGGCCAGGCGCTCCATGACGTCGGCGCGCCCGCCGAAGGCCGCGGCCGGGAAGCCGCCGCCCATGACCTTCCCGAAGGTCATCAGGTCCGGCTCCACGCCGTCCAGCCCGAACCACCCGGCCCTGGAGACCCGGAAGCCGGTCATGACCTCGTCGGAGATGTAGAGCGCGCCGTGGTCGGCGCAGAGCTGCTTGAGGCCCGCGTTGAACCCGGGCAGCGGCGGCACCACGCCCATGTTGCCCGCCGACGCCTCGGTGATCACACAGGAGATCTCCCCGGGGTGCGCGGCGAAGGCCGCCCGGACCGCCTCCAGGTCGTTGTACGGCAGCACCAGGGTCTCCCCCGCCTGCGCTCCCGTCACCCCCGGAGTGTCCGGCAGCCCGAAGGTCGCCACCCCGGACCCGGCCGCGGCCAGCAGGGCGTCCACATGCCCGTGGTAGCAACCGGCGAACTTGATCACCTTCGACCGGCCGGTGAACCCACGGGCCAGCCGGATCGCCGACATCGTCGCCTCGGTGCCGGACGACACCAGGCGCACCTGCTCGACCGGGGCGACCCGCGCCACGATCTCCTCGGCGAGCTCGACCTCGCCCTCACCCGGCGTGCCGAACGACGTACCGCGAGCGACGGCGGCCTGCACGGCCGCGGTGACCTCGGGGTGGGAATGGCCGAGGATCATCGGTCCCCACGAGCACACGAGGTCCACATACTCGCGTCCATCGGCGTCGGTGAGGTACGGACCGTCCCCGGACACCATGAACCGGGGCGTACCTCCCACGGCGCGGAACGCCCGCACCGGAGAGTTCACGCCGCCGGGCGTCACGGCGGCCGCGCGATCGAAAAGCGTCTGCGAAACTGGGGCTGCGTACGGATAGCTCACGCACGCCATGTTGTCAGAGGCGGACGTACTCCCGCGGCCGGGCGTTTCACAGCCCTATGGTGGGGGAGGTCTCTGTAACAGAGATCGGGTTGCGCGGTAGTGGCCGCGAGTGGTCGGGTGGAGATATGCATCGCGGTGGCGAACTGGGTGAAGGGACTGACGACCGAGGCCCCGAGCGTGCCCGGCCCGGACGCCATCGGCGGGACGAGGCGGGCAGGGCAGGCAGAAGCGGGGGCCGCATGGGGGTGACCTACAAGTACTTCGGTGCGCCGGACGGCGCCACCGCGGCCAGGGTCCCCATCTCCATGCGCCCCGAGGAGCTCGGCGGCGACGAGCTCGGCCACGGCATGTTCACGAAGATCAAGCCGGAGACGGTGGCGGCGATGGTCCTCACCGGCATCGAGGGCGTCCCGCTGCACAAGGTCCCCCCGCTCGAACTGGTCGTCCTGCACCCGGACTACGCCGTCGTCAAGCTCCCGATGACCGTCGTCGATCCGCTGCGCGGCGTCGGCGAGGAGGCCGTGGGCGCCGCGGCCTTCATCTGGTCCACGGTCCCCGACCGCGGCGGCCCCCGGGACGCCTTCACGGTCTATCAACTCCTCCACGAGTGGCAGGACTTCAGCCACCGGCTGCACGAGGCGGGCCACCAGCCGTACTGCCTGGTCTGGCCCTGAGCCCAAGGGGCCGCGCGGGCCCGTGCGCGACTCGCTCGGCGGTTGCCTCAGTGGTGGCCTCAGCGGTCGCTCAGGGCAGGTCGCAGACCGGGTGGCGGGAGTCCGGGCCGGTGCAGAGGAAGTAGCCCGTCCAGCGGTAGTGGCTGTCGGGCACGGTGCCCGGGCCCCGTTGCCAGGTGGCCACCTGGTCCCCGTTGGAGAAGGTCAGGCCGCCCTGGTCGACCGTCGGTTCGCTTTCCAGCAGGGTGGCCAGGTCGTGGAGGAAGGACGCTCGGTCCGGGCGCTTCTTCCAGGACGCGATGACCTCGTCCGGTGCGGCGGCAGAGAAGCCCGTGCCGTCGAAACCCCCGCGGTCCATGGCCACTTCCATGGTGTCGAAGTCGCCCCTGCACGCCGCGTTGTGGACGGAGTCGACGGATGGCTCGCGGCGTTGGGTGCCGTCTTCCATGTCGAAGGTCGAGTGGGCCTTGCCACAGCTTGAGCCCTTGCCGTCGTTTCCGCGCCCGCCCTCGCCGTTCGGCAGGAGCCAGTAGGCCAGGCCCGCGATGGCGGCGAGGACCAGGGTGGCCGCGGCAAGGGCGCGCCGGCGTGTGCCCGGGCGATGGGTTCCGGGGGCGGAGCCGGTCTCGTCGGCCTCCGGGGGTTCCTGGCGGGGAGCGCGGTTGCGGGCGATGGAGATATGGGCGCCGCGGTCGCGGTTCAGCTGTTGGGGGCGGGGGCGGTTCTTGCGCAACAGGGCGCGGTCCACGCGGTCGTAGAGGTCCGCCATGGTGAGCAACTCCGGCGCGCCCGGGTCGCCTTCTTCGAGGAGGGCGATCAACTCGCCGGTGAAGGCCGGGTACTGCTCCCCAGGGGGCGCCAGCGCCTGCTGGGTGGCGTGGGACGCGGCGAGGACCGAGGTGCCCTCGACGTCGGCCAGCCGGATCGTGCCGGCACCGGCGGACAGATGCCCGCGCAGGGCGGTGCCGCTGAAGCAGCAGTCGAGGATGACGACCTTACGGCGGACGCCGGTGGCGCTCAGCAGGATCTCGCGCAGATCGTCGTACTTCACGGCGGTGAACGACCTGTCCTTCGTCGTCTCCGGTACGGCCAGGTGTAAGCCGCCGCTGAGCGGATAGAGCAGGCCATGGCCCGCGTAGTAGACGACGAGCGTGTCCGTGGCCTCGGCGGCCGCGCGGTGGACGGCCTCCAGCATGCTGTCGCGCGTCGGCTGCGAGACGATCCGGCAGTGCTCCTCGGGGAGGCCCCACACCTCCGGGTCCCGGAACAGTTCGGCCAGTCGCCGGCAGCCCGCCTCCACCGACGGCCGGTCGTCCAGATGCCGCTGCCGGTCCCGGGAGGCGGCCCCGCCCCGGGTGAAGGCATGGGCCTCGATGAGGACGGCCCGGGACGCCGAGGGGTCGGAGAGGCGCGCCGCCGGTGAGGTGATCTCTCCCGTCGTACGGGAGCGCCACGTCATGCCGGGTTCTCCGGGCGGTCGGCGTCCCGCGGGCGGTCGGATGCCCCCGGGCGGTCGGATGCCCCCGGGCGGTCGGAGTTTTCCGGGGACCGGGAGCCCTCCGGCGACTCCAGTTGGCGGAGGAGGCGGCGGATCGTCTCCGGGTCGGTGCTCTCGACGCGCAGGGAGACGCCGTCGCGTTCCACCCGGGTGTCCGCGCCGCGCGCCCGTGCGTCACGCCAGGTGGCCACGGCGAGCAGCAGATTGCCGAGGGACGTGAGATTCGAGACGACGATCGAGATGACCTCGAGGCCGCCCAACGTGTCGGCGCGGTCCTCCTCGTCCACCAGCGCCACCTCCGCGGCGCCCGCGACGTCGGGATCCTCGGTCAGCCAGCGGTGGAGGTCGAGTACCCCCGGAGACCCCTCGGCGGCGTCGACTCGAAGGCGGAACTGCACGGCACCCATCCCCCGGTGTGGTCCTGTGGTGGCGCCGATCGTAGCGTTCCGCTCCGCCAGGGGGCCTCGCACGGGCGGGCCGTACCCTTCCCCCATGCTCATCGCACGTTCCATCGCTCTGTTCGGCGTGGCCGCGCTCCTGGAGATCGGCGGCGCATGGCTCGTCTGGCAGGGCGTGCGTGAGCACAGGGGATGGGCGTGGGTCGGCGCCGGAGTCATCGCCCTCGGCGCCTACGGGTTCGTGGCCACGCTCCAGCCGGACGCGGAGTTCGGCCGCATCCTCGCGGCGTACGGCGGCGTGTTCGTCGCCGGATCGCTCGCCTGGGGCATGGTGGCCGACGGCTACCGGCCCGACCGCTTCGATGTGATCGGAGCGCTGATCTGTCTGGCCGGAGTCGCTGTGATCATGTACGTGCCTAGGCGGTAACCTCCGGCCGGCCGTGGCCGCCCTTGCTCCCGTGGTCACCGTGGTTGTCCTGCTTGCCCTGCTTGCCCTGCTTGCCCTGCTTGCCGTGGTCACCGCGGTGGTCGTCCTGCTCCTGCTCCGTGCCGAGGACGCAGCCGGTGTCCGGGTCGATGAAGACGGTCGTGATCTTGTGGTCGCACTCGACCTCCACGACCCACACCTTCTTCACCTCCTGCTGGTGCGGGTCCTTGTGCTCGTCCTTGCGCTGCTTGTCCTTGCGCTGGTCGTCCTGGTGGCGCGGGTCCTTGCGGTCGCCCTTACGGTCGTCCTTGCGGTCGTCCTTGCGCCCGTCCTGGTGCTTGCCCTTGTGGTGCGGGTCGTCCTCGGGGCAGTCCACCAGCTCGGCGCTGACCGCCTGGCCGCCGACCTCGCACTCGGCGATCTCGACCGCCTCGGCGAGCGTCACCGGGTCGCTCTTCTTCTGCTCCTGCTTCTTCTGCTCCTGCCGCTCCTTGTGCTCCTGGCCGTGGCGCGCCTGGTCGTCCTCGTGGACGGGGACGGCGACGGGGCGGACGGCACCGCGCTCCTGGGCCTCCTCGCCGGACTGGGCCGCCTCGTACGGCTGTGCGGCCTGCTCGGCCTGCTCGGCCTGCTGCGGCTGCGCGGCCTGCTCAGGCTGTGCCGCCTGCTGCGGCTGCGCGGCCTGCTCAGGCTGAGCCGCCTGCTCCGGCTGCGCGGCCCGCTCCGGGCGCGCCGCGCTGCGGCCCTGGATGCCGTGCAAGTACTTCCCGGCGGGGAAGTAGCGGCTGAGGTCCTGACGCCCATGGTCCTCGCGCTGGGCGTGGTCCTCGCGCTGGGCGTGGTCCTCCTGGCGGCTGTCTTCCTTACGGCTGTCGCTGTCGTCCTTACGGGCGTCGTCCTCACGGGCGTCGTCCTCACGGCCACTGTCCTCGCGCTGGCTGCTCTCCTCGCGCTGGCCGCTGTCCTCGCGCTGGCCGTTCTCCTTCTTCTCCTCGTACCGCCCGCCCTCGTCGTGGCGGCCGTTCTGGTCGTCCCGGGCGTGGTCGTCGTGGCGGCCGCCGTTGGGGTCCTTTTGGCCGTTCGCCTCGTAGCGACCGTGCTCCTGACCGTTGTCCTCGTGATGGCCGTTCGGGTCCTGGTGGCCGTTCACCTCATGGCGGCCGTGCTCGTGCTCGCCCTTGTCGGCGTCGTGACGGCCGTTCTCGTGGTTCTCCTTGTCGTCCCCGTGCGCCCGGTCCTGGGCACAGTGGTTGCTCTGCGACCCGTGCGGGTCGGGGGTGCTGCCCGAGGCCCATGCGGTTCCCGGAGCACCGGTGACCAGGGCCGCCGCCGCAAGGGCGCCCGCTGAGGCCACGCCCCAACGTCGGAAGGAACGACGGGACCGCTGAAGGAATCTGCTCTGCTGGGTCATTACCTGAATTCACTCCTTGGGCATGGGTGCTCCAATACCGGCACCGCGCCGGACGCAGTGCACCCTTCCCCGAGCCCGAGAGCCCCTAGCGGATTCCTATCTTCAGTCCCCCGGTTGGAGGTAGATCGGGCCGTCATATCCTGCATATGGATCATGCGCACGCACCACCGTTTGCGCCACGTCGCCACAGGAGGGCCGATGACCACCCGTACCGCAGTCATCACCGGCGCGAGCAGCGGGATCGGAGCCGCGACCGCGCGCCGCCTGGCGGCCGCCGGATTCCGCGTCGTCCTCGCCGCCCGCCGTAAGGAGCGCATCGAAGCGCTCGCCACCGAGCTGACCCAGGCGGGGCACGAGGCCGAGGCGTACGTCCTGGACGTCACCGACCGCGCCGCCGTGGAGTCCTTCGCCGCCGCGCTGGGCCGCTGCGACGTCCTGGTGAACAACGCGGGCGGCGCGGTCGGCGCCGAGACCGTGGCCACCGCCGACCCGGCCGACTGGCGGGCGATGTACGAGGTCAACGTGGTGGGCGTGCTCCAGGTGACCCAGGCGCTGCTGCCCGCCCTCACCGCCTCCGGGGACGGCACGATCGTCGTGCTGTCCTCCACGGCGGGCCACGTGGCGTACGAGGGCGGCGGCGGGTACGTGGCCGCCAAGCACGGCGCCCACGCCATCGCGGCCACCCTGCGCCTGGAGCTGTGCGGTGAGCCGGTGCGGGTGATCGAGGTCGCCCCCGGCATGGTCAGGACCGACGAGTTCGCGGTGAACCGCTACCGCGGCGACGAGAGCCAGGCCGCGGCCGTCTACGAGGGCGTGGCCGAGCCGCTGACCGCCGATGACGTGGCTGACACGGTCGAGTGGGCGGTCACCCGGCCCTCGCATGTGAACATCGACCTGATGGTCGTCCGCCCGCGCGCCCAGGCCGCCCAGCACAAGGTCCACCGCGAGCGCTGAGCGCGCCCCCGCTCGCCCTCCACGGCCCCTCGTGGCCCTGCTGCCGTAACGGCCCGCCGTGTCCCCCGTTCGGCCCACCGGAGCGCCGTCTCAGGGGGCCGCGGCACCTGGCCATCGCCTACGACGGCCCGGAGCGCCAGCGGGGTCCGCAGACTCCGGCCGGGCCTCCGACGACCGCGCCCGAGCCTCGCACGACGACGCCCGAGCCTCGCACGACGGCGTCCGGGCCTCCGACGACCGCGCCCGAGCCTCGCACGACGACGCCCGAGCCTCGCACGACGGCGTCCGGGCCTCCGACGACGGCGCCCCAGCCTCGCACGACGGCGCCCGGGCCTCCGACGACGGCGTCCGGGCCTCAGCCCTTCACGCACACCACCTGCTTGAGCCGCGCCACCACCTCGACGAGGTCCCGCTGCTGGTCGATGACCTGCTCGATCGGCTTGTACGCCCCCGGGATCTCGTCCACGACGCCGGAGTCCTTACGGCACTCCACGCCCCGCGTCTGCTCCGCCAGGTCCCGGGCCGAGAACCGCTTCTTCGCCGCGTTGCGGCTCATCTTCCGGCCCGCTCCGTGCGAGGCCGAGTTGAACGACGCCTCGTTCCCCAGACCGCGCACGATGTACGAACCGGTGCCCATGGAGCCCGGGATGATCCCGTAGTCCCCGCTCCCGGCGCGGATGGCGCCCTTACGGGTCACGAGGAGGTCCATGCCCTCGTAGCGCTCCTCGGCCACATAGTTGTGGTGTCAGAAGAGTTGCTAACCTCATATGAGAGAGCATCAGGGAGGGGAAGACTCGTTGACGTTGGCAGACGAGCAACCGAAGAAGAAGCTGACCGCCGCAGAGGTAGAGCACCTGGTCAGCCGTCTGCGAGGGGTGCCGACCGGCGCCCCGAGCCTCGAAGAAGCGAAGGCCATGCGGGAGGCCGGTTGGTTCCTGGTCGTGGCCTACTGCCGGATCTCCGACGACGCGCACAGGCGTGACGGCCACGGCGTGGAGGACCAGACGCGTCACTGCGCTCGGATCGCGGACCGTGGCCGTATGGTCGTCATCCACCACTACATCGACAACGACAAGTCGGCTTCCAAGGCGAACATCGTCCGCGACGACTTCGACAACATGGTGGTGGCACTCGAACGCGGCACGACCGAGGCCGGTTACCCGGTCGATGGCGTGGTGTGTGTGGCTGACGACCGCCTTTATCGAGGTGCCCATGCCTACGAACGGTTCGTGGACGCCTTCACCATGCACCCCGATCGCGTCTACGCCGACGAGACCGGCCGCCACGACCTGTACGGCGACGGCGCGGAGTACCGAGGACTGCTCGGGGTCGCCGCCGCCCGGTCCGAGACCAAAAAGAAGAAGCGCCGGGCACGGCTGAACCACCTTGCCCGTGCAGAACGAGGTGAGCCGGTGTCCGGCCGCCGTCCGTTCGGCTGGAACGAGGACAAGCTCACTCTGCACCCTGGGGAGTCCGCTGTCGTACGCCAGGGAGTCCTGGACCTACTCGCGGGCAAGAGCATCACGACCGTGACCCGGAACTTCAACGCATCCGGCTACACGAGCACGATGGGCAACAGCTGGCAGCTTCAGACGGTCAAGCAGATCTTGCGCAACCCCCGCATCTGCGGCTACCGCAAGATCAATGGCGAGCTGGTGACCGACGCGAGCGGTAATCCGGTGGTCGGCAAGTGGGAGGCCATCACCACGCCAAAGGAGTGGTACGCCGTCACGGCCCTGTTGGAGAAGAAGCGCAACGCGGGCGGCTGGGACGGATCAGGGGAAGGCAAGCACACTCCGCGCAAGTACCTGCTGACTGGCCTGGTGCGGTGTGGAAAGAAGCTGGAGGACGGCCGGACGTGCCATACGAAGATGCACGGGGCCCCGGCACGAAAGACGCACAAGTACCGTTGCCGCTCGGTTCTCGAAGGAGGCTGCGACAAGCTGAGCCGCCAGGGCCCAGCCATCGACAAGCTGATCACTGAGCTGGTGCTTGCCAAGCTGGAGAAGCGGAACGCAGAGCGCGAACCGGTCGAGGAGACATGGGCCGACGAGCCAAAACTTGAGGCCGCTCAGCGGCGCAAGTCCGCCCTTGAGGAACAGTGGCACGCCGAGGAGATCAGCGACTCGACGTTCTTTTCCCTGCTCAAGAAGGAGGAGGCGGAGATCAAGCGCCTCTCCAACGAGCGGAAGTCATGGGCAGCGCGTCAGGAGAAGAGGAAGCACAAGGTCACTGACGTACGGGCTCAGTGGAAAGACATGGATCTACAGCAGCGGCGAGAAACAATCTTCGATGCCCTTGAAGCTGTGATCGTTCTCCCTGGGGTGAAGGGGTCGCACAAGTTCGACCCTGACACGATCATCCCTGTCTGGAAGGAAGAAGACGCTAGTTGAACCGGACGCCGAGCAGCTGACCCATCCTGTTCCACTTCTCAGCGCTCCATTCGGGTGACCGCTCAAGCCATTTGGCTATCCATGCGCGTTCCTCAGCGGTCAACTCATCGGCGGTCGCCTCGTTGTCATCCGAGGTGGCCGCCGTTTCAATGACGGTCGTCACTGCCACACCTCCCCCTCTGTCTTGCGGCGGTCGGCGTGGTCGCGTGCTTCGGCGATGTCGTGGCGTACTTGGGCGGCGAGGAGTTCTTCGCCGGGGCTGTAGCCGGAGGCCAGGTATTGCCAGTGGGAGACGACGAGGGTGGTTTCCTCGGGCAGCTCGGGCCGGTCGTCTGTGGCGCGGGCTTGCTCGGTGCGCCAGGCACGGCGGATGTCGCGCAGTGCGCCGAGGGTGGTGGAGTAGCGGCGGGATTTGCTGGAGAAGTGGCCTCGGAAGCCGAGCATGTGGGCCCACTTCCAGAGCTTGAGTTCAGCGAACTCGGGGAGGTGGCCGAGGTTCCAGGCGGTGCGGATCATCTGGCGGACGTGGCTGTGCACAGGCAGGTCCGCGATGGGTTCGGACTGTCCGGTGCCCTCGCACTCGTCGCACAGGTCCCGGAAGCCGTCAGGGCCGCGCTGGTAGCCGCGTCCGGTGCAGTGGGCACAGCGCAGGGAGCGGTCCACCGTGCCGGAGTCCTCAGCGCTCTTGGTGGCGTACTTCGCGACGTAGGCGGCCACCTTCTGATCGGTCAGTTCGCCATCGCCCAGAGCGGCGATCTCGCGGATGTCGAGCTGGGAGCCCCAGGTGAATCGGCGTTCGCCGATGGCGTCGGAGGTGACCGTGAGCACGGCGCGTTCGGCCGCCTCGGTTATCGCATGGGTGAGGGCGTCGGCGGTGGCCCACCGGGGCGGGGGTTGGTTGCTGCCTTCGGGGCCGTCGAGGCGGATCACGGCGTGGAAGTGGACCAGGCCGCGCCGCTGGTACTCGGCGACCTTGGCGAAGGAGACCCGCAGCGCCGCGTTCAGCGCCTTCTGGGTCATGCCGAGGTGGGCGGCCAGCTCGCGGCGAAGGTAGGTGGTAAAGCGTGCCCACAGGGCTCCGGCGTGGGCGTTCCAGAGCACAGCGCCGCTGTAGTCGTAGGTGGCCGGGGACAGCGGCGTGCCCAAGGCGGGGTCATCGGCCGCGTGGCGGGTGCCGCAGCGGCAGGCCAGGTTCTCGCCCGCGTCGGTGGTGCGGCGGTTGTGCACCGGCCCGAACGACGGGGCGGTCAGGGTGACGAACAGGCGCGGGTGCGTGCGCACGGTCTCCGGCACGCTCTTGCCGCCGGAGAGTCCGGCCCGGATCAGGTGGTAGGTGTCGGCTGCGTAGAGGCGGGAGCAGGCCGGGCAGCGGGAGGAGCGGCGGTTGCCGCAGGCGGTCAGCAGCCGCCCGGTGGGTTCGTCGGCGGTGCTGTACGAGCGGACGACAGTGTTCGTCGCAGTGTCGCGGGTCTCGGTGGAGCCGACGAGCTGAACCGGCCGGGTGCAGCCGCGGATTCGACTGATCTGGTCTTGGACGCGGTCGAAGTCGGGGAGGTGGGCGAGTTCGATGAGGTCCCGCAGGGCCAGGCTCGCCACGTGGCGCAGGTCCAAGGGGGCTTTCACGGGTGCTGCGTCCTTTCGGGGAAGAGAGCCCCGGGCAGCACTCGGCGAGGGGTGCGGGTGCTGCCCGGGGCATGGCGAATCTGGCCCGGTCGGGGCGGGGGTTTCTGGATTGCCGGGACGGCCGGCACGGGGTCAGAGCTGCGCGAGTGCGGCAGTGGCCAGCGGCAGTGCGACGCCGAGACGCGTCCGGAGCTGAGCCGGGCTGATGGGCTCACCGTGCTCGGCCCGGTAGGTATCGGCGATGGTGCGCGCCGCGTTCAGCAACGTCACGGGCACCGTGACCGCCGGGGAAGTCTCCGGCCTCGGTGAGACCAGGGGCGAGACCGGTTCGAGGGCCGGGGCAGGCTCCGGCGCGGGGGCTGGGGCCTTCTCAGCCGGAGTGTCAGGCGCGGCCGGGGCCGGGGTCGGGGTGGTGTGGGCGACGGTGTGGAAGTGGCGCAGGAGTTGGGGGCCGACTGCTCCCCAGCCCAGGAGGAGGAGCGGGGCGACCGCGTCCACAGCGGCCCGGCCGTAGTGCCCGGCCACGATCGGTTCGGCGACGTTGAGGGCCAGGGTCAGCAGCCCGGACACGTGCATCAGCCGGGTAGCACCCTTGATCTGCTCGGCCGGGACGCCGCGCAGGGACAGGTACCGCAGGGCCACCAGGAGCCCGACGACGGACAGGTCCACCATCGGCGCGATCAGCGGGGCGATGGGGCCGGGGACGCCGAGGCGCAGGGCCAGGGCCCAGACGTTGCCGAAGGAGAAGACGAACGCCAGGGCCGCGATGATGCCCATGACCACGGTCACCGTGCGCTGAGTGATCCGGTCCTCAGACATAGAGGATTCACCTCCTTTCGGGTGGCGAGCGAGCGGGACGGTCAGGCTGCTTCGGCCTCCCCCTTGATCAGCGCGTCGCCCTTCCACAGGGCCGAGGACGCCAGTTCCTCCAGCAGCTCGGCGGGGTCGCGGGTCAGGTGCGGTGTCTCGGTGGCGATGCGGGCAGCGTCCGCGTCAGCGACGTAAGGGGTGCGGATGCGGGCGAAGCCGGGGCGCCCCTGGTGCGCCATGGCCGCCACCCCGACATAGGCCGGATCCTGGAGCGCGGTCGGGCTGGCATCCGGCCAGTTCCGGATGTCCTCCCCGAGCGCGACCACGGCCGCCTCGGCGGTCTTCTGGGCGAAGGACAGGCCCACCGGGCACACGTCCCGGATGAACGTGGGGATGGCATCCCCGGTCGCCTTCTGCGTCGCGATGATCACCAGGATGCCGACGTTACGGCCCTTCTTCACCAGGTCCTCCACCAGCCGCGCATTCTCAGCAGCCAGCGCGGCCAGCTTCTTCGTCCGCGCGTCCGACCCCTTGTAGTCGCGGAAGTAGGTGTGCGCTTCGTCCACGATGAGCACGGTCAACGGCCAGGCGGCCGAGGGCCCGACGTGCCACATGTTTTTCACCCCCAGCAGGGCCCGGATCGACGCCGACCGGTCCCGCCGCAGCTTCACCAACCGCGCGAACAGCGCGTTCGCCTCTTCCATATCGTCACCGACGAACGCGAAGATCCGCTCGGTCAGATCGGCGTAGTCCCCCTCATGGGAGGACGTCACCTTGCCGTCAGCCACCGCGTACTGAACCGCATCGGACGGCGCCGTATCGCAGATGAACCGATTGACCAGCGACGTCTTACCGAAGCCGGGCAGCCCCGCCACGGTCACGCCCGGCACGTTGGCCAGGCTGACGCTCACCGGCTGCGCGTACTCGTCCAGGCCCAGATCCCACACCGCCAGATCCTCCGGCACAGCCCCGGTAGGGGTGTGCTCGGTGGGGACGATCAGCGGATCAACCCGCACCCCACGGATCACCAGCTGTCCCGGCTTGTCCGGCAGAACCGAAACCCGCGTGCACCGCCACGCGTCAGCCAGATACGGCGCCGCCCGCTGAAACTCCGCCAGGCCCACCTTCGGCAGGCACACCGCGTGGACCAGCACCCCGTACCGGTCGGCCGTGACCCTGATCTTCGGGATGAGGATCCGGGGCTTGGGGACCTTCCCGTCCGGGGCCACAATCACGGCCGGAGGCGTCCTGTCGGTCACCGACAGCCCCACCATCGGAGCGAGCCGCCGCCACCGACGACGTACGCCGATGGCCTGCCACATGCTCGCCCGCGTCATCTTGTCCGCACGCACATAGCGCACCAGCCACCACAGGGCCCATATGCCGATCAGGGCCAGGGCCGCCCCGGCAACAGCCGGGGCAGACCCGAACACCTCCTGCACAGTCACAGCACGTCCTTGTTCGTGTAGAGGAATCGGTACAGGGATATCCGCAGTTCCAGCAGGTCACGGCCGGATGCGAGCTTTGGATAGCCGTGCGACTCGATCACCTTGGCCACGTCGAAGAGCAAGCCGTTGGTGAACCGCGAGTCGTCATCCCCGCTCTCCGGCGCCACCGGATACACCGGCTCAGGTCCGGTCGGGGCGGTCACTTGACCAGCTCCAGCGCCGCCGCCCGGTAAGCCACGCCATCGGAGAGCTGACCGTTGAAGAGCCGCGCCCACGGAGTGGCGAACAGCTCCATCGGCCGGACCGGGACGCCCAGGTTCAGCCCGTCCGGCAGACCGGACTTCGGAACTGTGATCTTCATCTGCTCCGCCCGGCCGTCCTCCATGAGGAACACCGTCAGCGTGAACAGGTCCTCACCGGTGTCACGATCCTGAGCGATCTTGCCCGTCTCCTGGTCCGCGATCTTCGGCACCGGCAGCGTGCCGACCATGAACATCGTCGAGGGCAGCAGCCCCACGCGGATACGGGTCATAGCCATGCTTCTTGCTCCTGTTCGGTCGGTAACCGCTCGTTGCGGCACGACCAACAGTGCACCATGTGCGCTAGCGCGTCAAGCACATAGCGCACCTTGCGCGTAGGCGAGCTAGCACAGAAGGGTTCCCGGAGAGGCAACACGCGTTCTAGTGCGATGGGTGGGCTTAGCGGGCTACCCTCGGGCTATGAGCCTGCCGAGGGACACCCACACTCCGCCTTATCGGCTGGTCGCTGACGAGCTCCGCAAGCAAATTCGCTCCGGCCGCATCAAGCCGGGCGAACGGGTACCGTCCTCCCGCGACCTAGAAGCCAGGTACGACATCGCGAACATGACCGCCCGGTCCGCGCTGCGCGTTCTGCGCGACGAAGGACTGATCTACTCCACACCGGGCCGGGGCAACTTCGTTGTTGACCCCCTGCCCCCTGAGTCCGAGCAAACCCCGGGGGCAGGCGAGCCTGAAGGGCAGCGGCAGATGCCCAGCGCCGAGTATCTGGAGCTATCCGAACGCCTAGACGCCCTCACAGCCAAGGTTGACGATCTACTCGGGGTCTTCCAGCAACTCGCCAGCTTTACCGAGCGTCAGAAGAAGGGCTAGCGGCCAGGCCCTCAGCGATCCGACGGGCCGTCTCCTCCAGCTGAGCAATTTTCTTTTCGAGTTCAGCGAGACGAGCCCGGATTTCCGCCGATTCTTGTTCGTTCATTGCTACCCCGTTCGCGTTACTGATGCCCTCTCACCTATCCCAAGCCTGATGTCGAGGCCCCGATGGGACACCCGAGCCAGTGACCCCGGTCACACTCGCCTCTTGCTCGTCGATCCGCGCAGCCGCAGCGGAGGCCAAAGAGCACAGAGGGTGCTGTTCAGAGTTTCTTTACTGGATCAAGGCGGCCCGCTTGCGCGGGCCGCGCGCGCTGGCGGCCCGTGGCCGCCGCCCGCTCCTGTCTGCCGCCCCGCTCAGCGGCGCCCCCGAGCCACTCAGCGCGCCACCCCACACCAGCAGCCCACCGACCGCAGTCAGCACTCGGAACAGCTCCCACGGTGCGCCTGCCGACCGCAGCGGATGCGCCGACGCAGCAACACGGCCAAGGGCTACGGGACCGGCATACCGGCCATCGAGGGGCGGCCACGCAGAGCGGTTTACATGACCAGCCGTCCGCCGACTGCGACCATCGCCGTTGTACGCGTAGCAACGGCCAGCGGGGAGGGGAGGGGTGCCCGGCCGGGGGCATGCCGATCGCCAGCTCTGGCCCGATGTGGCCGGCCGCCGTACTGCCGCCGTCACGAATGCGCGCGCGTGAGCAGACCGAACGCCCCGGCAATGGCAGGCGGGGGGCAGCTGCTGCCGCGCGGTGGCTCAGGCCGCCGTGGTCGCTCCGCG
This sequence comes from Streptomyces sabulosicollis, assembly GCF_016103465.1. GTDB lineage: Bacteria > Actinomycetota > Actinomycetes > Streptomycetales > Streptomycetaceae > Streptomyces > Streptomyces sabulosicollis. The sequence continues at coordinate 17,056 of NZ_JAEEAP010000058.1, forward strand.
TCGGTTTCCGTATCGCGGTGGCTGACCAGCGTGTCGTAAACGCTCTGGCGTCCACCACCGAGCCCACCGCCCTAGAGCTGCCTTGCACTCGTCACCACCCCTGTGTCTCGTCTAAATCCATCTGGGAATGGGCGGTGTCGAAGCGAGCACGACAACCGCCCCGGTACCATCGGGCACCGGGGTCCTGATCATGGACTCTCCGCCGGACTACCTCTTGGCCTGCCAGGGTTGCGAGGGGTAGTCCGGTTTCGCGTTTGTCGTTGTTCTGCTGGGCGGTCCGGCTCCCTTTCGCGGATCGATTGGTTGGGCGCGAGTGTGGGAGCCGGACCGCTGACGGCGAGCGGTGCAGTGTCCGCCGTCTTCTCCCGAGGCGCAGTGTGTGACGTCAGTGAGGCGGGGAGGTGCTTGCCTCACGGACACTGGCCGAGGGGAGTCGGAGGGCGAGGGCTACCGGGTCCTTCCCGGGGAACGGCAGCCCCCGCCCCGTCTCTAGGGCAGCAACCCGCCTCGCCACCAGGGGGCCTTTTGTCGGCCCGAGCGCAGCGGTACGTCTTTGCGGTGAAGCAGGTCGTAGAGCATCGTGCTCGCTATGCCGAACCGCCGCTGAATCTCTGTGACCCGCATGCCGTCCTGGTACGCGGCGATGATCTCTGACTCATGTTCCACCCATTTCGGCGTCCGCCTCGCCATGCCGCACCCCGCCCTTCATCGCTTGCCCCACATCCGAGCCAGGAGCCGTCAACACGGCCCACACCAACTTGCCGACCACCGGGCACGGGGTCACACCCCACCGATCCGCGAGCTCTTCCACCAGGACCAGCCCTCTCCCATGCGCCGCATCGACGCTCGGGTCCCTCAGTTCGGGTCGCTCGTCGGACGCATCCTGAACCTCGATCCGCACGCCGTCGCCCTCACGCAGATATCGCGTCTCGATCTCCTGACCTGGTGACACTCGTGTGTGACGTATCGCATTCGTGAGCAGCTCCGACAGCACGATCTGAGCCGTGCCCTCGACTGTGACCAGACCCCAACCGGCCAGCGCCTTGCGCAACTCGGCGCGCGCCTGGCTGACAGAGCGCGGGTGATGGGCCCAATGCCCCACCACCTCACGCCCGTTCGATCCCGTCTGCTGCATGACCAGCAGCCTCGCAGCGTACGACGCCAGAAACGACACCAGCGTGATTACCCACGGTGGGTAACATCGTTGAGACACCGAGAGATCCGGCCAAGCGTTGCCCGTCCGCCCTTCCCCGGAGTGCCGCTAATGCCCAAGTACGAGGAGCCGTCCGGGCTCCCGGCCCGCTTGCTGAGCGACCCCGAGATGATCGGCGCTTGCCGCGAGCGCGATTTCCCAAGGATCTTCAGCTTGGCCAAGAGGCGCGGCGGGTTTCATGCCTCGCTGATCGCACGGCGCTGCGACTTGACCCCGAGCCGGGTCGGGGAAGTCATGAAGGGCGAACGGCAGATCAGGGACATAGGCGTCATCGAACGCGTAGCTGATGGCCTACGAATTCCAGGTCACATGCTCGGGCTCGCCCGACGTGAGTGGGAGACCCCCAAGGTACTGAGAGTCGATCCTGACCATGTCGGGCAGCGCGGCCCTGTGGCCGCGATGGACCAACGCCCCACAATCGCCAGCACGCTCCCCAGCGGCGATCTTGAGAGCATCATTGCCGCGGCTTCAGGGCCACGGCTCAGCCCCTCCACGTTGCGCGCGCTCCACTCCTCCATTGAGGACTACTGGCGCCGTGACGACCAGCACGGGGGCGAAGTACTGCGTCCGGCAGTCGTCGGGCAACTTCGCTACGTCGTGGAAATGATCAAGGAAGCGTCCGGCGGTGATGTGCGCCGTGACTTGTACAGCATCGCTGCCGAGCTGGCGAGGCTCACCGGCTGGACACACTTCGACGCCCGCCAGTACAGCCAGGCCCGTACGTACTTCGCCGAAGCGCTGCAACTCGCGAAGGCCATCGACGACCGGCAGTTCATGGCGAATGTGCTGGCCTGCATGAGCTTGCAGGCCACCTATGAAGACAAGCCAGCCGACGCCGTGGCCCTGTCGACAGCAGCCCAGGACACCGCCCGAGGGCGCGGCGGGACACCACGGGTCATGGCGATGCTCGCGATGCGCGAGGCGTTCGCCCACGCCTCGACGAACAACCCCAGCGCGGCCCATGCCGCCCTCGCCGAGGCGCACCGCCAGTTCGAGCGGACATCAGACACCGACCCGGATCCGTCATGGGTGACGTACTTCGATGAGCCCAAGCTGATCGTGGACACCGGCATCGTTCACAGCCGACTCGGCGAGGCGGCCACCGCAGAGCCGCTGATCGCCGACGTGTTGCGACGTGGGCACGGGGGCAATCAGCGAGGGCGGGCGTTCCACGCCTTTTGGCTCGCCACCACCCAACTCCAGCGAGGCAATCTCGACCAGGCATGCCACACGGCCACAGTCGCCCTGGAGAGCGCCGCCGCCGTTGGCTCGGAGCGTGTCACCGGTCATCTGCGGGAGTTCCAGCAGCGGCTTGCCCCATTCGGCAAGGAGCCCGCAGCCATGGTGTTCGAAGCGCGGCTGCGGGCCATGCTGAGCTGACCGTCAGCGGATCGCCTCATCCATGAGGACGTACAGCAGGCCGACCAGTGAGCCGCTACTGACGACCTCCCGGCGGTCGATCATGCCCCGCACCCGGTCCAGCGGAATCCATTCGATACGGTCCGACTCGTTCTTCTCCGTCGGAGGACCGATGTGGGTGGCACCGTCCGCCCTGAAAACGTAGTGCTGCGAATCGGTGATCCCGTTCGCAGGCTCGGCGTAGATCAACGGCTTCATGGGGCCAGGCCGCCAGCCCGTCTCTTCCTCCACCTCACGGGCTGCGGCTTCTTCGGGGGTCTCGCCGTCCTCTATCAGCCCCATGGGCAGTTCCCAGGCCCACGCGTCCGTGATGAAGCGATGCCGCCACATCATCAGGATTTCCCGTTGATCGTTGACCACCGCCGCCACCGCTAGGTGCCGCAGCCGCACGACGTGATGTTCCCAGCGCCGTCCGTCCGGCTGCTCGACATCGACAAGGCACAGGTTCACCCATGGGTTGGTGTAGATCTGCCGCTCGCCGTGCGTCTTCCACTCCATCGACGCCGCCCCTCTCGCTCGTGGTCTCCAGCATCCCAGACGGCCGGCGCCTCCCGAGCAGGCAGAACCCCCGGGCCGCATGGCGACTCACATCCGGGGCAACGGTGGCGATGCGCGCTTGCACATCCTGTTGCGGTCTGATGGACGAGACTGCTCTGCGTGAAGACGCTCCTGACGTTCCTGGTATCGGTGGTTGAGTTAGCTCTGCTGCTGGCGGCGGTCTCCGTGTGGTCGAGCGCGCCGGTTCAGGGCTGGGTACGTCGGCGAATAGTCGACCCCACGAAACGACGGCTAGCCGAGCTAGGACGGCGGCGGCAAGCGATGGCACAGCGGCATGCCGAAATCCTCCTCGCGGAGGCGCGGGATGTCTTGCCAGGAGTAGCAACTGGCAGAGTGCCTCGCGGGCAGGCCCTCACCCCCGTCTGGGTGACACGGTGGTGGTATGCGGCTCAGCTATCTATCCCGCTGTACCTGATAGGGCTGGTGACCTTTGCACTCATAGTGTGGAAGGTGGGGGCTCACGCATCCTGGGAGAACCCCCGCCCGACCGATCCTGAGACTATTGACCCACTACGCCAGATCGTGGAGAGAGTGGCTGCGATCCCTGGAGCAGTGCGGGCGTGGGATGGGCCAGCTGACGCTTTCGAAGCGTTGCGTGGGCTACTGGCGATCATGATTGCCCTGACGGCAGTGCCCATCGTTCTTCGGATTGGCAGGGCACGGTCCGAAGGTCCGGAGCAGCGCCAGCGCCGGGAACAGTCGCGGAGGAGGAAAGGTCTTGATCCCGGCGACTACGTTCGTTGCTGGCCGGTGGTCGTGCTGTTGGTGGCCGCAGTGCAGTGCGCTCGGGCATACAAGCAGTGGGATGCCCGGCAGCCAGGGGAGAATCCCCCGAGGGTGTCAATGCGGGCTGTAGAGCGGGTCATCTGGAGAGCGCACCGTACGCGACGCGCGAAGGCCCGGGCTCATCATGAGCGGATGCTCAAGACGCACTCAGCGCACGTGGTCGGGGCGCTGCGTGCGGCCGAGGTCAAGCAGGACATCGATCAGGGCCGGGCCTTGCTGGATCTCACGGTCATGCTGCTGACAATCGCTGAGCGGTACGCCGAGGGGCGCCTCGGCCAACTACTCGACGATCAGCAGATGGGCGATGCCGCGCCGGTCGTTCCGCGTGAGCGACTGCGTATGTTGGCGGTCGGGGCCGTCGCCGTTCTAGTCATGGCGGGCGCTTCCTGGGCCAACTTCCCCGAAGCGGCGCTCCTTGCACTACTCCCTGTAGTGGTGCTGGGTGCAGGGATGGCGATTAACCGTGGGAAGCGTCCCACTCCTGCGGAACTCACTGACTTGCTCATCCCCCGATAGCACAGCCAGTCGCAGCCCAGATCAGGAAGTTGAAGAGCACGTCCCACTGCGGATTGTCGAGGCTGAAGGCAACGCGATGGCCCCGGCCTTGATCAGTCGGGACCATCGATCACGTGCAGTCCTGCACCTCAGCCCTTCACGCAGATGACCTGCTTGAGCTTCGCCACCACCTGTACCAGGTCCCGCTGCTGCTCCATAACTTGTCCGATCGGCTTGTAGGCGGCCGGGATCTCGTCCACGACGCCGGAGTCCTTACGGCACTCCACGCCCCGCGTCTGCTCCTCCAGGTCCCGCGCCGAGTACCGTTTCTTCGCGGCGTTCCGACTCATCCGGCGGCCCGCACCGTGCGAGGCGGAGTTGAACGACTTGGGGTTGCCCAGACCGCGGACGATGTAGGACTCCGTCCCCATGGAGCCCGGGATGATCCCCCACTCCCCCGAGCCCGCGCTGATGGCTCCCTTACGGGTAACCAGCAGATCCATCCCCTCGTACCGCTCTTCACTGACATAGTTGTGATGGCAGCTGATGACACCAGGGCGGTACTCGACGGTCCTCATATGACCTTCGGCATCTTCCTGCTGGCAGCTGATCACCGGCTCGAAGACCGGGCGGGCCTTCTTGAACTCCTTGCGCACCACATCCTGGAAGAGCGCCATCATGATCGCGCGGTTGTACTTCGCGTACTCCTGCGCCCAGAAGAGATCGTGCCGGTACGCCGCCATCTGCGGGGTGTCCGCGATGAAGACGGCCAGGTCGCGGTCGACCAGGCCCTGGTTGTGGGGCAGCTTCCGGGCCTCGCCGATGTGGTGCTCGGCCAGCTCCTTGCCGATGTTGCGGGAGCCGGAGTGGAGCATCAGCCAGACCGAACCCTCGTCGTCGAGGCAGAACTCGATGAAGTGGTTACCGGACCCGAGCAAACCCATCTGCTTGGCGGCCCGTTCCTGACGGAACCTGACCGCCTGGGCCACTCCCCCGAACCGGCTCCAGAAGTCGTCCCACCCCGCCGTCGGAAACGCGTGCAGCCGCCCCGGGTCCACCGGGTCGTCGTGCATACCGCGCCCCACCGGGATCACCTGCTCGATCCGGGACCGCAGCCGCGAGAGGTCTCCCGGAAGGTCGTTGGCGGTCAGCGACGTCCTTACGGCCGACATCCCGCAGCCGATGTCCACACCGACCGCCGCCGGGCACACCGCGCCCTGCATCGCGATCACCGACCCGACCGTGGCACCCTTCCCGTAATGCACATCCGGCATCACGGCGAGGCCCTTGATCCAGGGCAGGGTGGCCACATTGTGCAGCTGCTGCATGGCCACGCCCTCGACCGTCGAGGGGTCGGTCCACATCCGGATCGGCACCTGCGCGCCGGGCACCTCGACATACGACATGATGTACTCATTCCCCCGTAAAAGACTGAAAACGCAAAAGCCGGGCCAATGCCCCATAGACGGCGGGCGACCGGCAGCCACGGCAGTGCGTGCGGTAGACATTGTGTCCAGCCACCGCCTGCGGGCGGCAAGGAGTTTTCCGTCGCTCGAAGGGACACGGACAGTGCAGCCAGCGCAGCGAAGGGCGTACGGACGGCGGGCCACCCCGGCCGTCGCCGTGCTCATCACCGTGCTCGCCGCCGCGGGACTCGGCGGATGCACCGGCTCCGATTCGACGACCGACCCGGACGACGGCGCCTCCGGCGACTCCGGGACGGCCGTCTCGGCCGAGCCCGGCCGCTACCGCACCCTGCCCGAGGCATGCGGCGCGGTCAGCCGCAAGACCCTCCAGACCCTGCTGCCCGGCGCCGAGCAGGACGACAAGGTGTACGAGGGCCAGGCGGCCGTGACGTACGACATAGACCGCCGGGACGGCTGCCGCTGGAAGGTGGAGACCGCGAGCGGCACCCGCTACCTCACGATCGACTTCCAGCGCGTGGTCTCGTACGACCCCTCGGTCAGCGATGACGACCGGGCCCAGGAGACCTACGAGAAGAAGGCCGTCGCCGCCGACATCCCGGACGCCACGAGCCCTCCCTCGACCCCCTCCTCCAGCTCGGAGAGCGACGAGGGCGGCGCGAGCGACGACAGCGGCTCCGCCGCCGGTTCGCGTTCCGATGAGCCCGGTAAGAGCGACAAGCAGGACAAGGGCGGCAAGGCCGACGAAGAGAGCAAAGGCACCGGCACCCCCTCCGCGGGCGCCGACGCGAGCGGCGGAAGTGACGAAAGTGACACCGCCTCGGACGACACCGCCCCGCGCCGCCTGGACGACCTCGGTGACGACGCCTTTCTCAATGACCAGCTGATCACCAAGGACTCGGGTATCCACCGCGACATCACTGTCGTGTTCCGGTCCTCGAATGTGATTGCCACCATTGAGTACGACCAGTGGACGACCGACAAGAAGCACATTCCCAGCAGCCAGGAACTGCAGGAAAACGCCCAGGACTTGGCCGATGAGCTGACCGGTCGCCTCAACGAATAACGGCCCCTCGCCACACCCCCGCGCACGCCCCGAGCCCGCCGCGCGGAGACCTCGGAAATTGGGACGCCCGCGCGTCGGCCGCGTACCGTGCCGACTAATGACGCGGGCGGCACGTCCGCCCATCGACAGAGAATGAGCGAAGGACCCATGCACCGTTCAGCCCCGCGACTCGCCCGAATACTCGCCTGCGCGACCGTACCGGTGGTGCTCGTCGCCGGCTGCTCCTCCGGCTCGGACAAGAAGGACGAGAAGAACTCCGGTGGCTCGGCGAGACCCGGCTCGCCCAGCGCTTCACCCACCGTCGCGGCAGCGAAGTTCAGCAAGCTGCCCGATGTGTGCTCCACGCTCTCCGGGAAGACGATCGACGATCTCGTCCCCAAGGCGCAGAACAAGAAGGGCAAGGCCCTCCCCTCGGCCGACACCAACACCTCGGCCAGCTGCCTGTGGACCGGCCTCGACGACTTCGACTACCGCTCGCTGACCGTCTCCCTCAAGCTGTTCCACTCCGACCCGGGGCTCGGTTCGGGTGACAAGCGCGCCGGGGAGTACGCCGCCCAGCAGGCGAGCAGGGCCGCCACCGCCGGCAAGGTGACCGACCCCAAGACCGAGAAGGTCGCGGGCATCGGCGACGAGGCGACCACGGTCAGCACCAAGGAGAAGAAGGACGGCGACGACTTCCGCGACCAGACCGTCGTGGTCCGCACCGCCAATGTCGTCATCACCCTCCAGTACGACGGCGCGGGCTATGAGACCGCCAAGGCCCCGGACGCGGCCGACCTGCTCAAGGACGCCAAGTCCGCCGCCAAGGAGGCCGTCGGCGCCATCGGTAAGGGCGCCAAGAGCGGCGCCTGACTCGCCGACACGACCCCTTCCCGCCCCCGAGCCTTGACGTGTATGCGACGCTGAGGCGGCTGTTGTTGAGGACGGGGAGGGGTCGCGGGTGGCCGCGATGCAACTGACACGGATGCACCGGATACTGGCCGGGGTGGTCGTCACCGGGGCGGTGGTGATCGCCGGGATCGGCTTCGCCGGTTCCTACGCCGCGGTGCGCGATCTCGCCCTCGACAAGGGCTTCGGCACGTTCGCCAATGTCTTCCCGATCGGCATCGACGCGGGGATCGTGGTCCTGCTCGCGCTGGATCTGCTGCTCACCTGGATCCGCATCCCGTTCCCGCTGCTGCGCCAGACCGCCTGGCTGCTGACCGCGGCCACCATCGCCTTCAACGGCGCGGCCGCCTGGCCGGACCCGGTCGGCGTCGGCATGCACGCCGTGATCCCGATCCTGTTCGTCGTCTCCGTGGAGGCCGCCCGGCACGCGGTCGGCCGGATCGCCGACATCACCGCCGACCGGCACATGGAGTCGGTCCGCATCGCCCGCTGGCTGCTCGCGCCGGTGCCCACCTTCCGGCTGTGGCGCCGGATGAAGCTGTGGGAGCTGCGGAGCTACGAGGAGGTCATCAGGCTGGAGCAGGACCGGCTGGTCTACCAGGCCCGGCTGCGGGCCCGCTACGGCCGGTCCTGGCGCCGTAAGGCGCCCGTGGAGTCGCTGATGCCGCTGCGGCTGGCGCGCTACGGGGTGCCGCTGGCCGACACCGCCCCGGCGGGGCTCGCGGCGGCCGGTCTGGACCCGTCCACGGTGTCGGCGACCGCGCTGCCCCCGGGCCGGACGGACGCGGCGGACGCGCTGGGGCCCGGGGACGCGTCCCCGGGGGCCCAGCCGGGCCCGTACGGCCCGCCGGGGGCCGTGGTGGACGGTGGCCCGCAGCAGCACCCCCAGCAGCCCCAGACGCAGGAGCTGCCGCTCTCGCTGCCCCTGCCGGTGTACCAGCAGCCCGCGGGGCAGGGCCATGACGGCCGGAACGGCGTGCCCTTCGACCCGGCGGCCGCCCACCCCGCGCCGGTCGAGCAGCAGGCACAGCAGCCGCAACACCCGCAGCAGGCACAGCAGCCCCAGCAGCTCCAGCCGCAGGACCAGCAGGTCCCGGGCCAGGCGCCACAGCCCGAGCAACAGCCCCAGCAGTTCCAGCAGCTCCAGCAGGCACAGCAGCCCCAGCTGACCGTTCCGGTCGGGCCCGGCGGCCGGGTGCGGCCGCTCGGCGGTGAGGGTGTGGGGAGCCATCAGGGCGTCTACGTACCGGAGCAGCGCGAGCCCGAGCGGTACGCGTACGAGGAGCAGCAGCCGGAGCAGCAGGTGAACCAGCTGCCGGACGACGTCCCGCGCGAGGAGGTCTACTACGCGACCTTCCGCCAGTTCCTCGCCGACCACAGCCGGTACCCCTCCGCGTACCAGTTCGGGCAGCGGCTGCGGGAGACCTACGGCGTGACCGACCTCAGCAACAGCGAGCTGGCCGGGTACGTCGAGGACTTCAAGGAGCGCGTCCGCCTGGAGCGGGAGGCCATCCCGTAGCCCTCCCGCGGCCATCCCCTAGCCCTCCCGCGGTCTTCCCGCGGTCTTCCCGTAAAAGCCGGAGCGCCGGGCGGCAGCCGTAAGGCCGCCGCCCGGCGCCCGGGAGTCGGAGAGGTCAGGCCGCGAGCAGCTTGCGCACCCGGTCCGCCCCCACCGCCAGCAGCAGCGTGGGCAGCCGCGGACCGGTGTCCCGCCCGACGAGCAGCGTGTAGAGCAGCGCGAAGAACGACCGCTGGGCGACCTTCAGCTCCGGCGTCGGCTTGGCCTCCGGCGACAGCCCCGCCTGGATCTTGGGCACCCCGTAGACCAGCGTGGTGAGGCCGTCCAGCGACCAGTGGTCGTCCAGACCGTCGAGCAGCAGCCGCAGCGACTCCCGCTCGGTGTCGCTCAGCGCGGCCAGCCGCTCCGTGTCCGGCTCCTCCCGGACCCGGGTGCGCTGGTCGGCCGGGACCTGGGTGGTGATCCAGCGCTCGGCCTTGTCGAGCCGGGGCCGGGTCTCCTCCAGGGACTTCACCGGATTGGCGGGGTCGAGCTCGCTGAGGATGCGCAGGGTCTGCTCGTCATGGCCGGTGGTGATGTCCACCACGGAGGCCAGCGTGCGGTACGGCAGCGGGCGCGGGGTGCTCGGCAGCTCGCCCGTGGCGGTGCGGGTCGCGCGGCTGTACGCGGCCGCGTCCGCGGGCTGGGCCGTGCCCTCGGTGATCTTGCGCTCCAGCGCGTCCCACTCGTCGTAGGTCCGCTGGATCTCCTGGTCGAAGGCGATCTTGAAGGACTGGTTGGGCCGGCGGCGGGCGTACAGCCAGCGCAGCAGCGGCGCCTCCATGATCTCCAGCGCGTCGGCCGGGGTGGGGACCCCGCCCTTGGAGGAGGACATCTTGGCCATGCCGCTGATGCCCACGAACGCGTACATCGGGCCGATGGGCTGCTCCCCGCCGAAGACCTCGCGGACGATCTGGCCGCCGACCACGTAGGACGAGCCGGGCGAGGAGTGGTCGACGCCCGAGGGCTCGAACACCACGCCCTCGTACGCCCAGCGCATCGGCCAGTCGACCTTCCAGACCAGCTTGCCGCGGTTGTGCTCGCTCAGGCGGACGGTCTCGCCGTGGCCGCACGCGCAGGTGTAGGCCAGCTCGGTGGTCTCGTCGTCGTACGAGGTCACCGTGGTCAGATCGCGCTCGCAGACCGAGCAGTACGGCTTGTACGGGTAGTAACCCGCCCCGCCCGCGCTGCCGTCGTCCTCGGCAGCCGCGCCCGAGCCCTCGGCGGCGGCCAGCTCCGCCTCGTCCACCGGCTTCTGCTGCTGCTTGGGCTTCTTCGCGCCGGGCTTGTCCTTGGTGCGGTACCGGTCCAGGACGGCGTCGATCTCCCGGCGGTGGCGCATCGCGTGCAGGATCTGCTCCCGGTACGCCCCCGAGGTGTACATCTCGGTCTGGCTGATGGGGTGGAACTCGATGCCCATCTCCCGCAGCGCCTCGGCCATCGGCTCCTTGAAGTGCTCCGCCCAGTTCGGGTGCGGCGACCCGGGCGGGGCCGGGACCGAGGTGAGCGGCTTGCCGATGTGCTCGGACCAGGAGGGGTCGATCCCGGCCGGGACCTTGCGGTACCGGTCGTAGTCGTCCCAGGACAGAATGTGAACGCATGCATGGCCCCGGCGCCGGATCTCGTCGGCGACCAGGTGCGGGGTCATGACCTCGCGCAGATTGCCGAGGTGGATCGGGCCGGACGGGCTGAGGCCCGAGGCGACGACGACAGGTTTGCCCGGCGCGCGGCGCTCCGCCTCGGCAATGACCTCGTCGGCGAATCGGGAGACCCAGTCGGTCTCGGTGCTCTGAGCCACGGTCGGCACTTCCTTCCTTGCGGTCATGGCACCGCCCATTGTCCCAGACGGAACGGACCCCTCCGGAGTTGCCCACAGGGTCCTGCCGGGCGGGCCCGGGTTGTCCACAGGCCGGGGAAATCGTTGGACCCGCCGTGAAATACTGGGTTGCCCATACCACCCCTATCGGAATGGCACTCCATGGCTTCGGTCCCTTCCCTCGCCGCTACGGTCCATCAGCGCGTCGCGGACGCCCTCTCGGCTGCCCTGCCGGAGGCCGGTTCCGCGGACCCGCTGCTGCGACGAAGCGACCGGGCCGACTTCCAGGCCAATGGGATGCTGGCGCTGGCCAAGAAGCTCAAGGGCAACCCCCGCGAGCTGGCCTCCAAGGTCGTGGCGCACCTTCCGGTGGCCGCCACCTCGGCCGACCCCGATCCGGTGATCGCCGACATCGAGGTCTCCGGCCCCGGCTTCCTGAACGTCACGATCGCCGACTCCGCGATCACCGCGACCCTCGCCGCCCGCGCCGCCGACGACCGCCTCGGCGTGCCGTACGCGCCGGAGCCCGGCACCACCGTGATCGACTACGCCCAGCCCAATGTGGCCAAGGAGATGCACGTCGGCCATCTGCGCTCGGCGGTGATCGGTGACGCCGTGGTGCGGATCCTGGAGTTCGCGGGCGAGAAGGTGATCCGCCGCCACCACATCGGCGACTGGGGCACCCAGTTCGGCATGCTCATCCAGTATCTGATCGAGCACCCGCACGAGCTGGACCACAAGGACGCCTCCTCCGGCGAGGAGGCCATGTCCAACCTCAACCGGCTCTACAAGGCCGCGCGGGCGCTCTTCGACTCCGACGCGGAGTTCAAGGAGCGGTCCCGGCGGCGGGTGGTGGACCTCCAGGCGGGCGACGAGGAGACCATCGCCCTGTGGCGGAAGTTCGTGGACGAGTCGAAGATCTACTTCTACTCGGTCTTCGACAAGCTGGACATCGAGATCCACGACCCCGATGTGGTCGGCGAGTCGGGTTACAACGACATGCTGGCCGAGACCTGCCGGCTGCTGGAGGAGTCCGGCGTCGCCGTGCGCTCCGAGGGCGCGCTGTGCGTCTTCTTCGACGACATCAAGGGCCCCGAGGGCAATCCGGTGCCGCTGATCGTCCAGAAGTCCGACGGCGGCTTCGGCTACGCGGCCACCGACCTCTCCGCGATCCGCGACCGGGTGCAGCACCTGAAGGCCGACACCCTGCTGTACGTGGTGGACGCCCGTCAGTCGCTGCACTTCAAGATGGTTTTCGAGACCGCCCGCCGGATCGGCTGGCTCAATGACCAGGTGCACGCCGTCCAGCTCGCCTTCGGCACCGTCCTGGGCAAGGACGGCAAGCCGTTCAAGACCCGCGCGGGCGAGACGGTGCGGCTGGAGGACCTGCTGGACGAGGCCACCGAGCGGGCCGCGGCCGTGGTCCGGGAGAAGAGCGAAAAGCTCGGCCTCACCGAGCAGGAGATCCTCGAGCGCGGCGCCCAGGTCGGCGTCGGCGCGGTGAAGTACGCGGATCTGTCCACCTCCGCCTCGCGCGACTACAAGTTCGACCTCGACCAGATGGTCTCGCTCAACGGGGACACCTCGGTCTATCTGCAGTACGCGTACGCCCGGATCCAGTCGATCCTGCGTCGCGCCGAGGAGGGGCAGCGGCCGCTGGCCCACCCCGAGCTTCCGCTGGCCCCGGCCGAGCGGGCGCTGGGTCTGCACCTGGACCAGTTCGGGGAGACGCTGCGCGAGGTGGCCGCCGGGTACGAGCCGCACAAGCTGGCCGGGTATCTCTACCAGCTCGCCTCGCTCTACACGACCTTCTACGACCAGTGCCCGGTCCTGAAGGCGGAGGGCGGCCCGGCCCAGGTGGAGAACCGCCTCTTCCTGTGCGACATCACGGCGCGCACGCTGCGGCAGGGCATGACCCTGCTGGGCATCCGCACCCCCGAGCGCCTCTGAGCCCACCGAACGCGCCGGGCCGCCCTCCGCCTTCAGGACCGGGCAC
>NZ_JAEEAP010000590.1 GCF_016103465.1 Streptomyces sabulosicollis
CCCTGGTAGGGGGAAGGGGCGGGGAGGGGAACGAGCCGCCGGACACCCCAGTAAGCCCTGTCGGGCGGTATCCGCCCATCGGTGCGTGTCCGTGCACAACGCTCCGCAGTTGTCCGGATAGCTTGCGCTGACCGGAACACAGCGGAAGGTGGGTGGGGCCGGGTATGGCCGTCGGTGAGCCGTTGATCGAGCTGCGCGGCGTCAACAAGCACTTCGGCGCGCTGCACGTTCTGCGGGACATCGACCTCACCGTCGGACGCGGCGAAGTGGTCGTGATCATCGGTCCCTCCGGCGGCGGCAAGTCCACCCTGATCCGGACCATCAACCGGCTGGAGACCGTCGAGTCCGGCTCCATCGTCGTCGATGGGCGGCCGCTGCCCGAGGAGGGCAAGGAGCTGGCCCGGCTGCGTGCCGAGGTCGGCATGGTCTTCCAGTCGTTCAACCTCTTCGCCCACCGCACCGTGCTGGCCAATGTGATGCTCGGTCAGACCAAGGTCCGCCGCCGCGTCAAACAGGACGCCGAGCGGCGGGCCCGCGAACTGCTGGACCGCGTCGGACTCGCCGACCAGGCCGGGAAGTTCCCCGCCCAGCTGTCCGGCGGCCAGCAGCAGCGGGTGGCCATCGCCCGCGCCCTGGCGATGGACCCTCAGGTGATGCTCTTCGACGAGCCGACCTCGGCGCTGGACCCCGAGATGATCAACGAGGTGCTGGAGGTGATGCGCCAGCTCGCCCGGGACGGGATGACGATGGCCGTGGTCACCCATGAGATGGGCTTCGCCCGCTCCGCCGCGAACCGGGTGGTCTTCATGGCCGACGGCCGGATCGTCGAGGACCGTACGCCGGAGGAGTTCTTCCGGGCCCCGGAGAGCGAGCGTGCCCGGGACTTCCTGTCCAAGATCCTCAAGCACTGAGCCGGGTGATGACGGACATGAGGCGTCTGCGCCGCGCGACCACCGCCCTCACCACGGCCCTGGTCCTGCTGCTCATGCCCGGCTGTGGCAAGGAGGGCAGCCCGCCCGCCAAGGGCCCCCGGGCCGAGAAGCTGCCCACCTACCAGGTGGACACCCATTTCCGGCTGCCCGCCTCGCCCACCTGGCGCCGGGCCGAGCGCCGTGGCCATCTCACCGTCGGCGTCAAGGAGGACCAGCCCTATCTGGGCGAGCGGGACCCGGCCACCGGCCGCTACTCGGGCTTCGACATCGAGATCGCCCGCATGATGTCCGCCTCCCTCGGCTTCGCCCCCAGCACCCTCCGCTACCAGACCATCGCCTCCGCCAACCGCGAGACCGCGCTCCAGAGCGGCCAGATCGACTACTACGTCGGCACCTACACCATCAATCCGCTGCGCAAACGGCTGGTCGGTTTCGCCGGGCCGTACTTCATGGCCGGTCAGTCGCTGCTGGTGCGCACCGACGAGGACGACATCCACGGCCCCGCCGACCTCGCGGGCAGGACGGTCTGCTCGGTGGCCGGCTCCACCCCGCTGCAGCGCATCCAGGCGGACTACCCCAAGGCCCGCGCGGTCGCGTACGACACGTACTCGGTGTGCGTGGACAATCTGCTCAGCTTCCAGGTGGACGCGGTGACCACCGACAACACCATCCTGCTCGGCTACGCGGCCAAGGCCCCCGACGAGCTGAAGGTGGTGGGCCGGCCCTTCTCCAGGGAGCCGTACGGCATCGGCGTGCCCAAGCGGGACAACGCGCTGCGCTTCGCGCTGGACGACGCGATCCTCTTCCACGAGCGCAACGGCGACTGGAAGAAGGCGTACGACGCGACCCTCGGCCTCTCCGGTGTGCCCGCGCCCAAGCCGCCGCCCATCGACCGCTACCGCACCGGCTGAAGGCCATCCCATGGACGTGCTCACCCAGAACTTCTCGCTCTACGGCAAGGGCTTCCTCGGCACCGTGCAGCTGACCGTGTACGCCTCGCTGCTCGCCCTCGCGCTCGGCATCCTCATGGCCGCCTTCCGGGTGGCGCCGGTCGCCTCGCTGCGCGCGTTCGGCACCGTCTGGGTGATGGTGCTCCGCAACACCCCGCTGACGCTGCTGTTCTTCGCGGTGATGCTGGGGCTGCCGCGCTTCGGTCTGGTGCTGCCGTTCACCGTCTTCGCGGTGATCGCGCTCGGCTGCTACACCTCGGCCTTCATCTGCGAGGCGGTGCGCTCGGGCATCAACACGGTGCCGGTGGGGCAGGGCGAGGCGGCCCGCAGCCTGGGCATGACGTTCGACCAGACGCTGAGCGCGGTGGTGCTGCCGCAGGCGTTCCGCACGGTCATCCCGCCCATCGGATCGACCCTGATCGCGCTCGCCAAGAACTCGGCCATCGCCGGGTCGTTCAGCGTCACCGAACTGCTCGGCACCTACAAGCCCCTCAACGAGCGGGGGTACAGCATCATCTGGTCCTTCGTCTGGATCGCCGCCGGATACCTGATCATCACCCTCGCCATCAGCGCGATCTTCTCCCTGCTGGAGCGGCGCTGGGGAGTGCCGCGATGACCGCCCCCGCGACCACCAGCGCGCTCTACGACGTCCCCGGGCCCCACACCCGGCGCCGGCACCGGATGTACGCGCTGGCCGGGACGGCCGTGCTGCTGGTGCTGCTCGGCTGGATCGTCTACCTTCTCGTCCACACCGGTCAGTTCGCCTACCGCAAGTGGATGCCGTTCCAGTACAAGGGCATCCAGGAACTGCTGCTCAACGGGCTCGCGGGCACCCTCAAGGCGTTCGGCATGGCCGCGGTCCTCTCGCTCGCCCTCGGCGGGGTGCTCGCCGCCGGGCGGCTGTCCGAGCACCGCCCGCTGCGCTGGGTGGCCACGCTGGTGGTGGAGTTCTTCCGGGCGATGCCCGTGCTGGTGATGATCTTCTTCGTCTTCGTGGCGCTGCGGGTCCAGCCGCTGCCCGCCCTCGTCACCGGGCTGACGCTGTACAACGGCTCGGTGCTGGCCGAGGTGTTCCGGGCCGGGGTGAACTCGGTCGACCGCGGCCAGCGCGAGGCGGCGTACTCGCTCGGCCTGCGCAAGACCCAGGTCATGGTGTCCGTGCTGGTGCCGCAGGGGGTGCGGGCGATGCTCCCGGCCATCATCAGCCAGCTGGTGGTGGCCCTGAAGGACACCTCGCTCGGGTTCCTCATCACCTATGAGGAGTTCCTGCACGCCGGAAAGCTGATCGCGTCCAATCTCGACTACGACCTGCCGTTCATCCCGGTGGTCATGGTGATCTCACCGATCTACATCGGGATGTGCATGCTGCTGTCGTGGTTCGCCAACTGGGTGGCCAAGCGGGAGCGGCGCAGCGTGAAGACCCGCCAGGTCGAGGTCGCCGCCCCCGAACCGGCCGCCCCGATGCCGGGGGACACCCGCGGCTGAGCCGGGGCGGCCGGGGGCGGCCGGGGCGGTCGGAGGGTGCCTCAGTCGCGGACCGGGACCGTGAGGTGGGACGGGTCGGCGTCCGGGGACGAGAACGTGAGATGGGCGCCGTCGGGGTTGTGCTCGATGTAGAGCGGGTCGACGGTGTCCACGACCAGCGCCAACCGGTGACCGGCCGGGACGTCGTACGCGGTGGAGAACAGCTCCAGGTCCACGCCGAAGGGCGTGCCCGGGGCGCGGTCGTGGAAGGTGAACGGGGCGTGGGTGATGAGCTTGCCGACGCCCAGCGGGCCCACGTCGTACAGATACGCCACCGCCGTACCGTCGGAGCGGTCGCTGGTCACGGTGGTGTGGAGCTTCACCGTGCCGCGGACGCGCTGCTCGCGGGCGTAGGCCCCGGTCTGCCAGACGGCCGCGTAGGACCGGGGCAGCAGCGGGATCGAGGCGAGCGGCGGGACCTTCAGGAACTGGTCGAGGGCGCCGCCGAGCAGCACGGTTCCGGCGTTGGCGCCGGAGTCGTGGTTGGCGGTGACCTTCTCGGTGGAGGCGAGCGGGACGCGGCGCTGCTCGGAGGGGACGGCCGACCAGCTGGGGTAGCCCTCGTAGCCGTCACCGTCCGCCGTACGGGACGTCAACTGCACCGGCGCCTGCGCGTCGATGCCGTTGCGCTCGCCCTTGAGGTAGCGGTCGAGCCACTGCCGGGCGTGGTTCCAGGTGGCGTTGGGCAGTCCGAGCACTCCGGTGAGCTCGGCGGTGGCGTGGTCGCCGGGCCGCAGCTCCAGCCGCTTGGGGCCGGTCAGCTTGTCGAAGAAGTCGGCGTAGCTGTTGGGCGGGAAGATCGAGTCGCTCCAGGAGTTGCCCAGCATGATGGCCGCGCCATTGGCGTTGATCCGGTCGAGGTAGGTGGAGGGGGACCGCTTCTTGCCCCAGGCGATCAGATCCCCTTCCTTGGCGAGGTTGGAGGAGAAGAAGTCGTCGAGGATCTGCCGGAACTCCTCGCTGGGCCGGCCGGTGAGCTCCCCGGCCCCGGCGAGCAGCCCGGCGGCCTGGGCGTGCTGGGTGCGGCCGCTGTAGATCGAGCCGACCAGGTCCGCCCAGCCGCTCATGGCCACCACGGCCTTGATCCGCGGGTCCGCACCGGCCGCGAGCAGGCTGATCCCGGCGCCGTAGGAGAGTCCGGCCATGCCGATGTGGTCGGGGTCGGCGGGGGTGTTGGCGAGCGCCCAGTCGATGACCTTGGACGCGTCGGCGATATCGGGCGGGCCGGCCGTCTCGATCCTCCCGCCGGACTGCCAGAAGCCGCGGGTGTTGTAGGTGAGCACCACATAGCCGCTCTCGGCGAGCTTCTTGGCCTGGGCGAGATATTCGACCTGGGGCAGGGACCAGCTGGTGGGCAGGACGACCAGGGGGAGGCGGCGGGAGGCGTCGGCGTTCGCGGGGGCCACGACGTTGGCGGCCAGGTTGACGCCCCCGTCGCCGGCGATGTCGACGAAGCGGATGGAGACGCCGGAGGAGGGGGAGGCGGGGGAGGC
>NZ_JAEEAP010000591.1 GCF_016103465.1 Streptomyces sabulosicollis
ACGACAAGACCGAAAAGACCTTATGAAAAAAATCGTCGGCTTGTCCTTTACACAAGTAAACCGAAGACTTCTTCTTTTCCTTCAGGACATACAGCGCTAGCCTTTTTATCAGTTTTTTTTTGCAAGCAGAAGACGGCATACGAAGTTAGCGAGTGTCTCGTGGGCTCGGAGACGTGTATAAGAGACAGCCACCCGCTCCTGCGCCGGACCCGACGGCGCCGTCAACCCATTCGACGCCCCGTCCTGATTCACCGCACTGCCCCGCACCACCGCCAACACCCGACGCCCCGAAGCCACCGCATCCGACAACCGCTGCAACACCACCAACCCCGCACCTTCGGAGAACCCCGTCCCATCCGCACCCTCCGCAAACGACTTGCACCGACCATCCACCGCCAACCCCCGCTGCCGCGAGAACTCCACGAACAGCGCGGGGACCGCCTGGACCGAGACCCCACCGGCCAGTGCGAGGTCGCACTCCCCGCGACGCAGGGACTCACCCGCCAGATGCATCGCCACCAGCGAGGACGAGCAGGCCGTGTCGATGGTGAGCGCGGGACCGCCCAGGCCGAGCGTGTAGGCCAGGCGCCCGGATATCACACTGGACACGTTGCCGATCATGACCTCCGACGCGTCGTCGGCAAGCGTGTCGTAGCCCTGGTAGGAGGCGCCGATGAACACCCCCGTCGGCCCGCCGTGCAGCGTTTCCGGGACGATGCGGGCGTCCTCGAGCGCCTCCCAGGCGACCTCCAGCACGAGTCGCTGCTGGGGGTCCATCCCCCGCGCCTCGCGCGGTGAGACGCCGAAGAACGCCGGGTCGAAATCGCCCGCTCCGTCGAGGAACCCCCCGCGCTCGGTCAGGCTGTCACCCGGGTCGAGCCGCCATCCGCGGTCCCTGGGGAAGTCCGAGGTGGCGTCCACCTCGTCGGCCACCAGCTCCCACAGGTCCTCGGGGGTCCGGACCCCACCGGGATACCGGCAGGCCATGCCGACGATGGCGAGCGGTTCGGGTACGGCGGACTCCAACTCGCGCACCCGGGTGCGCAGGGAGTGCAGCTCCGAGGTCGCCAGCCGCAGGTAGTCGCGTAGTGTGTCGTGGTCAGCCATCCGCCCGAGTCCTTCCTCGCCCGTGTTCTGCCGGTTGCCGTGTCGGATTCACCAGGTGACCGGGAGCGCGCTGACGCCGTTGACGAGCCGTTCGGTCCGCCACGGCACCTCGTCGGCGGGGACGGCCAGGCGCAGTCGGGGGAAGCGGCGCACCAGCGTGGTGAGCACCATCTGGAGTTCCGCCCTGGCCAGTTGGTGGCCCAGGCAGTGGTGGGCGCCGTGGCCGAAGGCGATGTGGGCCCGTGCGTCGCGGTCGAAGTCGATGCGGTCGGCGTGCTCGAAGACCGTCTCGTCCCGGTTGCCCGCGGCCACGTGCACGATCACCACGTCCCCCGCCCGGACGAGGGTGCCGCCCAGTTCGACGTCCTCGAGGGCCATCCGGGGGAAGTTGCCCGCCGTGGCGAGCGGGGTGTACCGCAGGAGCTCCTCGACCGCCTGGGGCACCAGCCCCGGGTCGTCGACCAGCCGCTGCCACAGCTCGGGGCGGCTCAGCAGCAGGAAGAGGAAGTTGCCGATCTGGTTCGCCGTGGTCTCGTGTCCGGCCAGCAGCAGGGTCATGCCGAAGACGACGAGCTCTTGCTCGCTGAGCCGCTGGTCCTGGTCCCTGGCCTGTATCAGCCTGCTCAGCAGATCGTCGGCGGGGGCGGCGCGGCGCTCGGCGATGAGCTCGGCGAGGTAGGCGATGAGGCCGTCCCTGGCCTTGACGATCAGTTCGAGGTCTTCGGAGGCCACCGACATGATGTCGTCGGTCCACTGGGCGAACCTCGCGTGGTCGGCGATCGGCACGCCGAGCAGACGGCAGATCACCCGCACCGGCAGGGGCCAGGTCAGTGCCTGGGCGAGGTCCGCCGTGGTGCCGCCCGCCTCGATCCGGTCGAGCAGGTCGTCGATGATCTCGTCGATCGCCGGGCGCAGTTGCTCGACCTGGCGCATGGTGAACGCCTGCGCCACCAGCCTGCGCAGCCTCGTGTGATCGGGGGGGTCCATGGAGAGGATGGACATGTCGGTCTCGATCGCGGGCGTACTGCGGGCGACGTCCTTCCCCAGGGTGGCCGTGCGGCTGAACCGGGGGTCGGAGAGCACGACCTTGATGTCGTCGTAGCGGGTGACCAGCCAGCCCGGGCTGCCGTAGGGCATCCGCACCCTGGTCAGCGCCCCGGCGCGGCGGGCCCGTTCGTAGGCGGGGTGCTCGTCGAGTCCGGGCTGCGGGCCGAACGGGTAGGTGTGGATCTGGTCGTCGACAGCGGTCATCGCGGGAATCTCCTTGGGGTGGGGCATGGGCGAGGCGACGCGGGCCTAGGTGTGGTCCCGGTCGATGAAACGGAACATCTCGTCGTCGCTCGCCGAGGCGAAGTGGCCCGTGGCGAGTGCTCGCGGGCGCCGGCTGCCGAGCAGTGCCTCCATACCGCCCAACAGGGTGCCCACCTCGTCGGGCCCCGCCTCGTCGAGCAGGGATTCCAGACGGACCAGCAGTTCTTCGGCGTTGAGGCCCTCGCCGCCGAGCCGTCCGGCCAGGTGCTCGCCGAGCTCGGCCACGGTGGAAAAGTCGAACACCACGGTCACGGGCATGCTCAGACCGGTGAGTTCGGTGAGCCGGTTGCGCAGCCGTACCGACGTGAGCGAGTCGAAGCCGAGTTCGCCGAAGGCACGGCGCGGGTCGACGGCCGCCGGATCGTCATGGCCGAGCGCGTCCGCGACCTCGGCACGGACGAGGTCCCTCAACTTCGCGGTGCGCCGGGCCGCGTCGAGTCCGGTGAGCACGGTGCGCAGGTCGGCCGCGTCGGGCCGGGACACGGCCGCCGGGCGGCGGGCCTCGGGCAGCTCGTGCAGCAAGGTGCCGAGACCGTCGCGGGTGTGGGAGGGAACGCGGTCCCAGTCGGCGTCGAACACGGCGACGGTGGCGTCCTCGCGGTTGAGCGCGTGTTCCAGCGCGGCCAGCGCGGCCTTGGCGGGCATGGCGGTCAGGCCCATGCGGCGCAGCCGTTCGTCGCCGACCACATGGGTGGCCAGTCCCGCACCCGCCCATGCGCCCCAGGCCACGGCCAGGGCGTGTTCACCGGCCGCCCGGCGGGCGACGGCAACGGCGTCGAGCATGGCGTTCGACGCCGCGTACGCGCCGAGACCGGGCACCCCGAACACCCCGGATATTGAGGAGAACAGCACGAAGGCGGACAGGCCGCGACCGCGGGTCAGCTCGTCCAGCACCTGGGCCCCGCGCACCTTGGCCCTGGCGACCGTGGCGAAGCCGTCGGGGGTGAGCGTGTCCAGCACTCCGTCGTCGAGGCTCGCGGCCAGGTGGAAGACGCTGGTGACCGGGTGCTCGTCGAGCACGGCGGCCATCCGCTCCCGGTCGGCGACGTCCGCGGCGACGAACGTGACTCGGGCACCGGCCTGTTCGCACTGCTCGCGCAGCTCCTGGGCACCGGGCGCGTCGGGCCCGCGACGGCTGAGCAGGATGAGGTGGCCGGCGCCACGGCCCGCCGCCCAGCGGGCGAGTTCCGCCCCGAGCCCACCGGTGCCACCGGTGATCAGGACGGTTCCCTCAGGTGTCCAGGCCCGGGCGGGCGCCTCGGGAGCCGCGCGCAGGAGCCTGCGTCCGTAGAGCCCGGTGGTCCGGATCGCCACCTGGTTCTCGGCCTTCTCCTCGGCGAGCAGGGACCGCAGTCTGGCGGCCACCGGCTCGTCCAGGTCCTCGGGGAGGTCGATCAGGCCGCCCCAGTGCACGGGGTACTCCCAGGCGGCGACCCGCCCCAGCCCCCACACTCCGGTCTGGTCGACCCGGGGCTGGGGGTCGGCGGGGCCGACGGCCACCGCGGCGCGGGTGGCGATCCAGGTCGGCGTGGCCAGTCCGGCGTCGTCGAGGGCCTGCAGCATGGCCGCGGCTTCCACGGGGGTCCCGGGCGTGAGGAGGACACCGTCGGCCGATGGCTGGGCGCGCAGCCGCTCGGCGAGCTGTGCGCGCGGTGCCTCCGCGGACACCTGGACGGCCCGTTCGCCGAGTGCTCGCACGACCGCGTCGGTCCAGGCGGTGCCGGTGGCGCCGCCGAGCACGAGCCAGCGTCCCGGTGCGGCTACGGCCGGGGGCTCGGGCAGCGGGGACCAGTCGACGCGGTGGCGCCAGCGGTCCGTGACGGAGGCGCGGTCGCGGGGCGAGGTGACCCAGAAGTGCTGGTGCTGGAAGGCGTACGTGGGCAGGTCGACCAGGTGTGCGCCGGGGTAGGCGGGGCGCCAGTCCACGGACACGCCGTGGGTGAACGCCTCCCCCAGCGCCCGGTACAGGCGGTCGAGTGTTCCCTCGCCGCGCCGCAGAGTGCCGAGCGCGACAGTCTCCGCCGTCTCCTCGATCGACGTGGTGAGCACCGGGTGCGGGCTCATCTCCAGGAAGATCCGGAACCCGTCCGCCACCAGCCCGGACACCGCACCGTGGAAGTCCACCCGTTCCCGGAGGTTGGTGTACCAGTACTCCGCGTCCATCGCCGATCCGTCGACCTGGCCGCCCGTCACCGAGCTGTACACCGGGACCGTGCCCTCGGCCGGAACGATCGGCCCCAGGGCCGTCAGCAACTCCTCACGAAGACCCTGAACCACCGGGGAGTGGGAGGCGTAGTCCACCGCGATCCGCCGGGCCCGCGGCTCCCGCTCCACCACAGCCGCCACCGCCTCCGACGTCCCCGACACCACCACCGACTCCGGACCATTCACCGCCGCCACCACAAGCCCACCACCGAACGGCGCGATCAGACCCTCCACCTCCGCCAGAGGCAGTGGCACCGACAC
>NZ_JAEEAP010000592.1 GCF_016103465.1 Streptomyces sabulosicollis
GGGTACCGGCGGGGCTGGTGTTGCGGTGGGCGGCGACGGCCTGCTGGAGGCGGTTGGTCGCGGGGGCCCGCCAGATATGGCAGATGGCGAGCGCCAGGGCGTCGGCGGCGTCGGCCGGTTTCGGCGGTGCGTCCAGCCGCAGCAGCCGCGTCACCATCGAGCCGACCTGCGCCTTGTCGGCGCGCCCGGATCCGGTGACGGCCGCCTTGACCTCGCTGGGGGTGTGCAACGCGACCGGCAGCCCGCGGCGGGCCGCGCACAGCATCGCGACGGCGCTGGCCTGCGCGGTGCCCATGACGGTGCGGACGTTGTGCTGGCTGAACACCCGCTCCACGGCGACGCATTCGGGCCGGAGGGCGTCCAGCCACTCCTCGATGCCGCGCTCGATGAGGACCAGCCGGTCGGCGGTCGCGGCGTCAGCCCCGGTCCGTACGACCCCGACGCCGAGCATCCGCAGCGGGCGGCCCGCGACCCCCTCGACCACGCCGACGCCGCACCGGGTCAGCCCCGGGTCCACGCCCAGCACACGCACCGCGCCCCTCCCCTCACCGCGCTTCGGTCACCTGTTCCTGCAGGCTAGCGGCTGCCGCCGACAACACCCGCGGACAACACCCGCCGACAACGCCGACGGGCCGGTGGGGTGCTGCCCCGCCGGCCCGTCCTGTCGTCGACCGCCGTGCCGATCCGCCGTCAGGCGTCCACCTTGGCCATGACCTCGTCGGAGACGTCGAAGTTGGCGAAGACGTTCTGCACGTCGTCGCTGTCCTCGAGAGCGTCGATCAGCTTGAAGATCTTGCGCGCGGCGTCCTCCTCGAGCTGGACCTGCATCGTGGGCACGAAGTTGGCCTCGGCCGAGTCGTAGTCGATGCCCGCCTCCTGGAGGGCGGTGCGGACCGCGACCAGGTCGGTGGCCTCGCTGATGACCTCGAAGGACTCACCGAGGTCGTTGACCTCCTCGGCGCCCGCGTCCAGGACCGCGCCCAGCACGTCGTCCTCGGTGAGCTCGCCCTTGGGGACGATGACGACGCCCTTACGGTTGAACAGGTACGACACGGAGCCCGGGTCGGCCATCGAACCGCCGTTGCGGGTCATGGCGACGCGGACGTCGGAGGCCGCGCGGTTGCGGTTGTCGGTCAGACACTCGATGAGGACGGCCACGCCGTTGGGGCCGTAGCCCTCGTACATGATCGTCTCGTATTCGGCGCCACCGGCCTCGAGACCGGCACCACGCTTGACCGCGCTGTCGATGTTCTTGTTCGGAACCGACTGCTTCTTCGCCTTCTGGATGGCGTCGAAGAGCGTCGGGTTGCCCTCCGGGTCGGCGCCGCCCATCCGGGCCGCGACCTCGATGTTCTTGATCAGCTTCGCGAAGAGCTTGCCGCGCTTGGCATCGATCACGGCCTTCTTGTGCTTCGTCGTAGCCCATTTAGAGTGGCCGGACATCCGCCTGTCTCCTTCGCGTAACCCATTGCTGTACGAACGCCTGAGATCCTACCGGGATCGGCTCAGCCCGCGGTGGGGACCGCCCTCCCGCCTCCCACCACCACCCTCAACGGAGCGCGCTACGCGCGCACCATGTTCACGAAGAGCTGGTGCACCCGGTGGTCGCCGGTCAGCTCGGGGTGGAACGAGGTCGCCAGGACATTGCCCTGCCGGACGGCGACGGTGTGCCCGTCGAACGTCGCGAGCACCTCGGCACCGCCGCCCACGGACTCGACCCACGGCGCGCGGATGAAGACCCCCTCGACCGGGCCGCCCTCGATGCCCTGGAAGTCGACCTCGGCCTCGAAGGACTCGTTCTGACGGCCGAAGGCGTTACGGCGCACGATCATGTCGATGCCGCCGATGGTCTCCTGGTCGTCCCGGCCGTCGAGGATCTTGTCCGCGAGCATGATCATGCCCGCGCACGTACCGTACACCGGCATCCCGGCCCGGACCCGCTCGCGCAGCGGCTCCAGCAGCCCGAAAACGATCGCCAGCTTGGACATGGTGGTCGACTCGCCCCCGGGGATCACCAGGGCCGCGACCTCGGCGAGCTCCTCGGGACGGCGGACCTGCCGGGGGGTGGCCCCGGCCGCGGTGAGCGCGGCCAGGTGCTCGCGGACATCGCCCTGGAGGGCGAGCACACCGATCACAGGGGCGCCGGGGGACGTGGTCGACGGAGACGGTGTGGACGACGTGGATGGCATGGTCACGGAAGCGAAGACCTCTCGAACGTCAGGGGCACCACGCGCCTGCCCGGCGGGCCGGGGCGCGTGGTGCCATGTGGTGCCGTACGGGCGCCGGTTACCAGCCGCGGCTGGCGTAGCGCTCGGCCTCGGGGAGGGTGTCGCAGTTGATGCCGACCATGGCCTCGCCGAGGTTCCGGGACGCGTCCGCGATGACCTTGGGGTCGTCGTAGAACGTGGTGGCCTTCACGATCGCGGCGGCGCGCTTGGCCGGGTCGCCCGACTTGAAGATGCCGGAGCCGACGAACACGCCCTCGGCGCCGAGCTGGCGCATCAGCGCGGCGTCGGCCGGGGTGGCGACGCCACCGGCGGAGAACAGCACGACCGGCAGCTTGCCGGTCTGCGCGACCTCGGCGACCAGTTCGTAGGGGGCGCGGATCTCCTTGGCGGCCGCGTAGAGCTCATGGTTGTCCAGACCGCGCAGCCGGGCGATCTCACCCTTGATCTGGCGCAGGTGGCGCACGGCCTCGACCACGTTGCCGGTGCCGGCCTCACCCTTGGAACGGATCATGGCCGCACCCTCGGCGATCCGGCGCAGCGCCTCGCCCAGGTTGGTGGCTCCGCAGACGAACGGCGTGGTGAAGGACCACTTGTCGCTGTGGTTGACCTCGTCGGCGGGGGTGAGCACCTCGGACTCGTCGATGTAGTCGACGCCGAGCGACTGCAGCACCTGCGCCTCGACGAAGTGGCCGATCCGCGACTTGGCCATCACCGGGATGGAGACGGCGTTGATGATGCCCTCGATCATGTCCGGGTCGGACATCCGGGCCACGCCGCCGTCCTTACGGATGTCGGCCGGTACCCGCTCGAGGGCCATGACCGCGACGGCACCGGCGTCCTCGGCGACCTTGGCCTGCTCGGGGGTGACGACGTCCATGATCACGCCACCCTTGAGCTGCTCGGCCATACCGCGCTTGACGCGGGCGGTGCCGGTCGCGGGGGCGTCGGAGTTGGACGTGCTGGCGGGCGTGATGGACACGGTTTGACCTCACTCGATAATGAAAAGTGCGATGAGCCCATCGTAGGGCCGTTCGATACCCGTACATGACCCGGCCATCTGGTCCAGGTCGCGAGCGTGCGTGCTACACGAATGACAAAACCGCGTCGGGGCGGGGCTCGGCAAGGGCCAATCGAAGGCCGGTGGCTCGAAGCGGCCGGTGAATCCTCGGTGCGCGCGGGACGGGCATCCCCGGTACGGCGGGGGACGGTCATCCCGGGTACGGCGGGGGACGGTCATCCCCGGTATGCGAGGGGCGGGCGCCGCCGGTATGTGAAGGGCGGGCGCCCCCGGTATGTGAAAGGCGGGCACCTCTCGGCCGCAGCGCCGCTCAGCGCTCGGCTTCCTCCGCGCCCGGCACCCGCCCGAGCCCCGCCGGTGGCTCGTCGTCCATCTCGAAGGCGAGCGGGAACGGAGCGTGACCCGCCAGCCGGAACCAGCGCACCGTCCGATGGCGGCGCAGCGCCCGCGCCGCACGCACCGCGTCGTTGTGGAACCGCCGGGCCATCGGCACCCGCCGCACCGCCTCCGTGAGCTCCCCCAGCGCGTCCTCACCGCCCGGCGCCTCCCGTACCGCCTCGGCCTGGGCGCTGTCCCCGAAGACGGCCCGCAGCGCCTGGCTCAGCTCGCTCTCGGCGACCTCGCGCTGCTCCTCCTCGGACTGCCGGGCGGCGTGCGCGGCCTGGTACAGCACGATCGACGCGGCGGGGTCGAGCACTCCGGCGGTGGCCAGCTCCTGCGCGACGGAGGCACGCCGCAGCAACTGCGCGTCCAGTGCGGCCCGCGCCGCGTCCAGACGGCTGTGCAGCCGGTCCAGGCGTCCCGCGGTCCAGCTCAGATAGACGGCGATGACGACCAGCGCGACCGCGATCCAGATCAAGGTGCTCACGGCCCGCCACGCTACCGTCT
Source organism: Streptomyces sabulosicollis (assembly GCF_016103465.1). GTDB lineage: Bacteria > Actinomycetota > Actinomycetes > Streptomycetales > Streptomycetaceae > Streptomyces > Streptomyces sabulosicollis. The sequence goes on from NZ_JAEEAP010000592.1 coordinate 4,135, forward strand.
GCCGCCTCCGGAGTCCGGTCCGGAGCCCGCGGCCGGGGCGCTGCGTGGCGGTGCACGGCGGTGCGCAGCAACCGAACCGGAGAGTCCTGCGGGGTGCCCGGCGGACCGTGGCGCCTGCGGCGGGCTGCTCCCCGCCCCGCCCCTTCCCGATACCAGGGGCTCCGCCCCTGGTCCCCGGGGCCCAGGGGCGGAGCCCCGCCACGCGCCGCAGCCGCATATCGATGCCGCGGGAAGGGGCGGAGCCCCGGTTTCGGGCTCGGGGCAGAGCCCCCGCCGGGGGCTCGAGGCAGAGCCCTAATATCAGGGGCTTGGGACAGAGCCCCCGGCCGAGGGCCTGGGGCGCAGCCCCAGCCGGGGGCTCGGGGCGCAGCCCCGATTACGGAGCCTGGGGCGCAGCCCCGATTTCGGGCTCTGGGGCAGAGCCCAAGCCGAGAGCCTGGGACGCGGCCCCAGCCGGGGGCTCGGGGCGCAGCCCCGATTACGGAGCCTAGGGCGCAGCCCCGATTTCGGGCTCTGGGGCAAAGCCCAAGCCGAGAACCTGGGACGCAGCCCCGGTTACGGGATCCGGGGCAGAGCCCCAGCCGGGGGCTCGGGGCGCAGCCCCGGTTACGGAGCCTGGGGCGCAGCCCCGATTTCGGGCTCTGGGGCAGAGCCCAAGCCGAGAGCCTGGGACGCGGCCCCAGCCGGGGGCTCGGGGCGCAGCCCCGATTACGGAGCCTAGGGCGCAGCCCCG
>NZ_JAEEAP010000593.1 GCF_016103465.1 Streptomyces sabulosicollis
CGCCGGACACCCCATGGAGGGGCCGGGCCGCAGCCGAAGGGGCGGACACCCACCGGGGCAGCGGGCCGCAGCCGAAGGGGCGGACCTCGCCGAAAGGCGGGGCTCAGCCGAAGGTCAGGACCACCAGGGCGGTGGTGGCGGCCGTCTCCGCCAGTGCGCCGAAGACATCGCCGGTCACCCCGCCGAGACGGCGGTGGCAGTGGTGCAGGAGGAGTTCGGCGGCTGCCAGCGCGGCCAGGGCCGCGAAGGCGTTGCGGACGACGGCGTACGGCCCGAACGGGACGGCCACCACCGCGCAGCCGACCACCGTCACCGCCGCCGCGACACCGGCGGAACGCCACGGCACGGTCCCCGCGACCGCCGCGCCCAGCCCCTCCGGCCGCGCCGCCGGAACCCCCACGCGGGCCGCCAGCGTCAGGGCGCAGCGCGCGACGACACCGGCCACGGCCGCCCCGACCGCGCCGTGCGTCCAGCCCTCCCCGTAGATCTCGGCCAGGGCCGCCACTTGGCCGAGCAGGACGAACAGCAGCGCGATCACGCCGAACGGCCCGATGTCCGACCGCTTCATGACGCGCAGCGCGTCCTCGGCGGGCTTGCCGCTGCCGAGCCCGTCCGCGGTGTCGGCGAGCCCGTCGAGATGGAGGCCGCGGGTCAGTACGGCGGGTATCGCGGCGGTGGCCACGGCCGCGAGCAGCGCCCCACCGTCCAGGAACAGCAACACCCCGCCCACCGCGGCCGCGCACAGCCCCACGGCCAGCCCGGCGAGCGGAGCGCACAGCATCCCCGCGTGCGCCGCCTCCCGGTCCCAGCGCGTGCCCCGTACGGGCAGCACCGTGAGCGTGCCGAAGGCGAAGCGGACCCCGTCGCGCCAGGGAGCGCGCGGAGCGTGTGCGGGCGGCGGATCGTAGTCGGGCCGCGGCGGATGCTCCGGCCGGTCAGGCCGCTGCCGCTCCGCGTCCCCGGACGGCTCGGAGCTCTCCGGTCGCTCGGAGCCCTCCGGTCGCTCGGGCGCGGGCGCCGCCTCCGGCGGGCGTGCGGACGGCTGCGGTTGCTGCTGCGGCGGCTCCGGCGTGGTGTCCATCGCGCGGAAGGCTATCCCGGCCACCCCCAACGGGTAAGCCCCAGGGCACGCCCCCGTTGAGCCCCGGGTGCCAGGGCGCGCCGGGTGCCCGCGTGGCCCGCGGCCGTCGGCCTTCGATCGGGGCCTCCTCCCAGCGGTAGCGGGGGGAGAACCGAGCCTCGAAAAGCAGGCGGGCATACGATGCGGAGGGGCGCGGCCTACAACCCATGGCGGCCGACGAACTACCGGAAGAGGGACCCGACCACTGTGACTGCTCTGACTCTCAGCACCTCGTCCGCCGCGGCACTGCGCGCGGACGCCGTCGTCGTCGGCGTGGCGAAGGGGGCCAAAAGCCCCGTCGTCGCTGCCGGCGCCGAGGCCGTGGACAAGGCGTTCGGCGGGAAGCTGGCCGCCGTCCTGGAGACGCTCGGCGCGACGGGCGCCGAGGGCGAGGTGACCAAACTGCCCGCCGCGTCCGGCCTCAAGGCCCCTGTCGTGCTGGCGGTCGGGCTGGGCGAGGTCCCGGCCAAGGGCGACGGCTACGACGCCGAGACGCTGCGCCGGGCCGCGGGCGCGGCCGCCCGCGCGCTGTCCGGTTCGAAGAAGGGTGCGTTCGCGCTGCCGATCGAGGACCCGGCGGGCGCCGCCGCCGTGGCCGAGGGCGCGCTGCTCGGGGCGTACACGTACGACAAGAGCAACGGCAACGGCCGCAACGCCAAGGACAAGGACAAGAAGAACAACGGCCCGCTCGCCGAGGTCGCCCTCGTCGGCGGCAAGCCGCGCGACAAGGCGTACAAGGCGGCCGCCGAGCGCGCCACCGCCCTGGTCGCGGAGATCAACCGCGCCCGCGACCTGATCAACACCCCGTCCAACCTCCTCAACCCGGCCGCCTTCGCGGCCGAGGCGGTCGCGGCCGCCAAGGAGCACGGCCTCAAGACCGAGGTGCTGGACGAGAAGGCGCTCAAGAAGGGCGGGTACGGCGGCATCCTCGGTGTGGGCCAGGGTTCGGAGGCCCCGCCGCGGCTGGTCCGGATCGCGTACACCCACCCCAAGGCCGAGAAGACGCTCGCCCTGGTGGGCAAGGGCATCACCTACGACTCGGGCGGGATCTCCCTCAAGCCGGCCGGTCACAACGAGACGATGAAGTGCGACATGAGCGGTGCCGCCGCCGTGTTCGCCGCGGTCGTCACCGCCGCGAAGCTGGGGCTGCGGGTCAATCTGACGGGCTGGCTGGCGCTGGCCGAGAACATGCCGTCGGGCTCGGCCACCCGCCCCGGCGACGTTCTGTCGATGTACGGCGGCAAGACCGTCGAGGTGCTGAACACCGACGCCGAGGGCCGGCTGGTGCTCGCCGACGCGATCACCCGCGCCGGTGAGGAGAAGCCGGACGCGATCGTGGACGTGGCGACGCTGACCGGTGCGATGGTCCTCGCGCTGGGCAACCGCACGTTCGGGATCATGACGAACGACGAGGCGTTCCGCACCACGCTCCACGAGATCGCGGAGGAGGCCGGTGAGCAGTCCTGGCCGATGCCGCTGCCCGACCACCTCCGCAAGGGCATCGACTCGCCGGTCGCCGATCTGGCGAACATGGGCGAGCGCATGGGTGGCGGCCTGGTGGCCGGCATCTTCCTGAAGGAGTTCGTGGCGGACGGGATCACCTGGGGTCACCTGGACATCGCGGGTCCGGCCTTCAACGAGTCCGGTCCGTTCGGCTACACCCCCAAGGGCGGCACGGGCGCCGCGGTCCGCACCCTGGTGCGGCTGGCCGAGCGCGCCGCCGACGGCGACCTCGGCTGAGCCGAGGCCCGCACCGTACGAGACGGCCGCCGCCATAGGCCGAAAGTCCCGTCGATTTCGCCCTCAACGAAATCGACGGGGCTGCGCGTTCCGGATACGCAGCGGTAACCCCTGAACTGGGGTCTGGAGATTTCTCACACAGCGGCCCCGCGTCCCGCCTCCTCCCAACAAGTGCGAAGATGTTGTCCCGGCAGGACAGGGCCCCCGACACCAGGGCCGACGCAAGAAGCGGCCGAACACACGCCGCCGCCCGGCCGACCAACGGCCGGCCCCGGCGCACCATGCATGGAGGACGTGACGTGGCGAACGACGCCAGCACCGTTTTCGACCTAGTGATCCTCGGAGGCGGTAGCGGCGGTTACGCCGCTGCCCTGCGCGCGGCGCAGCTGGGTCTGGACGTCGCCCTGATCGAGAAGGACAAGCTGGGCGGCACCTGTCTGCACCGTGGATGCATTCCCACCAAGGCGCTGCTGCACGCCGGTGAGCTCGCCGACCAGGCCCGCGAGGGCTCGGAATTCGGTGTGAAGACCACCTTCGAGGGCATCGACATCGAGGGTGTGCACAAGTACAAGGACGGCGTGGTCTCGGGCCTGTACAAGGGTCTGCAGGGTCTGATCGCCTCCCGCAAGGTCACCTATGTGACGGGTGAGGGCCGGCTGTCCTCCCCGACCTCCGTCGATGTGAACGGCGAGCGCTACACCGGCCGCCACATCCTGCTGGCCACCGGTTCGGTGCCGAAGTCCCTGCCCGGTCTGGAGATCGACGGCAACCGCGTCATCTCCTCCGACCACGCGCTGGTGCTGGACCGTGTGCCGAAGTCCGCGATCGTGCTGGGCGGCGGCGTCATCGGCGTCGAGTTCGCCTCCGCGTGGAAGTCCTTCGGGGCCGACATCACCATCGTCGAGGCGCTTCCCCACCTCGTCCCGGTCGAGGACGAGAACAGCTCCAAGCTGCTGGAGCGCGCCTTCCGCAAGCGCGGCATCAACTTCTCCCTCGGCTCCCGCTTCTCGGGCGTGGAGTACACCGCCGACGGCGTCAAGGTCTCGCTGGAGAACGGCAAGACCTTCGAGGCCGAGCTGCTGCTGGTGGCCGTCGGCCGCGGCCCGGTCTCGCAGGGTCTCGGCTACGAGGAGGCCGGGGTCGCGATGGACCGCGGCTACGTCCTCGTCGACGAGTACATGCGGACCAACGTGCCGACCATCTCCGCCGTCGGCGACCTGGTCCCCACCCTCCAGCTGGCCCACGTCGGCTTCGCCGAGGGCATGCTGGTGGCCGAGCGGCTGGCGGGCCAGAACCCCGTTCCGATCGACTACGACGGCGTGCCGCGGGTGACCTACTGCCACCCCGAGGTCGCCTCCGTCGGCATCACCGAGGCCAAGGCCAAGGAGCTGTACGGTGCGGACAAGGTCGTCGCCCTGAAGTACAACCTCGCGGGCAACGGCAAGAGCAAGATCCTCAAGACCGCGGGCGAGATCAAGCTCGTGCAGGTACGGGACGGTGCCGTCGTCGGCGTCCACATGGTCGGTGACCGGATGGGCGAGCAGGTGGGCGAGGCTCAGCTGATCTACAACTGGGAGGCGCTCCCGGCCGAGGTCGCGCAGCTCGTCCACGCCCACCCGACCCAGAACGAGGCGCTCGGCGAGGCCCACCTGGCCCTGGCCGGCAAGCCGCTGCACTCCCACGACTGATCATCCCGAGCGCGAACCATCCGCAAAGATCGTTAAGGAGCAACCGAACACCATGGCGGTTTCCGTAACCCTGCCGGCGCTCGGCGAGAGCGTGACCGAGGGCACCGTCACCCGCTGGCTCAAGGCCGAAGGTGAACGCGTCGAGGCCGACGAGCCCCTGCTCGAGGTGTCGACCGACAAGGTCGACACCGAGATCCCGGCCCCCTCGGCCGGTGTGCTGACGTCCATCAAGGTGGCCGAGGACGAGACGGTCGAGGTCGGCGCCGAGCTGGCCGTCATCGACGACGGCGGCGCGGCCCCGGCCGAGGCCCCCGCCCC
>NZ_JAEEAP010000594.1 GCF_016103465.1 Streptomyces sabulosicollis
CCCCTTCCCGCAACTGGGGCTCCACCCCGGCCCCCGGAGACCCAGGAACAAAGCCCAGCCACGCCGGGGAGCCGCATATCGGCCCACCGAACCACCACCCCGGCCGCAAAACCCCGCCACCCTGACACGCCAGCACGCCAGGAGCCCGGGTTCCACCCCAGACCCCGGGGACCCAGGGACGAAGCCCTGCCACGCGGCGGAGCCGCATATCGGTGCCGCGGAAGGGGCGGGGTGGGGCGGGGACGGGACGCGCGCCTCAGCGCATCCGCGTCGCCCACTCCCGGACCTTCTTGATCCGCTCGCGGATCTGCCCCGCCGTCGCCTCCGCGCTCGGCGGGCCGCCGCAGACCCGGCGCAGCTCGGTGTGGATCACACCATGCGGCTTTCCGCTCTGGTGGACATAGGCCCCGACCAGCGAGTTGAGCTCCTTGCGCAGTTCCAGCAGCTCCTTGTGGGTGACCACCGGCCGCCGCTCCGCCGGAAGCTCCAGCAGATCCGCCTCCGCGTCCGGCTTCTTGCGGCTGTGCGCGATCTGCTTGGCCTGCCGCTTCTGGAGCAGCATCTGTACCTGGTCGGGCTCGAGGAGCCCGGGGATACCGAGGTAGTCCTGCTCCTCGTCGCTGCCCGGGTGCGCCTGCATGCCGAACTCGGCGCCGTCGTACAGCACCCGGTCGAAGACCGCGTCCGACTCCAGCGCCTCGAAGGGCAGTTGGTCCTGTTCGCCGGTGTCCTCGTCCTGCTGCTTCTCGGCCTCTTCGAGGAGCTTCTCCTCTTCCGCGTACGGGTTCTCCTCCTCGCCGTCCTTCTTCGGCTTGTCCAGGACGTGGTCCCGCTCGACCTCCATCTCATTGGCGAAGCCGAGCAGCATCGGGATGGTGGGGAGGAAGACGGACGCGGTCTCGCCGCGCCGCCGCGACCGTACGAAGCGGCCCACGGCCTGGGCGAAGAAGAGCGGTGTGGAGATGGTGGTCGCGTACACCCCGACCGCCAGCCGGGGCACGTCCACGCCCTCCGACACCATGCGGACCGCGACCATCCAGCGGTCGTCGGAGTGGCTGAAGTCCTCGATCCGCTGGGACGCCGCCGCCTCGTCGGAGAGCACGAGCGTCGCCTTGGTGCCGGTGATCTCACGGATCAGCTTGGCGTAGGCGCGGGCCGAGTCCTGGTCGGAGGCGATGACGAGCGCCCCCGCGTCCGGGATGCCCTTGCGGACCTCGGACAGCCGCTGGTCGGCGGCGCGCAGCACGTTCGGCATCCAGTCGCCGCGCGGATCGAGCGCGGTGCGCCACGCCTGGGAGACCGCGTCCTTGGTCATCGGCTCGCCGAGCCGCGCCGCGATCTCGTCGCCCGCCTTGGTGCGCCAGCGCATGTTGCCGCTGTAGGAGAGGAAGATGACGGGGCGCACGACGCCGTCCGCCAGCGCGTTGCCGTAGCCGTAGGTGTAGTCGGCGGAGGAGCGCCGGATGCCGTCGTTGCCCTCTTCGTAGGTGACGAAGGGGATGGGGTTGGTGTCGGACCGGAACGGGGTGCCGGTGAGCGCCAGCCGCCGGGTGGCCGGCTCGAACGCCTCCAGACACGCCTCGCCCCAGGAGCGGGAGTCGCCGGCGTGGTGGATCTCGTCGAGGATGACGAGCGTCTTGCGCTGCTCGATCCGGTTCCGGTGCAGCATGGGCCGGACGCCGACGCCCGCGTAGGTCACGGCGATCCCGTGGTACTCCCGGCCCAGCGGGCCCGCGCTGTACTCCGGGTCCAGCTTGATGCCGATCCGCGCGGCGGCCTCCGCCCACTGTTTCTTCAGGTGCTCGGTCGGCGCGACGACCGTCACCTGCTGGACGACGTGGTGGTGCAGCAGCCAGGAGGCGAGGGTCAGCGCGAAGGTGGTCTTCCCGGCGCCGGGGGTGGCCACCGCGAGGAAGTCGCGCGGCTGCTCCTGGATGTACTTGTCCAACGCGCCCTGCTGCCAGGCGCGCAGCTTGCTCGCGGTACCCCAAGGCGCCCGGCCGGGGAAGGCGGGCGAGAGGTGATGGCTGGTGGAGGCGGCAGTAGTACTCACGGTCTCCGTCGGGCTGGCTCGGCGAGGTCGATCGGGAACCGCGTCAGCCTACCGGTGCCGTACTCCACGCTCCGGGGTACGTCCGCATCCCGCCCGAGGGTGGGATCAGACTCACATTCCGTTGGTGAACCGGGTCAGCCCCTCCGCGATCTTCGGCACGTCGAGCGCGCCCTGGCAGACGCTCAGCACGAAGCGCTCGGCCTCGTCGACGTCGAAGTCCGCGTTCAGCGGGTGTCCGTTGATGTGGAGGAAGACCCAGGTCGCGTACCAGGAGAGGCGCTTGTTGCCGTCCACCAAGGCGTGGTTGCGAGCCAGCGACTCCATCAGCGCCGCCGCCTTCTGCCCCACGTCCGGATAGGCGTCCTGGCCGAACACACTCGCCCGCGGACGGGCCAGAGCCGACTCCAGCAGCCCGTAGTCGCGCACCTCGTCGGCCCCGAGGCGCTCCGCGAGGTTCAGCAGCTCGGGCAGGGTGAGGTAGTGCATCAGGCGAGCCTTCGGTTGAGCTCTTCACTCACCCGCAACACATGGGCGGCGGCCTCGTTGAACAGCCGGGAGTGCTCGTTGATCGCGGCGATCACCGCGTCGTGGGCGAACGACTGCATGCTCCGGCCCTCCGCCTCCGCGCGCTTGCGCAGGGCGTCGAGCTCCTCGTCCGTAAAGCGGAGATTCAGTGCTGCCATGAGCCGATGGTACCGCGTGGTACCACGCGGTGCTAACGCATTCCGGGCCGCAACCGCGTCGTCACCCACGCCCCCACCAGCGCCACCGCCGCCATCGCCGCGTAGACCGCGCCGAAGGCGGCCGGCTGGTGGGTGGCCGCGGGGCCGGTGGCGGTGATGTCGCCGCCGCCGAAGGTGACGAAGAGGACACCGCTGAGGCCGACGAACGTGATGTTGCCGAGCGCGTCGGAGACCTGGAGGGAGGCGGAGTTGCTGCCCGCGTCCTCCGGGCGGGAGAGCTTCAGCAGCAGCACGCTCCCGCTGGAGATGGTCAACCCCATCCCGTAGCCGCCGATCACCCAGGCCACGGCCACGATCCAGGCCGGGACGGAGTCGATGAGGGCCAGGAGGACCGTGGCGATGGAGGCGGCGATGAGGAGCATGCCGAGGCCCATCAGCCGCTCGCGGTGCGGCTCCAGGCGGGGGCGGCTCTGGGTGTAGGAGCCCAGTGCCCAGGTGAGGCCGCCGCCGGTGAGGGAGAGCCCGGCGGCGGTCGCGGACAGGTCGCGCTGGGTCACCAGCATCAGCGGGACGAAGCTCTCCGCGCCCAGGAAGGACCCCGCCGCCACCCCGCGCAGCAGGATCACCGACGGCAGTCCGCGGGCGGCGCGGAAGGTGCCCCTCGGCAGCAGCCGCAGTACGCAGGGGACGAGCAGCGCGAGCCCGGCGGCGGCCGGGACGAGCGAGAGCCAGTCGAGGTCCTGGCCCGCGTACTGCAGCAGCCCCGCGCCCACCGCGACGGCGAGCGCGAGCAGGATGCGGCGGCGGTTCATGCCCGGGGAGCGCTCGCTCGGAGGCAGGGCGCGCAGCGCGGGGAGCATCACCGCGAGCGGGGGCAGCACCAGCACCGGAATGGCGAGGAACACCCAGCGCCAGCCGGCCTGTTCGGTGACGGTCCCGGCGGCGAGCGGGCCCACGATGACCGGCAGCACCCAGGCGGCGGAGAAGGACGCCAGCACGGCGGGTTGCAGCCGCTGCGGATAGGCGCGGCCGACCACCACGTACAGTGCGACGATCACCAGCCCGCCGCCGACGCCCTGCACCGCGCGCCCGCCCACGAACATCCACATCCGCTGGGCCGAACCGGCCACCACCAGTCCGGCGGCGAACGCCGCGATCCCGGTGAACAGCGGCGCCAGCGGCCCCTTGCGGTCGCACCACTCCCCCGACAGGGCCATCGCGAACAGGCTCGCGGTGAAGTACGCGGAGAAGGCGTACGCGTAGAGCTCGACCCCGTCCAGCGCGCGGGCCGCGACCGGCATCGCCGTGTTGACCGCGCTCGCCTCGAAGGCGATGAGCGAGACGACGGTGACGATGCCGAGGGTGAGGGCGCGGTAGCGCCTCCCCCATACGGTGCCACCGGTGTCGCCGTCGCCCGCCAGGCCCCGGTCTCCGGCTTCCGCCGGACCGCGCTCTCCGGCTTCCGGCTCCGGGTGGGCGGCGGGGACGGCGGCCGCTTGGGGCGGCAGGGTGCTGTCCGTGACGGCGGCGTCGGCGGCGCCGACGTCAAGGGGGTCGCGAGGGGTCATGGCGTCAGGGTAAGTGGCGTTCCGGGACGTCACACCTGTCGCGAGACGGAGCCTCGCTCGGCCGCTGGCCCTAGGCACATCCGGTCTCACCCGGGCCCTTGGTGGCGAGGCCACGGGCACCGGGCGGCGAGCCCCCGGCCCTGGGCGGCGAAGCCACGGGCACCAGGCGGCGAGCCCCCGGGCCCTGTGCGGCGAAGCCACGGGCACCGGGCGGCGAGGCCGCGGGCCCTACGTGGTGGAGGTCCGGGTCTACGTGGTGAGCAGGACGCCCCCGTACGACGCGCCCGCGATCACCACCCACGCGCACAGCCCCAGCGCGGCGACCCGCGCGCCGGTGCGGGTGAGGGACGGGAGGTGGACGGCGCTGCCGAGGCCGAAGAGGGCGGCGGCGAGGAGGAGTTCCTGGGCCGTGGCGGCGGTGTCCAGCACGGTGCTGGACAGCACGTCCGTGCTGCGCAGGGCGGTCATCGCGAGAAAGCCGAGGACGAAGAGCGGCACCAGCGGCGGCCGCCGCCGCTCCGACCCCGCCCCCTGGGCCGCCTGGCCCTCCGGTGC
>NZ_JAEEAP010000595.1 GCF_016103465.1 Streptomyces sabulosicollis
CCACCGAGATCTACACTCGACTAGTCGTCGGCAGCGTCAGATGTGTATAAGAGAAAGGGTGGGGCGAGGCCGGGGGAGGTTTGATTGTTAACCTGGCAATAGTTAGTGTGTTAACTATGGGTGGGTTGGAGCGTGAGAGCACGTTGGAGCTGATGCGGTGGGTTGTGTGGGGGCAGCGACGCATCGCTGATGACTGGATACGGGAACGCGGTCTCACGCACGAGCAGAGTGCCGTGTTGGCGTACCTGTCGAGGAATCCGGATGCCATTCAGCGTGACGTCGCGCGGGCCATGCGCACCAGTGCGCCGAGCGTCTCTCGGCTCCTGGGCGGACTTGAGCGGCGCGGACTGGTGGAGCGCCAGACGCAGGAGGGTGACACGCGCAGCCGTCGGGTGCGTGCCACTGCAGCGGGCTGCGCACTGATCCAGGGTTTCGAAGAGGCCATGGAGCGTGTCGAGGAGTCGATCCTCGCGCCGCTGGGCGCCGCAGGGCAGGCGCGGCTCCATGAACTCCTGGAACAGCTCGTGTCCCGGATCGAGCCGCCCGGCTCTGCCTGACCCGGCTCTAGTGCTCCGCACGGCGGCCGGTCCCCTCGCGGGCAGGGCCGCCGGTTCATCCACCAGCAGTAAGGAACGCGTGTATGACGCAGATCACGATCATCGGTGCCGGTCTTGCGGGACTGACCCTGGCACGAACCCTGGCGGTTCACGGAATCCCGTCCACGGTGTACGAAGCGGAGGCGTCTGCTCAGGCCCGAGGCCAAGGCGGCATGCTCGACATCCACGACTACAACGGACAGCACGGGATCTGTGCCACCGGCCTGATGGACGGCTTCCGATCCCTGGTCCTGGAAGGTCGCCAGGCATCCCGCGACGTGGCACCTGACGGCACCATCCTGGCGGACCAGCCCGATGACCCCGCCGGAGGCCGCCCCGAGGTGCAGCGTGGCGAGCTGCGTCAGTTGCTGCTGGAATCCCTGCCTGCCGGCAGGGTCGTGTGGGGCCACAAGACGCAAAGCATGCGGACCCTCGCTGACGGCCGTCACGAAGTGACCTTCGCCAACGGATCGACGCTTGTCACCGACATTCTCGTCGGTGCCGACGGCGCCTGGTCGAAGGTCCGACCGCTGCTCTCCGATGCCACGCCCGTCTATGCCGGACGCTCGATGGTCGAGACGTACCTGTATGAGAGCGGTACCCGGCACCCTGCCACCCTGGCGCTGGTCGGCGGCGGGTCGATGACCGCTTACGACGAAACCACCCGCATCGGTCTTGGCGTGCAGCGCGAGCGCGCGGACACCCTGCACTCCTACGCCATGTTCGACCAGCCGCTCGACTGGTTCGACGGCATCGACTTCCATGACGGCCCTGCGGCCGCCCGCACGGTCGCGGCGATGTTCAAGGGGTGGGCGCCGGAGCTCGTCGCCCTGGTCGCGGACAGTGACATCCCGCCGATTTTCCGCCCCTTGTACGGGCTGCCGATCGGGCACCGCTGGGAACATATACCGGGGGTCACGCTCATCGGAGACGCCGCCCACCTGGCACCGCCGGACGGCGAAGGAGCGAACTGGGCGCTGTTCGACGCAGGCCAGCTCGGCAACGCGATCGCCGAACAGCCCAAGGACATCGACGCGGCCATCCGCGCCTACGAAGCCGCGCTTTTCCCGCGGAACATCGACACCGCAACCGCCGCCGCAGCCTACTACCCCGAATTCAAACCCTACTGACCACAGCAACGAGATAAGTTGCAGATGTTACCGCAGGCGTTGGACGTGGCGGCGGGTGATCAGGCAGGTGGCGAGCCCGGGGAAGGCTTGGTGCATGTCGTCGCCTGGTTCCCAGCCGATCCGCGGTCGGCGGAAGCCGTGCAGCCAGGCAATCGTGCGCTCGACCACGTAGCGGAAGATGCCCAGGCCGCTGCCGTGTTCCTGACCTGGTTCGGCGATGACCGGTCGGATCCCGCGGTCGCACCAGGCGGCGGTACGTGCCGTGGTCGCAGCCGCGGTCGGCGAGGAGTAGGTCCGGCCGACGTCTGGGGCGGCCGACGACGCCAGCCACGGCCGGCCTCTTCTCCAGCAGCGGCAGCAACTGTGTGACGTCGTTGCGGTTTCCGCCGGCCAGCGACACCGCGAGCGGGACGCCCTGAGCGTCGGTGATGACGTGGTTCTTGCTGCCCGGCTGTGCACGGTCGGCCGGGCTGGGCCCGCTTCTGCCGCCGCGCCGAGCGGCCCGCACGTGAAAGGAGCCGATCACCGCCCGCGACCAGTCCAGCTTCTGCGCCGGCCGCAGCTTCTTCAGCAGCACCAGATGCCGTTCGATCCACACACCGGCCTCGTTCCAGGCGGCTGGTGTCCTGCGTCGGAGATCCGTCGGCAGAATTGGGCGAGGGATTCGAGGATCTCTTCTGCGGTCTTGGTCCAGATGAACGGCTTGGGGTCTGCGTTCCAGTTCTTGATCCAGGTGCGGATGTCGGCTTCGAGGGTTTAAACGTTCTTGTGTGCGCCGCGTCGGATTTTCTGGTCGGCCAGGAAGCCGAACCACTGCTCGACCTGGTTGATCCATGAGGATCCGGTCGGGGTGGGGTGCATATGGAAGCGTGGGTGCCTGGCCAGCCATGTCTTGATCGCGGGGGTCTTGTGCGTGCCGTAGTTGCCGCAGATCAGGTGGATCTGGAGGTGCGCTGGAACCTCCTTGTCGATCTTGATCAGGAACTTCTTGAACTCCGCCGCGCGGTGGCGTCGGTGCCGGGAGCTGATGACCTCGCCGGTGGCGACATCGGACGCGGCGAACAGTGTGGTCAGGCCGTTGCGGACATAGCCGTGGGTGCGCCGCTCGGGCATGCCCGGCATTATCGGCAGCACCGGCTGGGACCGGTCCAGAGCCTGGATCTGCGACTTCTCGTCCACCGAGAGGACTACCGCGCCCTCGGGAGGGTTGAAGTACAGCCCGACGACGTCATAGACCTTCTCCACGAAGAACGGGTTTGTCGACAGTGTGAACGGGTCCGTCAGGGGTGGCTTGAGCTGGAACTTCCGCCAGATCCGACCGACAGTGGACTTGGACAGGCCGCTGTGCTCGGCCATCGACTTGCGCGACCAGTGCGTGGCGTTCTTCGGGATTTCCTCCAAGGTAGCGACCACGACCGCCTCCGCCTGGTCAACGCTGATAGTGGGCGGTCGGCCCGGCCGGGGCTCGTCGGACAGGCCCTCCAGCCGCTCAGCGAGGAACCGGTGCCGCCGCTTGCGGACAGTATCCGCGGAGATCCGCAGTTCCCGAGCCACCTGGACGATGGGCGGGAGGTCAGGACCCGCACTCGTCGGCACAATCCGTGCCCGCAACGCCAGCGTCTGGGCGGAGTTAGCCCGCCGGGTCCAGCGTTCCCAGCACAGCGCGCTCGGCATCGTCCAACAGCAGCGGTTCCAGCTGCGGACCACGACGCGGCACCGGTACCCCGGCGGGAGAACTCATGCAAGATCTGACGACGAACTCCCGGTGCAGGACACTAGTGCTGTGACCGCATAGGTCCGCCGGGTTGGGCCAGAGGCGAGCGCCGCCTGATCGACGGCCGAGTCACTCCTCAAGGCGGCGAACCAGGAATGTCAGTCCCTCCGGGCTGCTCAACCGCACAACACGGCGACCGGTTTTCTCGGACCAGGTGGCCGAGTCTTGGCCGAGATCGTGTGCGCGTACGACGACGCGGTCCAGATCCTCGACGTCGACCGCAAGTTCCCACTGCGGAACGGATGTACTGGGTCCACGTGTGGCGATGAAATCGGCGCAGTTCAAAGGGGTCCCCGTCGTTTTGCCGTAGAAGTGCCGGGCTTTCTCAGGCTGGTCGCACGTCAGGACCATGCGGTGCGGGGCACCCGCCAAGTGGGGCGGGAACTGCCATCCGGTGAAGTTGCGCGGCTGCCACAGGGAGAAGGCGGCACCTACCGGATCGGTCAATGTCGCCATGCGCCCCTGATCGCCCGCGTCGAAGGGAGGTACGACAAGACGAGCGCCGTTCACCGTCGCCGCTTCGGCGCGGCGATCGACGTTGTCGACTGCCAAATAGTAGGCGATGTGGGCAGGTGTTCGTGGTGGGTAGACCGGGTTCGCCAGGTCGCTCACGCTGCCGATCAGGTGGCCGTCGATGGCCACCTTGGTGGCCTTTCGCCAGTCCTTCTCGTCCACCGCGAAGCGCCAGCCCAGCGTCTTCTGGAAGAAGGTGGTGGTGCCGGCTAAGTCACGGGTTTTGAGGTCCATCCAGCAGAACTCGTTCAATGAACCCAGATGGGTCGTCATCCTGTGCTCCTTGTCGTCTCGATGCTGGGTATCGAGCGCTCAGACGACTCCGCAAGAGATTTTCGGCTGCGCTGCGTAGGAGGGCCGGCGGCAAACCGGTTCCTACCGCACCGATTGGAGCCTTCACGGGCGTGTCCAGTCTTCGCCGGTCTGGATCAGGCTGCGGCCGTCAGGGGGGCGTCCGCCCCAGCGAATGCCTTTCTCGCTGCGGATGCGGGTGCGTTCCTTGCGCTGGGCGGCCAGGACGTCGGGGTGGCGGGCGTTGGCGTTGCGCCAGCGCAGGTAGCGGTGCAGGGCCCGTGTCTGGGCGGGGTGGCTGCGGTGGTCGGAGTTGGCCAGGGTGAACTGCCGCAGCGGTCCGAAGTGCGCTTCGATCGGGTTGTGAGGTTCCCCCGCTGCGCGGGTGCGGCTGATTAGCTGGTCAGGGCGGGTTGAGGTGTATGGCGTAGCTGATGGAGTGCTTATTGATCTTGGTTGTGGTCTGCTGTTGTTCAGTTGTACTGGGTGGTAGGTGCATTCTGTGGGTGGGGTCTATGTGAAACCGGGTGTCCGGTGTCGGGGGATAC
>NZ_JAEEAP010000596.1 GCF_016103465.1 Streptomyces sabulosicollis
GCCTTGCCGACGGTGCGGGCGACCCGCTCGCGGTCGCCGGTGGCGGTGGCCGCCATCTCGTCGGCCCATCGTTCGATGGTGTACGTCACGGCCGTGGCGAGGGGGTGCAGCAGGGGGTTGGCGGCGGCGCCGAGCTGGGCCAGGGCGACGAAGGCGTAATGGTGGGCCGCCAGGTGGGCGCGTTCGTGGGCGAGCAGAATGTGGCGCTCGGTCTCGTCCAGGGTGTGCAGCATGCCGGTGGAGACGACGACGCGGCCGGGCAGGCCGGGGATCGCGAAGGCGTTGGGGGCCTCGTCCTCGATCACGACCAGACCGTCTTCGGCGGGCATGCAGGCCGCTTCCAGGGCGGCTGCGGTCAGAGTGCGGGCGCGCCGCCAGAGCATGCGGGCGGCCATGAGGACGGCGGCGCCGAGTAGCAGCCCGGCGATCAGGGCGACGGACAGCTCGGCGGGGTCGTCGCGCTGCGCGGTGTGGGCCGACCAGTGGCCGATGCCGGCCAGCTGGGGAAAGCGGATCAGCCCGGTGATGGCCAGCAGCCCCAGCGAGATGGTGGTCGCGGCGCCCAGCACGAGGGCTGAGGCAGTGAGCAGCCAGGTCGCCAGTCGGGGTTCGCACCGTTCCGACAGGGGACGTGCTCCCAAGGGGGCGAGCAGGGAGAGCAGCAGGGGGATGTAGACGGCGATGCGCATCCGGGCGGCCTCTTCCTACTGGTCGGGGTCGAGCAGTTGGCGCAGCAGGTCCGCGTCGGTGGTGGACAGGCCGTCGGCGAAGCGGGCGAGGACGTCCTGGCGGTCGGACCGCTCTTCCAGGACCGAGCGCATGCGGCGGGCGGCGAAGCCGGGGTCGTCGGTCACGGGGGCGTAGGCGTAGGCGCGGCCGCGCGGGGTGCGGGTGAGCAGCTGCTTGGTGTGCATACGGGTGAGGATCGTCACCACGCTGTTGTAGGCCAGCTCGTTGCCGAGGCGCTCGGTGACCTCGCGGGGGGTCAGCGCGCCGTCGGCGCGGTGCAGCAGTTCGAGGATCTCGGCCTCGCGTGCACCGTTGGGCCGCTTGGGGCCGTGTCCTGGCGTGCGGTTGCCCATGCGCTTGGCCTCCCTTCCGTTCATCTCCTACACTCGTGTAGGAGACCTACACCGGTGTAAAAGCCACTGTCCGTCAAGTGTGCCATGCGCTCATACCTGGGCAGAACTCTGCCCTGGGCGCGCACGGCCGGAAAGGACCCCGCGGTGCCTTTGGCCCTCAATCCCCTGGATGCCGCCCAACTGCTGACAGCGTTCGGCACGGCGGGCGTCTTCCTGGTGCTGTTCGCCGAGACCGGACTGCTGATCGGCTTCTTCCTGCCCGGCGACTCCCTGCTGTTCACCGCGGGACTGCTGTGCACGGCCTCGGACGGTGGCGTCCACCTGACGCTGCCCGGTGTGCTGCTCGCGGCCGCGGGCGGGGCGCTGCTCGGCGCCCAGACCGGCTATTTGATCGGCCGCCGCGCCGGACGAGCCCTGCTGGTCCGTAGCCGCAGCCGGCACCTGATCGAGGGAGTGGGGCGCGCGGAGGAGCTGCTCGCCCGCTACGGCCACGGCAGGGCGATCGTGCTCGCCCGCTTCATCCCGGTCGTGCGGACCGTGCTCAACCCACTCGCCGGGATGGTCCGCGTGCCCGCCCCCACCTTCGCACTGTGGCAGGTGGCCGGAGGCGTGGTGTGGACCGTGGGCCTGGTGCTCGGCGGCTATGCCCTGGGCACGAGCATCCCGAACGTCGACCGCTACCTGCTCTCCCTGGTCGCGGCGATCGTCGCCGTCTCCCTGCTGCCACTGGCCCTGGAAGCGCTCAGGGTCCGCCGCGCCCGTACCGCCGCGGAGCAGACGCCGGGGAGCGCCAAATGAAGATCACCTTCCTGATCCACAACGTGTACGCGATCGGCGGCACGATCCGCACCACGCTCAATCTCGCCACGGCCCTCGCCGACCGGCACGAGGTGACGATCGTGTCGATGCTGCGCCACCGCGCCCGTCCGCGGTTCGTCATCGATCCGCGGGTGACGGTGGTGCCCCTGGTCGACCTGCGCGCGGACGCCGCCGACGCAGCCGACCCGCTGCTGCACCGGCCGGCCGAGGTCTTCCCCACCGCCGAGAAGCGGTACGGGCAGTACAGCCGGCTGACCGACCAGCGGGCGCGGGAGTACCTGCGGAGCTGCGACGCGGACGTGATCACCGGCACCCGGCCGGGCATCAATGTGTACCTGGCCCGCTTCGCCCCGCCCCGGGCGCTGCGCATCGCCCAGGAACACCTCACCCATGACACGCACACCAAGAAGTTGCGCGCCCAGCTCGCCCGCCACTACCGGGACCTGGACGCCGTGGTCACCACCACACAGGCCGACGCCGCCGTCTACCAGGCGAAGATGCGGCTGCCCGGAGTGAAGGTCCTGGCCGTCCCCAACGGCGTGCCCGATCCCGGCCTGACGCCCGCCGACGGCGGCGCCCCCGTCATCGCCGCGGCCGGACGCCTGGTGCGCGCGAAGCGGTTCGACCTGCTCATCGAGGCATTCACCGAGGTCGCCGCCAAGCACCCCGACTGCTCGCTGCGCATCTACGGCGCGGGTGCCGACAAGGAGCGGCTCCAGCAGTTGATCGAGACCCAGGGCCTGGGAGGCCGGGCGGCGCTGATGGGCGCGGTGTCCCCGATCGAGGCCGAGTTCGCCAAGGCGTCGATCGTCGCCTCCGCCTCCGACGCGGAGTCCTTCGGCATGACGCTGGTCGAGGCGATGCGCTGTGGCATACCGGTGGTCGCCACCGACTGCCCGCTCGGCCCCGCCGAGATCATCGACGACGGCGTCGACGGCCGGCTGGTCCCCGTGGGTGACCGGCAGGCGCTGGCCGCCGCGCTGAGCGACCTGATCGCCGACGATCCCGGGCGCCGCCGCATGGGCGAGGCCGCCCGCGCCGCGGCCCGCCGCTTCGATCCGGCCCATGTCGCCCACGCCTACGAGGAACTGTTCGGCGACCTCGCCGCCACGCGTTCCGCCCGAGCCTGGCAGCGCCGCAAGGCCCGCTGGCGCAACCGCGCGGGCCGGGCCCTGCGCCGCCTGCGCCGCTGACCCCCACCCCACTGACCGCAGCCGCACCGCGCAGTTTCCCCCTGCGGACACGGCCCCCTCCGTCCACCACAGAAACGGATCCAGATGAGTGCCATCAGCATCGGCCAGGCGGCCGTCCTCGGCATCGTCGAAGGCATCACGGAGTTCCTCCCCGTCTCCTCCACCGGCCATCTGAAGATCACCGAAGGGCTGCTGGGCATCCCGGTCGACGACACCTCCGTGGTCGGCTTCACCGCCGTCATCCAGGTCGGCGCGATCGCCGCGGTGCTGGTGTACTTCTTCAAGGACATCGTGCGGATCGTCTCCGCCTGGGGCCGCGGACTCGCCCACCGCGAGCAGCGTTACCACCACGACTACAAGTTCGCCTGGTGGGTCGTCTACGCCACCGTCCCGATCGTGCTCGTGGGCCTGGCCGCGAAACCCCTCATCGAGGGCCCGCTCGCATCCCTGTGGGTGGTCGCCGCGTCCCTTGTCGCCGGGTCCGGTGCGATGTGGGTGGCCGACCAGATGGGCCGCCACAAGCGCGGCGAGGACGACACGGGCTTCAAGGACGCCATGCTGGTCGGCTGCTCGCAGATCCTCGCGCTGCTCTTCCCCGGCTTCTCGCGCTCCGGCGCCACCATGTCCACCGCGCTCATCCTCGACCTGGACCGGGTGGCCGCCACCCGTCTGTCCTTCTTCCTCGGCATCCCGGCGCTGACCGGCGCTGGCCTGTACGAGCTGAAGGACGCCGTCGGCGCCGGGGTCGGTACCGCCCCCCTCGTGGTCGGCACCGCCGTCTCGTTCGTGGTCGCCTACGCCTCGATCGCCTGGCTGCTGAAGTTCGTCGCCAAGCACTCCTTCAACGCGTTCGTCATCTACCGCGTCGCCATCGGCCTGCTGCTCCTCGGCCTGCTGGGCACCGGGGTGCTCACGGCGTGATCGCCTTGAAGGCGGTCATCCGACCGTCACGCCGGATACCGTGGCCGGCGCTGGTCGCCCTCGCCTATGCGACGGCACAACTCGTCCTTGTGGTCCCGCACCTGGGGCTGGGCTGGGACGAGACGGTGTATCTCTCCCAGGCCGATCCGCACCGTCCGGCGGCGTACTTCAGCGCCCCGCGCTCACGCGGCATCAGCTTCCTCGCCGCCCCCGTCCTCGCCGTCACCGACTCCACCACCGTGCTCCGGGTCGTCCTGGCGCTGTTGTCCGCCGCCGCCCTGTACGCCGCCTACCGCGTCTGGCAGCCGCTGCTCGGTCCCGGGCGGACCGCTCTGGCCGCGCTGCTGTTCGCCGGTCTGTGGATCACCGTGCTCTACGGGCCGCAGGCCATGCCCAACCTGTGGGTGGCCCTGTCCGCGATGGCCGCGGCGGGCTGGTTCCTGCGCGCCGCACGCCCCTGTGCGCAACGGCGGGCCCTGCTCGGCTTGGGTGCCATGGTCGCGGCCGCCACTTGTTTCCGTTTCTCCGACGGCATCTGGCTCGCCCTGCCCCTGCTCGTGGCGTGCGCGATCGTCCCGGCCTGGCGGCGACCGGTGCCCGCGCTCGCCGTGGTCGGCGGATTCGCCGTGGGCGGTGCCGAGTGGATCGTGGAGGCGTACATCCGCTGGGGCGGGGTCGATGCCCGGCTGCGCCTCTCCAGCGCCACCGAGGGCGGCATGGGCACGCACTGGGCGGGCGGCATAGCATGGCGCAGCCTCAACGGACCCCTGCTCTGCCGTCCCTGCCACGTCCCGCTCACCCACCCCGAGCTCACCCTGTGGTGGCT